>VFJJ01000164.1 GCA_009886115.1 Actinomycetota bacterium
CCGCTACGAAGCGGTCCGCTCCCCGCTCGACCTCGGGCCGGCCGAGGGCCGAATCGCAGCCGGTACCCGCATCTCGTACGTGCCCGCGGCAGCGTTGGTGCTCAGGCGGGCGGCGCTCGACGCGATCGGCGGCTTCGACGAGGCCATGCCCGTGGGTGAGGATGTCGACCTCGAGTGGCGCCTGGCCGACGCCGGCTGGCGGGCCCGCTACGAACCCGCCGCCACGGTCGCTCACGAGCACCGGACCCGACCGGGCGCCTGGCTCCGGCGCCGCTTCGACTACGGCACTTCGGCCGCACCGTTGGCGAAACGTCACCCGGGCGCGCTGACGCCGCTGGCGGTGTCGTGGTGGAGCGTCGCCGTGTGGGGCTTGCTGGCCACCGGTCGGCCTCGAACGGCAGTGGCGGTCGCCGCCGGGACGACGGGGGCGTTGGCCCGCAAGCTCCGCCGGCTCCCCGATCCGATACGCGAGTCGGCCCGCCTGGGCCTCCTCGGCCATGTCCACGCCGGGCGGGCCATCGCCACCGCGCTCACGCGCACCTGGCTGCCCGCGATGGTCGCCGCCGGGCTCGTGTCGCGGACCGCGCGGCGGGCGCTCGTCGCTGCGATCGTCGTCCCCGCGACGATCGGGTGGCGCCAGAAGCGCCCCGACATCGACCCGGTCGCGTGGGCGGCCCTGGTGCTCGCCGACGATGCTTCCTACTGCGCAGGCGTCTGGTGGGGCTGCTGGCGGCACCGGACGCTGGCGCCGCTCGTCCCCGATCTGCGGTCGTGGCCCGGCCGCGTCACACCGTGATCGTCCTCGACCACCAGGACCTTGCGCTTCATGACGTCCATGGTGCCTCCAACGCTGTCAAGAACCGATGAAGTTCCGATGGTGGCTCGATGGCGGCCGTCACCGCGCAGCGCGAGCCGCGAGCTCCTCGACAACGGCACACCGCATGGCCTGGACGGGCGCCACGCGGCCCGTCCAGCGCTCAAACGCCAGCGCCGCCTGGTGCAACAGCATGCCCAGCCCGTTCAGCGTGGGGTTCCCGCGAAGCCGGGCGGCAGCGAGCCAGGCCGTCTCGGCCGGGTGGTAGACGAGGTCGACGGCCACGGTGCCGGGCCCCAGACCGTCGGGTGGCACGGGCAGGCCGTCAGCATCGTCGTGCATCCCGACCGGGGTGGCGTTGATCACGACGTCGGCCGCCGAGCAGGCCTTGGTCGCTGCTGGCTCGCCGAGGAGCGACGAGCGGCCCCCGGGTGCGAGCGACGCCACCGACTCGGCCGCCGCGGCTCGGCGGGCCAGCACCGTGAGCTCGACTCCTCGGCGCCCGATGGCCAGGGCCACCGCCCTGGCTGCACCACCAGCTCCAACGAGCACGACCCGGCGACCATCGACAGCGACGCCCGCGTCGGCCAGCGATCTGAGCAATCCCTCGCCGTCGGTGGAATCACCGAGCAGGCGCCCGCCGGGCAGACGGGCGATGGTGTTGACGACGCCGAGTCGGGCCGCGTCGTCGGTGAGCTCGTCGCACGCGGCCGCCGCAGCGTCCTTGTGCGGCATGGTCACGTTGAGCCCGCTGATGCCGAGGGCTCGCATGGCCCCGATCGCCCCGGCGGCCTCACCCCGGGCGACCGGGAGCGCCACGTACACGGCGTCGATGCCGAGCGCGGCGAAGGCGGCGTTGTGCAGCACCGGGGAGAGCGAATGCCGGACCGGATCGCCGATGACGCCGTAGAGCTCGGTCGCTCCGGTCGGGGCCGACCGTGCCGACGCTGGCGACGCCGTCGACCGGGTGGTGCTCATATCACCCCGTCGGCCTTGGCCTGGGCCTTGAACGCCTCGAACTCCTCGAGGGTGGCAGCGAACGAGTGGCTGCCGTCGACGTTCGTCAACACGTAGAAGAGGTACGGGCCGGGGATCGGGTTCATGGCCGCATCGATCGACGCCGAGCGTGATGCGGCGATCGGCGTCGGCGGGAGCCCGTCACGCACGTAGGTGTTCCAATGCGACGACAAGAGGAGGTCGTCGTTGCTCAGGCGGTCGGTGCGGGGCAGGCCCTGGAGCTCCCGGGCGTACAGGACGGTGGCGTCGATCTGCAGCCGCATGGGCACCGCGAGCCGATTGTGGATGACCTGGGAGATCAGGACCCGGTCGGCCTCGACCTTGGCCTCCTCCTCGATCAGCGAGGCGATCACGATGATCTGATACGGATCGAGTCCCCTGACCGGCACGCCCGGCACCAGACCGAGCGCCGTCGCCCGCTCGTCGAACTCCTCCACCATGCGGGTGAGGATGTCGAACTCCGACCACTCCGGCGGGATGTCGTAGGTGGCCGGATACACCAGCCCTTCGACGGTGGCCACCAGCCCGGGCTGGAACTTCGAGCGAACCCTGCCGTTCTCGGCGAGCTCGAGGAACACCTCGGCGCTCCGACCGCCGGGCAGCGCGGCGACACGGTCGGCGATCTCGACGAGCGTGAGTCCCTCGGGAACGACGAGCTTGTCGACGGGGATCTCGGCGGGCTTCACCGGGCTCTCGAGGGCCGTGACCACGTCCCACGCCGCGCTGTTGCGGGCAATCGAGTACTCGCCCGCCTGGATCTCGTCGATCCCCTTGCGGTCGAGGTAGAAGCGGAACGCCCACTCGGTGCCGATGATCTCGTTCTCCTTGAGCAGGCTCACGATGTCGCTCGTGCTGGCCCCCTCGGGCACCACCACGGTGACGGCCGCGCCTGGCGGCCCCGACGGATCGAGCTGGCGCAACCACCAGTTCCTGACCCACAGCCCGGCGCCGCCAACGATGAGCACGAAGACGGCGAACGAGACCAGAACCCGGGCCCATCGGTAGCTCCGCATGCGGGGCGAGCGATAGCCCCCGCGGCGCTGGGCCGCGGCCATCGGTGGCGTGACCGGGATGTACACCCGGCGCCGGCGGGCCCCGACCCGCTGGTAGGCCACTCGCCAATAGACCTGATCGGGCCAGCCGATCGGCTGGGCCTCATCGGGATCGGCCGGTTGCACGAACGCCCGAGCTCCCGAACGGCGCCGGGACGGACCCCGTCGATCGGGGGCCCGGGCCGCCTCGGCGAACGGATCGCTCGAGCCGTCGTCGACCCACTCCTGCTCGGACTCGGCCCCGGGCCCGCCGATCTCACCGATCGGGACGAGCGCCTGGCCCGGCGCTGGCGATTGCGACCGGGAACGGTCGGCCTCGTCGATCGTCTCGAGGTCGAATCGGGCCTGCTCACCCGAGAACACGAGCTGGCCCGTCATGGCCAGGTCGGCGGCGTCGTGATCGCGCTCGGCGTCTTCAGCGGCGAAGGAACGACTGGCGCCCGACGACGGGATCCGCGGCTCCACGTTCCACGCCAGCCCGGCCGTCGACCCTCCCGGACCGTCGAATCCCGATCCGGGCAGGAACCGTGGCAGCGCCATGCCGCGGGTCTCGAGCCCGACTCCGTGAGGTTCAGCCGACTCGGGAGCTCGAACAGGGTGGTCCGGCTGGTCGTCGGATGCCGCGCTCGGAGGGGCCGGAACCTCATCAGCAGCGAACGCGAGCTCGAACGAAGCGGGAGGCGATCGGCGCTCAGGCGTGGCGTCCGAGGGCGACCTCGTCGGAAGGTCGCCCTCGGGCGTGGCGGCTCCGGCGGGAGCCGACGTCTCGGACACGACCTCAGGCGTGCGATCGGCGACCGGGTGGTCGTGGTCGCGCAACAACTCGTCGAGGACACTGAGCGACGGCCGCGCAGCCGACACAGGCGCAGGCGACACAGGCACAGCCTCGGCCGCAGGCCGGGCCGGCACAGCCTCGGGCACGACCGCTGCGGGTGTGGGTCGCGGCGGTGGTTCGAGTCGTGGTGGTTCGAGTCGCGGTGGTGCGAGTCGCGGTGGTGCGGCTCCGCCGGGTCGGAGCTCATCACCGAGCCAGCGTTCGCCGATCTGCTGCTCGGTGGGCTCCTGCTGTGCGGGTTCCGGAACCGGCTGTGGCGCTCCCGGGCGACGGCGGGCACCCGGACGAGGCTCGGGCTCGGATGACTCGCGGCCCAGGTCCTCGAGGCCCCGGAAGACGATCGACGTCGCAGCCGACCCGGCATCGGCACTCGGGACGGCGCTTCGCTGCTCCGGGCCCGGCGACGACGCGCGGCCCGCGCTCGGCCGGGGCGGTTCGGCATCGGGCCGCCGCTCGGACGACGGATCGGACCGCGGACCGCCTCGGACCGGCGTCGCCGCCGATCGCTCCAGAGCCGCAGTGTCTTCGGCCGGGCTCCGCCGAGGCGCACGGACTGGGGCGCCGCTGGCCTCGGACCCGCGGTCTCGGTCAGGGTCGGGGGCCTGCCGGCGGGATCGGGTCGGGATCGGCTCGGGGGCACGCTCGGCGTCTCTCGGGTCGCGGCGCTGGGGAGCGGGGCCGGCGGCTGGGTCTTCGAACGCCCGAGTAGGGGCCGCCCGGCGGGCTCCGGGGCTCGGCCGGGGCTCGGCCCCCCCCTCCGATGTCGCTTCGGTGCGGGGTTTGGCACGGGCCTTGTCCCTGGATTCGTCACGTAGCTCGTCCCGCCGGTCGGGCCGGGCCTTGACCCCGGGTTCTTCCCGCTGCTCCGGCCAGGGTTCGGCGCGCTGCTCGGGCCGCGCTTCGCCCAGCGTGTCCGGCCGCGGCTCGGGCCGGGGCTCGGCGCGTCGAGCGCCCGCCGCCCGCGCCGGCGGGGCATCGGTGCCGCGCTCGCGGTGGGGTGCGGTGGTGCGCCGAGCGGGGGCATCGGCGCCCGCCTCGCCGGCCCTGTTCCGACGAACCGCAGGGGCGCCCGGTTCGTCATCGAGCGAGTCCTGGTCGAACAGCGCCGGTCGCGGGGGCTGCGGCTCGTCGCTCACGAGCGCCGTCCCGGGGCGCGAGCAGCCGTGAACCCGCCCGTCGGTCTGGTCGCGAGGTCTCGGATCAGCGTCACCGCTCCCATTCTCGCATCACTCGGGGTCCGAGCGCGGCCGCGTGTCGAGCCAGGCCTGCAACATGACCGCGGCCGCGACCTTGTCGACGAGTGCCCGACGGGCCTGGCGCTTGACTCCCGCCTCGATCAGGGCGTGCGTGGCGGTGACGGTCGTGAGTCGCTCGTCGTGCACCACGATCTCGGGAACGGGCACGGCTCCGGCTCCGGCCCGGGTCCGCAGGGCCTCCACCTCGGCCATCGCGCTGTGCGCAGCGCGGCCCATCGTCCCGTCCAGCGACAGGGGAAGGCCCACGACGATCGTCGAGCACTCCTCGTCGCGGGCCACGTCGAGGATGGCCCGGGCAAGGCCGGACCGGTCGCGGGTTCGGGCCAGCACCGAGTAGGGCGAGGCGAGCACCCGCCCGGCGTCGGACAGGGCCAGCCCCACCCGACGTTCGCCGAGGTCGACACCGAGCACCCGCCCGTCGGTCACGACTGCTGACCCGTCCTCGGGGAGGGACGGGCACCCCGGCGGCGTTCGCGTCGGCTCACGACTCGGCGATGGCGGCCCGTGCGGTCGCCGCGGCCACGGCGAGGGCCCCGTCGATCGCTCCGGCGTTCTTGCCGCCGCCTTGCACGAAGTCGGTCCGTCGGGGATCGGCGCCACCGCCCACGAGCTTCGCGGCCCCGGCTGCGATGACGCCCGCCGAGACCCCGAGCTCTTGCAAGTCGGCCGACACGGCGACCGTGAACGCCACCTTGTCGCCGTCACCCACCTGGCTCATCAGCACCACGACACCGGAGCCGATGGCATCGCGCACCGAGTTCGAGAGCAACCGGAGATCGTCGGCAGTGCGGCCGTCGAGCCGAGCGACGACGACACCATCGGTCTTCGATGCCGCGAGCGCGTCGGCCTCGCCCGCCGCGGCCGCGGCTCGAAGCGCTTCGAGCTCACGACCCAGCACCTTCATCTGGTCGAGGAGCCGACCGACCCGATCGGGAACCTCGCTCGCCTTCACCCCGAGCAGCGTCGCCGTCGAGGCCAGCGTCTCGTCGCTCTCGCGGATGTGGGCCAGCGCGGCCTCCCCGGTGAGCGCCTCGATGCGCCGGAGGTTGGCGCCGATCGAGCCTTCGCTGACCACGCGAATGGGGCCGATCTCGCCCAGCGACGAGACGTGCGTGCCGCCGCAGAACTCGAGCGAACGGGGCCCGGCGCGCAGCACCCGCACGGTGTCGCCGTACTTGTCGCCGAAGAAGGCGATGGCCCCCATCGTCTCGGCGTCGGCCTTGCTCGTCTCGATCGTCTCGACGGTCGCCGCGCTCAGCACCTCGCGGTTGGCCAACGCCTCGATCTCGTGGAGCTTCGACGCGGGGACGGCCTCGTGATGGCTGAAATCGAAGCGCAGACGGTCGGGCGCGACGAGCGAGCCCGCCTGCTTGACGTGATCGCCCAGCACGGTGCGCATCGCAGCGTGGAGCAGGTGGGTGGCGGTGTGGTTCCTGCGGATGCTGTCGCGGCGCTCGCCGTCGATGCGGGCGCTGACGACGTCGCCGACGGTCAGCCGGCCCGTCGAGAGCCGACCCCGGTGGACGGTGAGCGTTCCCGCCAGGCCCTGCACCGTGTCGCGCACCTCGAAGGTCGCTCCGCCGGCAGCCTCGATGACGCCGGTGTCGCCAACCTGGCCACCCGACTCGGCGTAGAAGGGCGTCCGGTCGAGCACGAGCTCGACGGTCGCGCCGATGTCACCGTCACCGTCACCTGAGCCCGGGCGCACACCAGCGTCGACCCACTCGACCCGCTCGCCACCGGCGATGAGCCCGATCACCCGGGCGTCGTCGAGCGTCGAGGTGTGATGGCCCACGAACTCGCTGCGCCCGGCGACCTCGAGGATCTCGCGGTAGAGCTCGGGATCGGTGCCGGTTCCGGCGCCCTTGCGGGCCTCCTGGGCCCGGGTGCGCTGCTCGGCCATCCGCGCGCCATACCCGTCGAGATCGACCGCGCGGCCGCGCTCTTGCGCGATCTCACGGGTGAGGTCGATCGGGAAGCCCAAGGTGTCGTGGAGGAAGAAGGCGTCCTGACCGCTCAGGTCGCCCCGCGCCAGGACGTCGTCGAGGTGGTCGAGGCCCCGGGCGATGGTGAGCCGGAAGCGCTGCTCCTCCCGCTCGAGCACCTGGGCCAGGAAGGCCCCATTGGCGGCGACGTCGGGGTAGGCCTCGCCCATCGTGGCCACCGCGGCCTCGACCAGGCGGGGAGTGACGGTCTGCTCGACGCCCAGCTGGTAGGCGTGGCGCACGGCCCTGCGGATGATGCGGCGTAGCACGTAGCCGCGCCCCTCGTTCGACGGCACGACCCCGTCGGAGACGAGGAAGGTCATGGCGCGGGCGTGGTCGGCCAGGATGCGCAGCGACACGTCGATCTTCTCGTCGGCCCCGTAGGTACGGCCGGTGCACTCCTCGGCCGCCGCCACCAGCCGCCGCAGCACGTCGGTCTCGAAGACCGAACGCTCGTCGGCCATGACGGCCAACAGCCGCTCGAGCCCGGCGCCGGTGTCGATGTTCTTGCGGGGCAGCTCTTCGAGCGATCCGTCGGCCAAGCGGTTGTACTGCATGAACACCAGGTTCCAGACCTCGGTGAACCGCTCCTCGCCGCCGTGCTTGGGTCCACCCTCGGCCCCCCAGCTGGGACCCCGGTCGAAGTAGATCTCCGAGCACGGCCCGCACGGGCCGGTGGGGCCCATGGCCCAGAAGTTGTCTTCCTCACCCATGCGCTGGATGCGTTCCGTCGGCACGCCCACGATCTCGTGCCAGAGCTTGGCGGCCTCGTCATCGGTCTCGAAGACCGTCACCCAGAGGCGCTCTGGGTCGAACCCCAGCACCTCGGTCATGAGGTCCCAGGCAAAGGGGATGGCGTCGGCCTTGAAGTAGTCGCCCAGGCTGAAGTTCCCGAGCATCTCGAAGAACGTGAGATGGCGGGTGGTGGTGCCGATGATGTCGATGTCTGTCGTCCGGAAGCACTTCTGCACGCTCGTGGCGCGAGGCCAAGGCGCCGCTTCGTCGCCGAGCATGTAAGGCTTGAACTGGACCATGCCCGCAGTGGTCAACAACAGACTCGGATCGTTGGGGATCAGGCTGGAGCTGGGAACGACGGTGTGACCGCGCTCGGCGAAGAAGCCCTGGAAGGCCCGGCGGAGCTCGTCGGCGGTCATGCGTCGCATGGAGGTGCAGGCTACCCGGGCCGATGCGTCACCTTCGGCCCTGATCGGCGGAGCGCTCAGACGAAGCTTCGGGGCGGCGTGCCCCCGTCGGCCCCGGTCGCCGGAGAGCGCCGACGTTCGAGCTCGACGCGCAGCTCCGACTCCCTGGCCCGCATCGCCCGGCGACCTTCACGCAGGGCGGCCCGGGTGCCGGATCCGACGTCGCGAGCGCCAGCGAGGGCCCGATCGGCCACCGAGCCGGGCCTCATCGCGGCGAGCATCCGTTGGATGCGCCGCTGGATGCCTCGTTGGATGCGCAGCGTGAGACCGGCACCGAGGCCCACCCCGGTGAACAGCCAGAGGAACCGCCGAATCAGCTTGAACATCAGACGTCCTTGCGCCGTCGCTTCGACGTGACCGACACCTGCGCAGGAAGCGGCGGGGGCTCGGTGTCGCCTTCGGCGGGACGGGCGGTGAGACGACGGAACCCTCGGGCCACGCCGGTCCCGAAGGCCATCGACTTCACCACGGGGCTCCCGAGCGCGGTGTAGGCGAGCCGTGACGCCGAGTCGGCGGTGGAGGCCACCGATTCCGCCGCCTCGATGAGCAGCCCCATGCGTTCGACCGAGCCCGTGGTGGCCTGTACCTGGTCGCGCAGGTCGAGCACGAGCGGGACGGTCTCGCGCTGGATGGCCTGCGCGGCGCCGTGCAGGGCCCGGGCTGCTCGGGTCAGCGAGCGCAGGGCCACCAGGAGCAACACCACCAGGACGGCGGCGACACCGCCGAGCACCGCCACCGCCCACTCTCCCCCGCTCATCGCTGCTCCCCCACCCCTCGCCCCCCTGGCGTTGAATCGTTCGGCTGTGCCCCGCTCGGCCTCGCCCCGCCTGGCCCCGCATCGTGCTCGTCCGCCGGTCGCCGACGGTCGCCGATCCAGGGCCACCGCTCGGCGATGCGACGCTCCTCACCGTGCGGCGACGGTTCGTAGTACCGACGGCCGGCCACCTCGTCCGGCCGGTGCTCCTGGTCGACCCAGCCCTCGGGTCGGTCGTGAGGATAGACGTAGCCGTCGCCGTGACCCAGCGTGGCCGCCCCCTGATAGTGGCCGTCTCGCAGGTGGACGGGTACCCGTCCGGCCGGACGGTCGCGCACGTCCTGCCGGGCGGTGCCGATGGCCACGGTCACCCGGTTCGACTTGGGTGCGGTGGCCAGGTACACGACGGCGTGGGCCAGGTTGAGCTGGGCCTCGGGCAGGCCCACGAACTCCACGGCCTGCGCGGCGGCGGTGGCCACGAGAAGGCCACGGCTGTCGGCCAGGCCCACGTCCTCCGACGCCAAGATGACGAGCCGGCGGGCGATGAAGCGGGCGTCTTCGCCCGCCTCGAGCATCCGGGCCAGCCAGTACAACCCGGCATCGGGGTCCGACCCTCTGATCGACTTGATGAACGCCGAGATCACGTCGTAGTGCTCGTCGCGGTCGTAGCGCAGCGCTCGGGAGGCGATGGCGGCCTCGGCGTCGGCCAGCGTGATCTCGTTGCGGTGCGCTTCCTGGGCCAGCGCCGCGGCGACCTCGAGGCAGGTGAGCACGTGCCGGGCGTCGCCCCCGGCCCGGTCGGCCAGATGGTGACGGGCCTCGGGCGTGATGGTGACCTGCTCGGTGGTCGCCGCGTGACCCAGGCCCCGCTCGACGTCGGCCAGCGCCCGATCGACGAGGGCCTCGAGCTCGACGGTCTCGATGGCTTCGAGCCGGAACAGCGTGCTGCGTGAGAGCAGCGGCGGGTTCACCTCGAAGAACGGGTTCTCGGTGGTGGCTCCCACCAGCACGACCAACCCCTCCTCCACGTGGGGCAGGAGGGCGTCCTGCTGGGCCCGGTTGAACCGGTGGATCTCGTCGAGGAACAGGATCGTGCCCTGGCCGTGATGGCCGAGACGGGTGCGGGCCCGCTCCACCACCTCGCGCACGTCCTTCACCCCGGCCGTGACCGCCGACATGGGCTCGAACGCCTTGCTCGTCGCGCCGGCCATGAGCCGGGCGATCGTCGTCTTGCCGACACCCGGCGGCCCCCACAGGATCACCGACGACAGCCGATCGGCCTGGATCAACGCCCGCAAGGGCTTCCCGGGTCCTAGCAGGTGCCGCTGGCCCACCACATCGTCGAGCGTCTGGGGACGCATCCGGGCCGCCAACGGGGCGCTGCGGCGCAGCTGCTCCTCAGCTCCCGCGCTGAACAGATCGCCGCCCGCCGAGCTCATCGGCCCGATGCTAGGGCGCGGCCCTTCCGGGATCGGGGCCGACCACCGGTTGCGCATCAGCATGGCTATGAATGCACATCATGATGCTACCCTTGCGCCATGAGGACGACCGTGACCCTCGATGACGACGTGGCCGCAGCGGTCGAGCAGATTCGCCGTGAGCGAGGGATCGGCGTGAGCCAGGCGATCAACGAGCTCGTCCGACGCAACCTCGTCGAGGCATCCCGGCCGACGAAGCCCTTTCGCCAGAAGACCCACGCGCTGCAGTGCCGCATCGACGTGAGCAACGTCGCCGAGGCCCTGGAGCTGGCCGAGGGACCCGGCTACCACTGATGCTCGTCGACGCCAACCTGCTGATCTACGCCGTCGATTCGACCTCACCCCACCACGAGCGCGCCCGCACCTGGCTCAGCTCCCAGCTCGACGGTCCCGTCCGGGTCGCCATCCCATGGGCCTCGATCACCGCGTTCGTCCGGCTCGTGACCCATCCCCGGGTCATGGCCAGCCCCCTCCCGTCGGCCACGGCGTGGGACCGGGTGACTGACTGGCTCGATCGCGACGTGGTGTGGACGCCCGTCCCCACGCAGCGGCACGCCGAGATCTTCGGCGCCCTCATCGTCGATCTCCACCTCACCGGCAACCTCGTGGCCGACGCCCACCTCGCCGCCCTGGCCATCGAGCACGGCCTCGTCATGTGCTCAGCCGACACCGACTTCGCCCGCTTCCCCACCCTCACCTGGCACAACCCGTTGACCGCCTGAGCGGAGACGTGGCTGCCGCAGGAGGGTTCGCAGCTCCGACGCCGCGAGTCCCGTCCCTCGACGGACATTGCATCACGGCGCCAGGGCTCCGGAGCAGGTCTCTGCCGCCCGTCGACAACCCTCGAACTCCGGAACAACGAACCCTCTGATCCCGGAACGATCTGCCCTCCAACGACGGAACAATGTCAAAGCTTGTAGGTGTGAACGCTCCGCTCAGCTCGATCGTCGAGCGACGTCTCGCCGCCATCATCGAGACGCGCCTCGGCGACGAACCCTCCATCGGGCTCCAAGGGCCCCGATCGGTTGGCAAGTCGACGTTGCTCCGGGCCATCGCCGCGCCTAGCGCACGCCTAGCGCACGCCTAGCGCACGCCTAGCGCACGCCCCGCGCTAGCTCGTAGCCCACGCTGTCGATCGCCGGGACGTACACCGGACAGCCCATGGCAGGCATGGCGAACACCTCGGGGACAATGGTGAGCACATCGCCCGTGACCCCGAACCAGCCGCCACGCTCCGAGCACCCGTCGACACGTCCGTTACCCACGAAGCCGGCCAGGGCGCCCTGCCCTCGGCCCCATCGTGTCCCCCCGTGGGGCCTCCCGGCAGACGGGACACGCGCGCCAGGGCGGGCTGGAGCCCAGGCTACGACCGGGGAGGGCCACCAGGGAGGTGAGCTGCCGTACCGTCGAGCTCTTCGCCCCAGAGGCTGGTGAGCTCGGGGCGGGCCAGGCGGATGGCCAGAGCCAGCACACCACCGATGACCGAGGCGCCCGCTGCGGTGGAGCGCAGGCCGATGCGGTCGCCGAGCCAGCCCTGGATCGTGAGGCCGATGGGATACGAGAGGCCCAGCGTGGCGAAGAACAGGCTCACGACGCGGCCGCGGAGATGACGCGGCGTTCGGGTCTGGGCCACTGCGCCGAGGCCTGACAGCATCGCCAGGTACAAGAACCCGACGACACCGATCGCCACGGCGGCTGTCCACACCGTGGGCGCCAGCGCGTACAGCACGATCGCCGGCGGCAACGCCGTCATCACCCCCACGAGCATGCCCCGACGGCCATACCGGCGCGACAGCCAGCCGATCACCAGCGCCATCGAAACGGCGCCGATCCCTTGCGCCGTCACCAGGATCGACGTCTGGCGGGGCCCACCGTCGAAGACCTTCTCGACCACCGCCGGCACCAGACCGATGAACGGTGAGATGAACACCGCGTACAACGCCAAGGCGCTCATCGACGACCTGATCGCCGGATCAGCCCGCACGTAGCGCCACCCCTCGGCGATCGTCTCCCTGATCGGCGTGCCCGCCGTGCCCCTCACGGGTGGCAGGCGCAGCAGCGAAACCGCCACAACCACCGCGAGGAACGACACGGCGTTGAAGCCGAATGCCCACTCGTAGCCGAGCGTGGAGATCACGATGCCGGCCAGCGCCGGCCCGATCACCCGGCCCAGGTTGAACTGCGCCTGCGACAGCGAGATGGCGGGGAGCAACAGCGGCTGCGGGAGCAGGTCGGGCATGATCGCCTGGTAGGCGGGGAAACCCAGCGCCCCGCTGGCACCGTTGCCGAAGGCCAGCAACGAGATCATGCCCGGCCCGGGCCGGCCGGTCGCCACCAGCACCGTCAACGCCAGAGCGAAGCCCAACTGGCACATGGTCGTGACGACCATGAGGCGCTGCCGGTTCACCCGATCGGCCAGCGCCCCTCCGAGCGGACCGAGGACGGCCGTGGGGAGGAACGCGGCCGCTGCTGCGACGCCCGTCCACGACGCCTTGCCGGTGGTGTCGGCCACGTAGGTGCCGACGGCGATGGCTTCCATCCAGTTGCCGATGTTCGACACGAACGCGCCCGTCCACACCTGAGCGAAGGCCCGATGCCGAAACGGCTCGAACGGCGACACCGAGACGGTCTCGGTGGTCTCGGCCGTCGCGGCATCGGGTCGGGGATCCAGCGTGCGCTCCAGTCGGCGACGAACGACCGGATGCTACCGAGGGTGCGGTACCATTCCTACGTGGCCGTCACCAGAGCCCGCGACTACCCGTACCTCCCCGGCGAAGAGGACAACCCGCTCGTGGAATCGGCGCGCCATCTCGAATGGATCTTCCTCTTGTTCCAGGCCGCCCGGCACACCGTTGCCGACCGCACGGCGGCTGTGTTGGGGAACGTTCGCTGGGTTCCCGCCGACGGCGGAGCCGAGGTGGCTCCCGATCTGATGGTCGTACCCGGCCGATCCGGCGCCATCGATCGGTCATACGACCAGGGCCCTGACGACCCTGCACCGGTCGTCTGTGTCGAGGTGGTCTCGCGTTCGAACACCCGGGCCGAACTCGACAGTAAGGCTATGCGATACCTGGCCAACGGGGTGAGCGAGGCGTTCATCGTCTGGCCCGACGAGGGAGTCGATCGCTGGGCTCTCGATCAGACCGGCCGGCCGGTCATGACCGATGCCGTGGGCCGATACGTTGCCAGCCTCGACCTCACCTTCGCCCGAGACGGCCAGGATCGGCTCGGGATCTGCTGCCCCGCCGGGCGCTTCGTGCTCCCAGGTGCCGACACTTACGCGTGGCTCGCCCAGGAGACGAGTCGAGCCGACAACGCCGACCGCAAGGCCGACACCGAAACAGCCCGAGCCGACACCGAAGCAGCCCGAGCCGACACCGAA
>VFJJ01000097.1 GCA_009886115.1 Actinomycetota bacterium
CATGCCCACAAGCAAACGCGAGAAGCCGAGCGTCTCGCCGTCCGATCTCGCCGACCGGCTCGAACCCCTCGGAGAACTCCGAGCCAAAGCTCTCCTCCGCCACACCTTCGGCGACCTCCCCGACGCCAGCGACGTCCTCGAACGCCTCGCCCAAGCCCTCCGCCAACTCGACGACACCAGGCCCGAGGACGTGGTGGATGGCCCGACCCCAAGGCCGGTCGGTCCGACGGCCAAGCGAGTCCGCAAGAGCGCGGGTGCCCGGTAAGCCGCGCGGCGCCGGACGGGCCCGGCTCGGCGACGCCAGGAGGCCGGCGTGACCTAACCGTGACCTAACGAAACGGAACTGGGGGTCACGAGACGGTACGGGCCAACACGGGGCGGACGCTCTGACCAGCACTTTCGCGGTTCGGTGCTGGTCGCGAAACCCCCGTGGCTCAGCTTGGGAAGCTGATGTTCTACCGCTGAACTACACCCGCGTAGACCTTCGTACGCTAGCAAACGGCCGATTCGGCTGCGGTCTCGACTGGCAGGGTCGCCGCGCCGGGGGCGGCGAGTGAGCAGAATCGGTGGGTGCATGCGCGACCGATCGAGCCGGGGCTGTTCCGCATCGGCGATCCCGAGGCCGAGGCGCCCGACATCGCGCTCATCGGGGGGTGGTCGCCGGCGAGCGGGCTGGCGCACTTCCCGCTGCTCGACACGTGTCCGTACACGGGAGTCGCCGACGTGGAGGAGCGCGAGCTCAGCACTCGGGGGACGCTGTGGGGGTGGACGGCCGTCACGGCGCCGCCGCCGGGATACCGGGGTCAGGTCCCGTACGGGTTCGGGATCGTCGAGCTCCCGGAGGGGCTGCGCGTGCTGGGGCGCATCACCGAGAGCGACCCGTCCCGGCTGAGCTTCGGCCAGCCCATGCACCTCGTCGCCGACGCGCTGTTCACCGACGGCGACTCCGGCGAGACGGTGATCACCTGGGCGTTCGCGCCCGACACCGAGACCGCGTCGTGAGCGCAGGGAGCGCAGGGAGCGCAGGGAGCGCGGTCGAGATCGCCGGCGTCGGCCTGCACCCGTTCGGCCGTTTCGACGGGAAGTCCGTCACCCGCATGGGCGTCGAGGCCGTTCGCGGCGCACTCGGCGACGCCGGGCTGGATGGCGGCAGCCCCTCGCACCCCCCGTTCCAGGCGGCCTTCTGTGCGACGGCCTACGGCGGCGTGGCGGCCGGCCACAAGGTGCTCGGCGCCTTGGCGCTCACCGGGATGCCGATCGTCGACATCGAAGCCGGATGCGCATCCGGGGGCGCGGCCATCCAGCTCGCAGCCGGTGCCATCGCTGCGGGCCAGTTCGACTGCGTGCTCGTGTTCGGGATCGAGAAGATGCCCAAGGGAATCATCCGGTCCTCGTTCTTCGAGCCGTGGCGCGAGGAGGCGGGCCTGGCCGCCACGCCGAGCTACTTCGCGCTCAGGGCTCAGCGGCTGATGCGCGAGCGCGGCGTGACCAAGGCCGACCTGGCCGAGGTCGTGGTGAAGAACCGCCGTCACGGCGTGCACAACCCGAACGCCATGTTCCGCAAGGAGGTGAGCGCCGACGAGGTGCTCGCCAGTCGCGTGGTCTGCGAGCCGCTGCATCTCTGGATGCTGTGCAGCCCCAACGAGGGCGCCGCCGCGGTGGTGCTGAGAGCAGCTCGACCGAACGGCAACGGTGCCAGCGTGCATCGACCGACCGTCACCCTCCGGTCCGCGGCACTGCGGAGCCACCTGCCCGGGAGCGTCCTGGGCGAGGCCACTCCCATGAGTGGTATCGACGATTCCGCCATCCCGCCGCCGTCACGTCTCGCCGCCGACACCGCCTACGAGACGGCGGGTCTCGGCCCCGACGACGTCGATGTCGTGGAGTGCCAAGACACCGATGCCGCCCGCGAGCTGATCTCCTACGAGGAGCTCCGTCTGTGCGCGCCGGGCGAGCAGGCCCGGCTCGTCGGCGACGGCAGCGCCAGCTTGGGTGGGCGACGGCCTGTCAACCCGTCGGGCGGCCTGCTGTCGAAGGGCGAGCCGCTCGGTGCATCGGCGTTGGCTCAGGTCGTCGAGCTGGTCGAGCAGCTCCGGGGAACCGCCGGTGCCCGCCAGGTCGCCAACGCCAAGGTGGGCTTGGCCCACACGGTCGGCCGAGGTGCCAACGCCTGCGTCATGATCGTCAGTCGCTGAATGCGGCGCCCCGAGCGCCCCGAACGACCGGAGGCCGTCAGATGACCCTGCCCCTCGAAGGCGTGAAGGTGCTCGAGCTCTCCGAGCACGGGTTCGTCCCGTCGGCATGCGCCGTGCTGGCCGACTGGGGCGCCGATGTCGTCAAGGCCGAGAAGCCCAGTGGCGACGCCATGCGCTTCATCATGGGCCAGGGCCTGGTCGTGAACACCGGCGACTTCAACTTCATCAACGAGCTCGTGAACCGCAACAAGCGGGGGATCGCCCTCGATCTCAAGGTTCCCGAGGCCCGGCCGGTGTTCGAGAAGCTGGTGGCGTGGGCCGACGTGTTCGTCACCAACCAGCTCCCCGCTGTGCGCCGCAAGCTGAAGTTCGAGCCCGCCGACCTCTTCGCCGTCAACCCCCGCCTCGTGTACGCCAAGGGCCACGGGCAGGGCCAGAAGGGTCCCGATGCCGAGGCCGGCGGCTTCGACGCCGTGTCGTGGTTCGCCCGCGGAGGCGTGGCCCACATGCTCTCGCCCGAGGACGGTCCGCTCGTGAGCCCCAGGCCGGCGTTGGGCGACATCCCCACGGGCGCCATGTTCGCCGGCGCCATCTCGGCCGCGCTGTTCCGGGCCAGCCGCACAGGCATCGGGGTGGTCGTCGACATCTCGCTGCTCGCGGGCGCGGTATGGACGCTGTCCCCCGACATCACCGCGGCCTCGCTGCTCGGTACCGACCCGCCGAGGAGCAGCGCCCGCGCCGTCCCGAGCCCCATGGTGGGCAGCTACCAGACGGCCGACCGCCGATACGTGCAACTCGTGATGATCAACGGTGATCGCTATTGGCCCAACGCCACCAAGGCGCTGGGCCTGGAATCGCTGGGGGCCGATCCTCGCTACGCCACCGAGGCTGGCCGTGACGCCGACAGCGAGGTGATCAAGGCCGCATTCCGCGAGGCCATCGCCACGAAACCCTTGGCGGAGCTGGTCGAGCGGCTCACCGCCGAGGGGTGCATCTTCGCCAAGTTCGCCAACACCGTCGAGGTGCTGGCCGATCCGATGGTGCTGGCCAATGGCTACGTTCCCCGCCATCCCGTCCATCCCACGGCTCGCCTCGCCGCGACGCCGGCGCAGTTCGACGACGAGCAGATCACGATCCGCAGAGGCGCCCCCGGCCTGGGAGAGCACACGGTGGAGGTGTTGCGCGAGCTCGGGCTGGCGAGCGCCGAGATCGACGGGCTCCGCGCCGCGGGCGCGATCGCCGGGTGAGCCGACCCAACTGACCGGCTCGCCGGACCAACCACTAGCGTGCGGCCCCATGATCCTGTCGGACCGGACGATCCGTGACGAGGTGGCCGCCGGGCGCATCGTGATCGATCCCTTCGAGGCCGATCTCGTGCAGCCGGCGAGCATCGACGTGCGTCTGGGCGGGCAGTTCCGGGTCATGCGCAACAGCCGTGTGACGCACATCGATCCGTTCATCGCCAACGACACCTTGATGGACGTCGTGGAGATGACCGACGCCGAGCGCTTCGTGCTCCACCCCGGCGAGTTCGCCCTGGGTCACACCGCCGAGACGTTCACGCTTCCCGACGATGTTGTGGGCGTCGTCAACGGGAAGAGTTCGTTGGGCCGACTCGGACTGCTGATCCATGCCACGGCCGGGTACATCGACCCGTGTTTCTCGGGAACGATCGTGCTGGAGCTGAGCAACGTGTCGACGTTGCCGATCCTGCTTCGGCCGGGCATGAAGGTTGCTCAGATCGTGTTCCAGCGCATGGATCGCTCCGCCGAACGGCCCTACGGCCATCCGGCGCTGGGCTCGAAGTACCAGGGCCAGAGTGGCGCCGTGGCCTCCCGCTACAGCGACAACGCCAGCCCCGACGTCTGAGGCTCGAGCGGCGCCGCGCTCGGCGCGCTCCGCTCGAGGCTCACGCCACCAGCGCGGCACCCGAGCGGATCGCCATGGCGGTGGCCACCGTCATCACGACGGCCACGAACCATCGCGTCAGACGGGCGTTGTCGACGCGATGCGCGACCCGGCCTCCCGCCAAGGCCCCACAGGCCGCCGCCGCGCCGAACACGAGGATCAGACCCCAGTCGAGGTCGAGGCCCCGAGCCTTGAGGGCGAACGCCCCTGACGTGTTGATGGCGATGATCAGCAGCGACGTGCCGACCGCCTCGCTCATCGACAGGCCGAGCAGCAACACCAACGCGGGGACGATCACGAAGCCGCCACCGACCCCGAAGAAGCCGGTCATGAGCCCGACGCCGATGCCTGCAGCGGCGATGCGGACCCGGAAGGCGAGCGAGACCTCGGGACGGTCGGGACGGTCGAGACGGTCGGGACGGTCGAGACGGTCGAGGAGCGCGACACCCGGCCGAGCTCCGGCACCGTGCGATCTCGCGCTCTGGGGTGGGGCATCGGGAACGGTTGACGCGGTCGAGCTGACGGGAACGCACGAACGGCTCCGGCGGGCGAGCGTCATCGCCGCCGCGACCATCACGAACGAGAACGCCAGCATCAGCACGTCGGCGTCGAGACGCTGCCCGAGCGAATTGCCCGCCACCGAGCCGGCCACGCCGACGAAGCCGAACGGCACGGCGACGTCGCGCCGGACCCGCCGGGCGGTCCAATGGGGTCGCAAGGCGATGACGGCCGTCACGAACACGACCACCAGTGAGGATGCCGTAGCGGCCTTCGGCGACTCGCCGGCCACGTACACGAGCACCGGTACGGCGAGGATCGATCCTCCGGCCCCGACCGATCCGAGCGACGCTCCGATCAGCAGTCCAAAGCCCACGAGCAGCGCCACCACGATCATCGGACCGCTCCCGGTGCTCGTGGTCCGACACGATGGTGGCTCGGGCCTCGCGCCCACGAACGCTCAGAGTTGTCCATATGTACGGACATTATCGACGTCGGGCGGCTCCGTCTGAATCGAGCCTCGACGCTTCTGCCCGCTTTGTCGCCAGCCGATCGGCTCGTGGACGCTCGTGTCAGACGGGCTTGCGATCGAAGCGGGGCGACAGTGCCCGAGCCGCCGTCGGGCAGACCCCGAGCACGGCTCCGTAGGCCAGGTGGGGGCCCCACACGGCGATGGCGGGAACGCCGAGATCGGCCAACGACCCGCTCTCGCGCAAGAAGCGCCCGTAGGCGACCCACTCGGCCCGGGCGCGCCGGCCCCGACGGGTGAGTGCGAAGCCGGCAGCGAGTCCGGCACCGATGGCCAGCACCGGACCGGCGATGAGCGCCACGACCGCCACGGTGCTGCGCCCCCCGCTGCCCACGAGGGCGGTGACGCCCATCACCACCGCGGCAACCAGCAGCACCACGGGGGAGAAGGCCGGCGTCGTCAGCCCGTCGCCGCGGGCCCGCTTGTGCATGGCCCGCCGCATGGGACGAACGAAGGGGTGAGGGCCGTCGCTCCACAGGGGTGGGCCGGTGAGCATGACCTCGGCCGCGGCCTGACCCTGCGGGCGCAGCGCCGTCAGGAGCAGGCGCTCGAATTCGTCGACACCCGAGGTGGAGGCCGGGATGCGGAGGGTGAAGCGCTCCGAGTCGATCCCGTCGATACGGATCTCGCGCCGGGCGGCAAGGCCCAGGAGGGTCCCGGCGACCACCGAGCGTTCACCGCCTCCGCTCGTACCCACGAGCATCCCGACAACCGCCGGCGGCAGCGCGGACGGGGGCTCGTGGATCTCGTCCGGGACCCCGGCTGCTGCTCCCGCCTGTTCGGCCGCGGCCCGTCTCCAGCGCGGGACGAGCCATGTCAGGAGCAGCCCGAGCCACGCGCTCAGCAGCACGGCCGCGACGAGTTGCCTCACTGGTGTGTAGTCGTCGGGTTCGCCGTCTTCGAGCGGACCTTCGGTCAGCTCGGCGCGTCGAGCGTCGAACGCGTCGTCGACCGTCCCCGCGACCACGGGGGCCGACGGCACCGCGCTCGAGGTGAGCTCGGCCAGCATGGTGGCGTCGCGCCAGGGAAACCCGGCTGCGGTGAACCGGACGGCCGCACCATCAGCACCGCTGGCGATGATGCGCTCGGCGCGGATGTCATGCAGCGGCGGGACGATGAATCGGTGGTCCCAGGACCCCGAGTCGTCGTACCACGACAGCACACCCTGGACCTCGGTGTCGCCCAGGCCGGTGTAGGAGATCAGGCTCGGGTACATGCCGAGCTCGACGAGCGCACCGTCTTCGAAGCGGCGGACGGCCCCGGCCACCTCATAGCTGATCGAGGCCGTCCCCTGGAACACGCCGACCGGGCCGTTCGAGAAGTCGGAGACGGCCACGGGGACGCCGTCGACGCGCACCTGCTGGGCGTCCGCTGGCAGATCGAAGCCGAGATCACGCTCCTCGTCGTCGCGGAACTCCAACCTGAGCTCAACCGCCACCACACCGTCGGGCTGCACCGCCCCTCGCCACACGATGCGACGGAGATCGTCGCTCGTGTCGGTGATCACCGGGGTGGGCTCGAGCACCGCGCCCCACGCCTGCACCACGAGCAGCGCCAGGATCGCCAGCAACGGCACGACGAGGAAGCGACCGGGGCGCACGGACAGTCCGGCTCACACCACGATGGCGACGACGGTGCCGTCGAGTCGGGCACGCACCTCGAAGCTCTTCACCGGCGAAGACACCCCGAGCTGCCAGGCCAGGCCGGAGTCGTCGAACACTCCGAAGTCGAGCGTGACGTCGAGAACCTCGGCGCCGGGCGCGCGCAGTTGGATCTCGTCGATGAGCGCCGCGGGAGCTTCGAGATCGACCCCGTCGAGCCCGAACCATGGGCCGTCTTCCGGTCGGGGCGTGCTCGGCGCCGAAAGCCCGGTCTCGAGGTCCCAGTCGTGGTCGACGAGTCGTGAGGCCCCGGGGGCTGCGCGCACGGCGAACTCGATACCGAACGACGTGACCGACAGCTCGACCAGCTCGACATCGTCGCCGTACGCCGCCACGAGATCACGCACCGCCTGCTCCAGATCGGCAACGTCGAGTTCGGTGTCCACCACCGTGGCATCGTCACCCAGCCCGAGGTCGGGCAGCGCCGCGAGCTGCGCCGAATCCTGGGGTCGAGGTGGACGGGGCACCGTGGTCGGTGAACCGACCCCGATGTCAGCCTCCGCGATCGTCGGCAGAGACGTGTCGAAGGTGTCAGCACAGCCAGCCACGACGGTCGACACGACGATCGCCATGGCGACCGCCGCCACGACCCCCGGCACCCGCCTCGTCGGCTGCTGCAGCCGGTGCACGCACGTCACGGACGGATCGAGCCTCCCGAGAACCCCGTGATGGGCGTGTCGGCAGAAGCCACCGCGGCAGCGCTTCGCGATTCGATGGCCTCCAGCAACACCTGCGAGATGTCGGACACTTTCACGTTGTCGCCTTCGCCCTTCTCGTTGACACCGTCGGCGATCATCACGTAGCAGAACGGGCAGGCCACCGCTATGCGGTCGGGCTTGGTCGCCAAGGCCTCTTCGGTGCGCTCGACGTTGACCCGCTTGTCGCCGAGATGCTCCTCCATCCACATGCGGGCACCGCCGGCGCCGCAGCAGAACGAGCGGGTGCCGTTGCGGGGCATCTCGACGACCTCGACCCCGCCGATCGCGCCGATCACCCGACGGGGCGCGACGTAGACGTCGTTGTGCCGACCGAGATAGCACGAGTCGTGGTACACGATGCGCTCGTCGAGCGAGGCACCCACGAGCGACAGTCGTCCATCGTCGACGAGGTCGGCGAGCAATTGCGAGTGATGCACGACCTCGTAGTTGCCGCCGAGTTGCGGGTACTCGTTGAGCAACGTGTTGAAGCAGTGCGGGCACTGGGTGACGATCTTCTTCACTCCCATGCCGTTGAGCGTGCCGATGTTCTCGGACGCCAGCATCTGGAACAGGTACTCATTGCCCGATCGGCGGGCCGAGTCACCGGTGCACAGCTCCGACGGCCCGAGGATCGCGAAGTCGATCCCAGCTCGTTGCATGAGCTTGGAGGTCGCCTGGGTGACCTTCTTGTTCCGATCGTCGAACGAGCCGGCGCAACCCACCCAGTACAGGTACTCGTGCTCGAAGGCGTCGGCTGGGTCGACGATGACGACACTCTCGTCGAGCCCCTCCGCCCAGGCGGCGCGCTCGTGATTGCCGAGACCCCACGGGTTGTACGAGTTCTCCATGCCCCGGTAGGCGATGCCGAGCTCGGTCGGGAAGTCGGACTCCATGAGGGTGAGGTAGCGCCGGATGTCGAGGATCTTGTCGAGGATCTCGATGTTCACCGGGCAGATCTCGTCACACGCTTTGCACGACGTGCACGACCAGATCTCGTCGGTCGTGATGAGCTCGAACACGGAGTTGGCCGAGACCACCACGCCCGCCTCGAGACCGACCGTCGGCGAGACGGCCGGCGTTCCGGTGGCCGACATGATCTGGCCGATGTTGAGCACGATCTTGCGCGGGTCGAGGGGCTTGCCGGTGATGTTCGCCGGGCACACGGAGGTGCAGCGCCCGCAGACTGTGCAGGCGTCGGTGTCCATGAGCTGCTTCCAGGTGAAGTCCTCGATGGCCTTGGCGCCGAACGACTCGAGCGTGGTCTCCCCGTCGAGCAGGTACGGCATGGCCTTCATGGCGCCCTTGGGGCGGTCGCGGTCCTTCAGGTACATGTTCATCGGCGACGTGACCATGTGCCGGAGCTTCGTGGTGGGCAAGAGGATCGCGAAACCGAGGAAGGCCACGAAGTGCAGCGCCCAGACCCAGCGGTGGAAGTCGGACAGGGTCCCCTCGCTCAGATTCCCGAACCACTTCGCGATCTCCCAGCCGACGAACGACCACCGCTCGAACTCCGGACGGGCTCCCAGCTCGGCGCCCGAGTGGGCGATCCGCAGGCCCTCCACGAAGAACCCGGAGACGCCGATGAGCAAGAAGCACCCCAGGACCAGCGCGTCCTCGGGACGGGTCTTCGACCGGATCCGCTCCGGCCGTTGCACGTAGCGCCGGACGATGGCCCACACGATGCCGGCCACGAAGATCACGCCGAAGAGATCGGCGGTGAAGGCGTAGGCCCGATAGGTGTCGCCGTGGAGGAACTTGAGGCTCTCCGGGACCTGGTGGTCGATCTCGAGGAGCACGGTGGCGATGAACAACACGATGAACCCGAAGTAGATCATCGAGTGCATCGCCCCGGCGGGAGCGTCGCGCAGCAGCGTGCGCATCCAGACCCCGGCCCGGAAGTCGCGGGCTCGCCGGCCGGCGTTGTCGCGACGGAGCGAGCGGTCGTCGGGTCGGCCCCGCTCCCAGTTCTTCACCCGCATGGCGGCCATCCAGCCCACCACGAGGCACATCGTTGCCATCAGCGTGTAAAAGACCGCTTGAACCGGTGCAGGGACGTTGCCGAACACCTCACGCGAGACCGGCGAATCGTCGTGCCAGTCGGTGATGCTGGGGACGATGCCCGAGCCGGCGAACACCAACGCCGCCATGACGCTGGCAGCGATGACGAGTTGGTGCGGCTTGACGCGAACGCGGCGCACGCGACCCTCCCGATGGGCGTGACCACGCCCGAAGTCGACCTGAAAGTTGCCGAAATCTAGCGCGGGGCCTTGCGGCGGCTCGGCCTCACCGAGACCCACCGAGGAGGCTGCTGAGCGCGCGCCACGAACGCGATCTCGGCGACGGGCCCACGTGCGATGTCGCTCGGACGAGCGAGCCGGCCTGCGGTGCTACTGGACGGCGCGGGCGTCGCTGTCGCGCAGGCGCTTGGCCATGCCGATCAGCAGCTTGCGGGCCAGCCCCGGGACCTCATCGAGGAGGCCGGCGAACTCGGGCCTGGTGAGGATCAGCACCCGCATGGCGTTGTCGGCAACGACCGTCGCGTTGCGGGGACCACCGTCGAGGAGCGACAGCTCACCGAACGACTGCCCGGCGCCGAGCGTGGCGACCTTGCGCCCGTTGCGCTTCACGACGGCGCTGCCCTCGTCGATGACGAAGAACTCCTTGCCCGTCGCACCCTCTTCGATGATCGTGCGTCCCGCCGGGATGTCGAGCGGTGTCGCCTTGGAGGCGATCAGCTTGAGATCCTTCTTGGAGCACGCGGCAAACAGCGGGTGCTCAGCCAGGTGTGCGATGAATGCGTCGGTTCGCGCCATGGCCGGGAAGCGTAGCGAAGTCGCTGGCGTCACGCCCGGATGCCGGCCCGGAGCCTTCATCGGCGCGAAACAGGCTCGAAACACGAGCCCTGTTGCATGCACGGCAATGGATGTGACCCTGGTTCGCTGGCCCGAGGAAGCCCCCCGATTGACGGCGCTTCGCGCCGAGGGCGCCCCACGTTTGCTCCTGGTGCGCAGCGACGCCGAGCCTCCGATGCCCGTCGACGAGCTCGAGGACTGGGTGCGCATCCCCTCCGAAGATCGCGATGTCCGAGCCCGAGCAGCAACCTTGGCAGCGCGGGCAGCGGCGAGGCTCCGACCTCACGTTCACGAAGACGACCTGTTGCGGTTCCGCGATCAGTGGATCGCCCTGTCGCCGCTCGAAGGAGCCATGGCCCGACCGCTCGTCGAGCGGTTCGGCGCGGTCGTGGCCCGCGACATCGTGACTCGCAGCGCCTGGCCGGTCGGACCGCCGACGCGCAACGCACTCGACGTGCACATGCTGCGACTCCGTCGCCGAGCCCGGCTCGTCGGCCTCGAGGTCCGCACGGTGCGAGCCCGCGGGTACCTGCTCCAGGCGGTCTGATCGCTGAGCGATACTTGCCTCCACCGATCCGTCCACGATCGGCCTGATGGAGGCCTGCTCGATGAAGCGAATCCTGGCTGCAGCCGCGACGGCTCTCGCGCTCACCCTGACCGCCTGCGGCGGCGGAGGGGGCGGAGGGGGCGGAGGCGGCAGCGGTGACGACGCGCAAGACGACGACTCCGGCTCGACGCGCCCGCGCCGTACCACGACCTCCGAGCGCAGCGAGCCCGACGACGCGACGACGACCACGACCGCCCCCGACGACGCGACGACGACCACGTCCGGGACCGGCAACCCGATCGTCGACCTGTCGCAGGTGGAAGCGGCCACGATCCAGATCATCGGCACCGGCGTCTACCGCGATCCCGAGATCGGAACCATCGACGCATTCGCCGGTGCCGGGTCGGGATTCTTCGTCACCGCCGACGGCCTGGCGCTGACGGCGTACCACATCGTCGCGGGGGCCGAAGCGCTCAGCGTCTACGTGAGCGGCGACGACCGGACCTACACGGCCTCGGTCGTCAGCAGTTCGGAGTGCAGCGATGTCGCGCTGATCCAAGTCGTTGGGCTCGAGACCTCCGTCGCCTCGCTCACCGTCTTCGACGGCGAGGTCGAAGGGGGTCTCGCCGTCCATGCCGCCGGGTACGCGCTCCCGGAGACGCCGGGCGAGCGAACCGAGTACGTGGTGGCCGACGGGATCATCGCCGACCCCGACGCCGACGACCAGACGCTGGCCTCCTTCGTGCCCTACAACCTGAGGGTCGACGCCCCGATCGAGCCCGGCGCGACCGGGGGGCCGCTGGTGACCGACGCGGGGCTCGTGGTCGGCATCAACCATGCCAACCTGAGCGACAACCGGGACCGTCAGCTCGTGACGCCGCTCGAGTTCGGGCTCGACCTCATCGGCGCGAACCCCGGATACGTCGACGGTTTCGGCATCTCCGGCAGCGTCGTCGACGATCCGTCGTCGGGTGTGCTCGGCGTTTGGGTCACGACCGTCGACCCGGGCTCGCCGGCCGCGCTCACGGGAGTGCAGCCCGGCGACGTGGTGATGCGCATCGGCGAGAGCCTCGTCGGGGGCGACGGCACGCTGTCGGCCTATTGCGACGTCCTCCGATCGAGCACCGCGTCGGAGCCCGTGGACGTGCAGGTGTACCGGCTCGACACGACCGAGACGCTCGCCGGCACGATCAACGGCGCCCCCCTGGCGCCGTCGTTCACCTTCGTTCGTGACGTGACGGCCGCCCTCGAAGGCCTCCTGCCCGATGCAACGCCCTACACCGGCTACGAGACCGTCACCGACGACACCGCGGTGTTCAGCGTCGACGTGCCGGTGGAGTGGGCCGACGTCAACGGCGGGGCGATCACCTTCGGCACCGGTGAGACTCCAGGCGTCACCGCAGCAGCCGATCGGACGAGGTTCGTCGAGACGTTCGACGAGCCGGGCATCCAGATGCTCTACATCGAGAGCTCGTTCGGCGATCCCGCGTCGATCCTGTTCGAGCAGTTCGATTTCACGTCCGCGTGCACCAGCGAAGGCTTCTCCAGCTACGAGGACGCCGTCTTCGTGGGCAGCTACGAGCTGTGGACGGGCTGCGGCGCCAACTCGACTGCGCTCCTCGTCATCGCCGGCCAGCCCTCCGAAACCCTGCTCCAGCCCGTGGCCCTGGTCTTCCAGATGGCCTCGACCGCCGACCTCATCGCCCTACAGCGCATCTTCGACTCTTTCACCTACATCTAGACGTAACGAGACAGCGGCGTCAGGGAGCGCTGACCCGCTGGCGGTGGCCGGCCAGCATCGCCAGCGTGACTTCTCTCACATCGGGAGCAGAAAACTTGGGTCTGTGACACTCAAGTTTTATGATGCGGAGTACCGATACATGAACGGGCGCCGCGACGGTGGCCCGACTTCGCTTCCTCTGGAGGATCTCCCATGCCCAAGGCCGTCGGTATCGACCTCGGTACCACCAACTCGGTCGTCGCCGTCCTCGAAGGTGGCGAGCCGACCGTCATCGTCAACGCCGAAGGTGCCCGCACCACCCCCTCGGTGGTGGCCTTCTCCAAGACCGGCGACGTGCTCGTCGGCGAGGTGGCCAAGCGGCAGGCGGTCACCAACGCCGACCGCACGATCCGCTCGGTCAAGCGCCACATGGGCACGAGCTGGACCGTCGGCATCGAGGGCAAGGCCTACACGTCCCAGGAGATCAGCGCCCGCACGCTCATGAAGCTCAAGCGTGACGCCGAGGCCTACCTGGGCGACACGGTGACCCAGGCCGTCATCACCGTCCCTGCCTACTTCGACGACGCCCAACGCCAGGCCACCAAGGAGGCCGGCCAGATCGCCGGCCTCGAGGTGCTGCGCATCATCAACGAGCCGACCGCCGCCGCGCTGGCGTACGGCCTCGACAAGGAAGCCGCCGACCAGACCATCCTCGTCTTCGACCTCGGCGGCGGCACGTTCGACGTGTCGGTGCTCGAGATCGGTGACGGTGTGTTCGAGGTCAAGAGCACCTCGGGCAACACGCACCTCGGTGGTGACGACTGGGACGAGCGCGTCATCGACTGGCTGGCCACCGAGTTCAAGAACGCCCACGGCGTCGACCTCACCAAGGACAAGATGTCGGCCCAGCGGCTGAGGGAAGCCGCCGAGAAGGCGAAGATCGAGCTCTCGCAGACCCAGGAGACCTCGATCAACCTGCCGTTCATCACGGCCACGGCCGACGGACCGCTGCACCTCGAGCAGCAGCTGACCCGAGCCAAGTTCCAGGACCTCACCCGCGATCTGCTCGACGCCTGCAAGGGCCCGTTCGAGCAGGCCATCCGCGACGCCAACCTCACCCGGGACAAGATCCACCACGTCATCCTCGTGGGCGGCTCGACGCGCATGCCGGCCGTCCAGGAGCTCGTGAAGGAGCTCGCCGGCAAGGACACCCACAAGGGCGTCAACCCCGACGAGGTCGTGGCCGTCGGTGCAGCCATCCAGGCGGGCGTGCTCAAGGGCGAGGTGAAGGACATCCTCCTCCTCGACGTCACGCCGCTGTCGCTCGGCATCGAGACCAAGGGCGGCGTGATGACCAAGCTCATCGAGCGCAACACCACCATCCCCACCAAGC
Organism: Actinomycetota bacterium; assembly: GCA_009886115.1. Lineage (GTDB taxonomy): Bacteria > Actinomycetota > Acidimicrobiia > IMCC26256 > VFJJ01 > VFJJ01. The sequence continues at coordinate 14,002 of VFJJ01000097.1, forward strand.
GCTCCGAGATCTTCACGACCGCCGACGACAACCAGCCCTCCGTCGAGATCCACGTGCTGCAGGGCGAGTCCGACATGGCGTTTCGCAACAAGACCCTGGGCAAGTTCCAGCTCGTCGACCTGCCGCCGTCGCCCCGGGGCGTCCCGCAGATCGAGGTGGCGTTCGACATCGACGCCAACGGCATCGTGCACGTCTCGGCCAAGGACATGGCCACGAGCAAGCTCCAGTCGATGACCATCTCCGGCCAATCGGCGCTGGGCAAGGACGACATCGCCCGCATGGTCAAAGACGCCGAGCTGCACGCTGAGGAAGACCGCAAGCGTGCCGAGGAGGCGAAGTTCCGCAACGACGCCGACTCGCTCGTCTACCAGACCGAGAAGATGCTCAAGGACCAGGGCGAGAAGGCCACGCCGACCGAGAAGGCCGACATCGAGGCCGCGGTCTCGAACGTCAAGGAAGCCTTGGCCGGCAGCGACATCGAGGTGGTCAAGAACCGTCACGAGGAGCTGTCGAAGGCCTCGCAGGCGTTCTCCCAGCGCATGTACGAGGAGGCGGCCCAGGCCGCGTCCTCAGACGGCGCAGGTGCCGGGGGCGCCGAGGCTGGCGGGAGTGGCGCTGGTGGCAACACCTGGGCCGGTGACGACATCGCCGACGCCGAGATCGTCGACGAGCAGGCGAGCTGAACGTCATGAACGACCAGCAGTGGATCGTCGGGGACGGCGAGTCCGTCCCCGCGACCCCCGATCCGACCGGGCCCGCGAGTCGGTCGAACGATGTCGGCGAGGGCGACGTCGGTGCCGCCGACGTCGCCCTCGCCGATGACAGGTGTTTTACCGATGGCGTTGCCGACGCCGAGATCGTCGACGACGAACCGCTCACCGAGATCGAGGTGCTCGCCGCGGAGCGCGACGAGTACCTCCTCCATCTGCAACGGCTCCAGGCCGACTTCGACAACTTCCGGAAGCGCTCGGCCCGCGATCAGGCTGCACTCAGCCAACGGGCGTCGGAGCGGCTCGTCGAGGAGCTCCTCCCCGTCCTCGATGCCTTCGACCTGGCGATGATGAGCGTCGTCGAGCTCCCCGACGAGCACGCCAAGGTGAAGAAGGGCATCGAGCTCACGTATGCCCAGATGGTCGGCGTGCTCGAGAAGGCCGGCCTGCAGCGCGTCGACGCCCTCGACCAGGCGTTCGACCCGTCGTTGCACGATGCCGTCATGCAGGTCGACGAAGGACGCGACGAACCGGTCGTCGTGGAGGTCATGCGGGCCGGATATCACCTCAAGGGCAGGGTGCTGCGGGCCGCCATGGTCAAGGTGGCCAAGTAGCGGCGTGCGAGCGGCGCCGGCGTGGTGCGGTCGAGGCCACGGTGGCGCCACGGCGGTGAGGGAAGTGGACGGCGGCGACGACCTCGGAGGAGGTGACGCACATGGCACCCCAGCGTGAATGGTTCGAGAAGGACTACTACAAGGAGCTCGGGGTACCGGCGAGCGTCACCGACAAGGACGTCACCAAGGCGTACCGGACCCTCGCCAAGCAGTTCCACCCCGACGCCAACCCGGGCGACACCGTGGCCGAGGATCGCTTCAAGGCCATATCGGCGGCCTACGAGGTGCTGTCGAACGCCGAGAAGCGCAAGGAGTACGACGAGGTTCGCAGGATGGTCGCATCGGGTGTGGGCCCCGGTCGCCTCGGTGGGGGCGGAGGGTTCGCCGGCTTCGGAGCCGGGCCCCGAGGCGCTACGCACATCCGGTTCGAGGATCTCGACGACGACGCATCGTTCTCCGACCTGTTCAGCCAGCTCTTCACCAGCGGCGGACCGGGGGGGCGCGGGCGCACCAGCCCCCGCAAGGGTCGCGATCTCGAGACTGCGGTGCACCTCGACTTCCTCGAGGCCGCACACGGCGTGCAGACCACGGTCCGGTACCCGGCCCAGGGTGAGGTGCGTGAAGTCACGGTGCGCGTTCCGGCCGGTGTCGACGACGGGCAACGGATCCGCGTCGCCTCACGAGGGCTCGACGGCACGAACGGCGGCCCCCCAGGCGATCTCTACGTGCAGGTCGAGGTGCGGCCGCATCGGATCTTCGGGCGGGAGGGCAACAACCTCACGCTCACCGTCCCCGTCACCTACCCCGAGGCCGCGCTGGGCGCCGAGATCCGCATCCCGACGCTCGACGAGCCGGTCACCATCAAGGTCCCGGCCGGCACCCCGTCGGGCAAGTTGATGCGGGTACGCGGCCGCGGTATCGCCAAGGCCAGCGGCGCCAAGGGCGATCTGCTCCTGACCATCGAGGTTGCGGTACCTCGCCATCCGAACAGCGACGAGAAGAAGGCACTCGAAAAGCTCGCCGCCGCCATCAAGGAATCGCCTCGAGCCCACTTCGAGACCACGTGAGGAGGTGAGCACCGATGGCTGACACCGACGACACCCGAGCAGTCTTCGTCATCTCCGTGGCCGCGGAGCTGGCCGGCATGCACCCGCAGACCCTGCGGATCTACGAGCGCAAGGGGCTCATCGAGCCCCAACGCACACCGGGCGGCTCCCGGCGATACTCCGCAGCCGACATCAAGCGACTCCAGATGATCCAAGAGCTCACCAACGACGGCATGTCGCTGGTCGGGGCGTTGCACGCGATCCACCTGCGGGACCTGCTGGCCCAGGCCCACGACGAGATCGCCCGGCTCCGCGCCGAGCTCGACCAGACCCGTCGGGAAGCCCAATGGGCGCTCGACCAGGTGCACCGGTCGTACCGACGCGATCTGGTGCCCCTCAACCAGGCGGTCGTCAGGTTCACGCGTTAGCACGAGCCGGAGCAAGCGCTGTAGCAGTGCCGGCGTGGGGGCGCCGGACCATCCGGGGGGCCTGATCAACGAGAAGGCACACATGGCACTCGACCCCAACAAGTTCACCAAGAAGACCACCGAGGTGGTGCAGGCCGCGCAGTCGCTGGCCCGCGAGCGCAACCACACCCAGGTGACCTCCGCCCACCTGCTCATGGCGCTGCTCAGCCAGACCGACGGCGTCGTGCTGCCCGTGCTGGGCAAGATCGGCGTCGCGCCCAAGCCCGTGCGCGACAAGGTTGAGGCCGAGCTGGCCAAGCAGCCCCAGGTGTACGGGGCCACCCAGGACGCATCGATCGCCCGCGAGGCCTTCCAGATCCTCGAAGGCGCCGACGGCGAACGCAAGAACCTGAGCGACGACTATCTCTCGGTCGAGCACCTCCTGCTTGCCATGGCTGCCGTCCCCGGTGGCGTCGGCGACGTGCTGCGCAGCGCCGGCATCACCCGCGACGCCGTCCTCGACGCGCTCAAGGACGTGCGGGGCTCGCACCGGGTCACCAGCGAGAACCCCGAGGGCCAGTACCAGGCGCTGGAGCGCTTCGGCCGCGACCTCACCGAGGAGGCCCGCCGAGGCAAGCTCGACCCGGTGATCGGGCGCGACGACGAGATCCGCCGTGTGATCCAGGTGCTCTCACGACGCACGAAGAACAACCCGGTGCTCATCGGCGAGCCGGGCGTGGGCAAGACCGCCATCGCCGAGGGTCTGGCCCGCCGGATCGTCGAGGGCGACGTTCCCGAGTCGTTGAAGGACAAGCGCCTCATCGCGCTCGACATCGGAGGCATGGTCGCCGGCGCCAAGTATCGCGGCGAGTTCGAGGAGCGTCTGAAGGCCGTCCTCAAGGAGATCAGCGATTCCGACGGCGAGGTGATCACCTTCGTCGACGAGCTCCACACCATCGTGGGCGCCGGCGCCGCCGAGGGCGCTGTCGACGCCGCCAACATGATCAAGCCGATGCTGGCCCGGGGCGAGCTGCGCATGGTCGGGGCCACCACGCTCGACGAGTACCGCAAGTACGTCGAGAAGGATCCCGCCCTCGAACGGCGCTTCCAGACCGTGGTCGTCGGTGAGCCGACCGTCGAACAGGCGCTGGCCATCCTCCGGGGCTTGAAGGAGCGCTACGAGAACCACCATGGCGTGCGGATCCAGGACAACGCGCTGGTCGCCGCGGCGACGCTCTCGCACCGCTACATCTCGGGCCGCAAGCTGCCCGACAAGGCGATCGACCTCATCGACGAGTCGGCAGCCATGCTCCGCATCGAGATCGACTCGATGCCCTTCGAGATCGACGTGGTCGAGCGGCGTATGCGCCAGCTCGAGATCGAGCGGGCGGCACTGGTGCGCGAGACCGACGCGTCGGCTCTCGACCGGCTGGCCGCCATCGAGGACGAGCTGTCGGCCCTCGGCGCCAGCAAGGACGTCTTGGGCAGCCAATGGGTGGCCGAGAAGAATCTCATCGAGTCGATCCGCGAGCTCAAGCAGCAGCTGGAGGACGCCCGGGGTGAGGCCGACCGGGCCGAACGCGACGGAGCGTTGGGGAGGGCTGCCGAGTTGCGCTACGGGACGATGCGCGAGCTCGAGGCGCGCATCGACGAGGAGTCGAAGCGACTGAACGAGCTCCAGGGCGACCATCCGCTCCTGAAGGAGGAGGTCGACGCCGAGGACGTGGCGTCCATCGTCGGCCGCTGGACCGGCATCCCCGTGTCGCGCCTGCTGGAGGGCGAGCTGGCCAAGCTGGTGCGGATGGAGGACGTGCTGCACGAGCGCGTCGTCGGCCAAGACGAAGCGGTGATCGCCGTGGCCAACGCCATCCGGCGTTCCCGGGCCGGCCTGTCGGATCCCGACCGGCCCATCGGCACGTTCTTGTTCCTCGGCCCGACCGGTGTGGGCAAGACCGAGCTGGCCCGGACCCTCGCCGACTTCCTCTTCGACGACCCGAGTGCCATGGTGCGCATCGACATGTCGGAGTACATGGACAAGCACACGGTCTCGCGCCTGATCGGGGCGCCCCCCGGCTACGTCGGCTACGAGGAGGGCGGCCAGCTCACCGAGGCCGTCCGTCGACGCCCGTACGCGGTCGTGCTCCTCGACGAGGTCGAGAAGGCCCACCCCGACGTGTTCAACGTGCTGCTGCAGCTCATGGATGACGGCCGCCTCACCGACGGGCACGGCCGCACGGTCGACTTCAAGAACGTCGTGGTGATCATGACGTCGAACCTGGGCTCGGGCTCGTCTCCTGAGTCGGTGATGGCTGCCGTACGGGCCCACTTCAAGCCCGAGTTCCTCAACCGCATCGACGAGATCGTGGTGTTCCACCGCCTCGGGCGCGAGCATCTCGGGCGCATCGTCGAGATCCAGATGGGTTTCGTGCACGACCGCCTGGCCGAGCGCGGCATCGCATTGGCCTTGTCGGGGGCGGCTCTCGAACACATCGCCGAGGTCGGCTACGACCCCGACTTCGGTGCCCGACCGTTGAAGCGGGTGATCCAACGCGAGATCGTCGACCCCCTGTCGATGTCCATCCTCCGCGGCGACTTCGGCAACGGCGACGTGGTCCAAGTCGGCGTCGGGCCCGACGGTGCGCTCACGTTCGGCCGTGAAGAACGCTCCGTGCTCCTGGCCAAGGACTGACGCTCACGCAGCGACGCTGTGCGCTGCCGCTGTGCGGCTCCAGCGGGATTCTTCGCGATTTCGCACCGGGGGTGCGCGAAATCGCGAAGAAAGCGCGGGTGGCGCCCGGCGGTGCGGCGCGCTACGGGCGTTGGGCGGTGGTGGCGACGATGGCACCACCACCGACGTCCACATCGAGGCATGCGCGTACGCGCTCGGAGCGGGCCGTCGGCGACGGGCGCGTCTACGATCCTCCGAACGTGACTACCGTTCACGTTCGGTGCGCAGCCAACGACCCGCCCGAGCGCCGTCTTCAAGTGAGGCAGCCATGCCGGGCACGGTGATCGTCGGGACGCAGTGGGGCGACGAGGGCAAGGGGCGCTTCGTCGACAACCTGTCCGAGCGGGCCGACTTCGTGGTGCGCTACCAGGGCGGGCACAACGCCGGGCACACGATCGTGGCCGACGGCCAGACGCTCAAGCTGCAGCTCGTCCCCAGCGGGATCCTGCACTCGCGGGTGACAGCGGTGATCGGCAACGGAGTGGTGGTCGATCCGGCGGTGCTGCTCGCCGAGCTCGACATGCTCGAAGCCAAGGGTGTCTCCACGGCGAAGGTGAAGCTGAGCGGCAACGCGCATCTGATCATGCCGTACCACCAGGAGCTCGACCGGGCCACGGAGCGCTTCCTCGGCGCCAGCAAGCTGGGCACCACCAAGCGGGGGATCGGCCCGGCGTATGCCGACAAGGCCAGCCGCATCGGCATCCGGGTGCAGGACCTCCTCGACGCTGGCATCTTCAAGAAGAAGCTCGACCTCGCCGTGCGCGAGAAGAACGCCGTTCTGGCCAAGGTCTACAACCGCCTTCCCCTCGACGGGCGCGACATCTACGAGTCGTACCTGGCGATGCTGCCCCGCCTCGAGCCGCTCATCGCCGACACCGTGTTCCTCGTCAACGAGGCGCTCCGCGACGGGCGCGAGGTGCTCTTCGAGGGCGCTCAGGCCACGTTCCTCGACCTCGACCACGGCACGTATCCTTACGTGACCTCGTCGAATCCCATCTCGGGCGGCGTATGCACCGGCGCCGGTGTCGGGCCCCGGGCGATCGACCGGATCGTCGGCGTGGTCAAGGCGTATCTCACCCGGGTGGGCGAGGGACCGTTCCCGACGGAGCTCTTCGACGAGGTCGGCGACATGCTCGTCGAGCGGGGCCGGGAGTTCGGCACGAACACGGGGCGCCGTCGTCGGCCGGGCTGGCTCGACGTGGTGATGTTGCGCCACGCCGTGATGCTCAACACCTGCACCGAGTTGGCGATGACCAAGCTCGACGTGCTCTCGACGCTGGCCGAGATCAAGGTGTGCGTGGCCTACGAGGCCGACGGGGTCCGCTACGAGCACCTCCCCTATCACCAGACCGTGCTGCATCACGTGACACCGGTCTTCGAGACCCTGCCCGGCTGGCGATGCGACATCAGCACGTGCCGCCGTTTCTCCGACCTGCCTCCACAGGCCCGGGACTACGTCCGTCGCGTGGAAACCCTCGCCGGCGTGCCGGTCACGATGGTGTCGGTCGGGCCCGACCGCGACCAGTCGTTGAACCTGGACGGTGCCGCATGACGGCGCACTCGCCAACTGTCAGCATGGCGCCCCGTATCCGGGGTCTGACGCCGACAGTTGGAGGGGTGGGCGCCGGGGAGCCGTGATGCGGGTCCTGGTCATCGGCTCCGGCGGACGGGAGCATGCCCTCGCCTGGGGCCTCACCCGGTCGAACGACGTCGAGGTCGTGTGCGCGCCGGGGAACCCGGGGACGGCCGACCTGGCCACGAACATCGCAGTCGACATCCGCGACCGAAGCGCCGTGGTCGATCTGGCACGGGGCATCGATGCCGATCTCGTGGTGGTCGGCCCCGAGGAGCCGTTGGTGCTCGGTGTCGCCGATGCCTTGCGCGACAAGGGAATTCTGGCGTTCGGGCCCGGTGCCGACGGGGCGGCGCTCGAAGGCTCCAAGGCCTGGATGAAGGAGGTCCTCGAGGACGCCGGCGTGGCGACGGCTCGCCACGGCACGTTCGACGCCACGTCGGAGGCGGGCGCCCTGGCCTTCCTCGGGACGCTCCCCGGTCTCTACGTGGTCAAGACTGACGGTCTCGCCGGCGGCAAGGGTGTCGTGGTCACCGAGTCGATCGCCGAAGCCCGCGACGCCGTGCGGGGGTACCTCAGCGGGGAGCGCTTCGGGGACGCCGGGCGCACCGTGGTGATCGAGGAAGGCCTGAGCGGGCCGGAGTTGTCGATCCTCGCCGTGTGCGACGGCCACGACGCCGTGGCCCTCGCTCCCGCACAGGACTTCAAGCGCATCGGCGACGGCGACACCGGGCCCAACACCGGCGGCATGGGGGCGTACTCGCCCGTGCCTCTGGCGACTCCCGCCGTGGTGCACGATGTGATGCGCGACGGTGTCGAACGCACGCTGGCCGTCCTCCGTCGGCGCGGGATCGACTACCGGGGGGTGCTGTACGCCGGGATGATGCTCACCGTCGACGGTCCGAAGATGCTGGAGTACAACGTGCGCTTCGGCGATCCGGAGTGCCAGGTGATCGTGCCCCGGTTCGCGTCCGACCTGGCGACGCTCCTGACAGAAGCGGCGAGCGGAGCGCTGAAGACCGACGTGCGCTGGCGCGACGACGCTTGCGTGACGGTGGTCATCGCGGCCGACGGCTATCCCGCATCGCCCCGCACCGGCGACGAGATCATCGGGGTCGAGGCCGCAGCGGCCCGGCCCGAGACGATCGTGTTCCATGCCGGCACGAGCCGGAGCCTCGACGGACGCCTGATCAGCGCCGGCGGTCGCGTCCTCGACGTCACCGCCACCGGACCGACGATCGCCGAGGCCCGGGCGCGGGCCTACGACGCCGTGTCGATGATCTCCTGTGCCGGCATGCAGTTCCGACGAGACGTGGCATCCGCGTGGTGAGCCGGGCGGTGTCCGTCCGACCGGGTCGTGATCGCGCCGCGACCCGATGGCGACCAATGCTGCCCGGCATCGTCACCCAGACCCGCCGGAGCGGCTCGGGTCACGCCCGGGGGATCACCGAGGCGACGAGCATCGTGACGGCCAAGCCGTTCATGAGCATCAGCAGCCTGACCCGTCCGGCCATGGCCTCGGCGCCCGCGACGACCGGATGCTTGTCGAGCCCGGCGGGCCTGTGCAGCGCCCGGGTGCGAACCCGCTCGGCCGTGATCGACTTCTGTCGTGCCTTCGACCGGGCGCCGGCGATCGCCAGCGCACAGCCGACGCACAGCGCCGGTCGCGACGGTCCCTGGGGGTACACGAGACAGCGGTGGCAGAAGCTCTCCGCACACTCTCGGCACGCGCCGGCCGCTTCTTCATCCATGTGCTTGCTGCATCGATCCATCACGGCACCTCCGTTGGTGCCCCAGCCCGCCTGCCATCACATCGACCGGAGAGGTGACGACTCTTGATCCCCCGCTACCGCTTGGCGCCCATGTCTGAGCTGTTTAGCGACGACTCGCGGTTTTCGACCTGGTTGGAGGTCGAGATCCTGGCCGTCGAGGCCTGGGCCGAGATCGGTGTCGTCCCCAAGGAGCACGCCGCAGCCATCCGGGCCCGGGCCGGCTTCGACGTCGCGACGATCGAGGAGCGCGAGCGAACCACCGAGCACGACGTGGCCGCGTTCGTGGACGTGGTGCAAGAGCGGGTCGGGATGCCCGCAGGGGGCTGGGTCCACTACGGGCTCACGTCGACCGACGTCGTCGACACCGCTCTGTCGTTGACGCTGGCCCGAGCCGCCGATCTCCTGATCGCTGCCGCCGAGGGGCTCGACGTCGCCATCGCCGGGAGAGCCGAGGAGTTCCGGAGCACGCCCATGGTCGGGCGCACCCACGGCATCCACGCCGAACCCACCACCTTTGGCAACAAGCTGGCCCTGTGGGCGTTGCAGGTACGGCGCGATGTGGTGCGGTTGCGTCGGGCTCGCGAGGCCGTCGCTGTGGGGAAGCTCTCGGGCGCGGTCGGGACCTACTCGCACGTCGACCCGTCGATCGAGCGGTTCGTGTGCGAGCGGCTCGGCCTCACGCCGGTGCCCGCGACCCAGGTGCTGGCCCGCGATCGTCACGCCGAGTTCCTGTACGCCTGCGCGTCGGCCGCCGCCACCGTCGAGTCGTTCGCGCTGGAGATCCGCCATCTGCAGCGCACCGAGGTGGGCGAGGTTGCCGAGCCCTTCCGCGACGGGGCTCAGAAGGGTTCCAGCGCCATGCCCCACAAGCGCAACCCGGTGAAGTGCGAGCAGATGTGCGGCCTGGCCCGGATCGTTCGATCGAACCTCCAGGCGGGGTTGGAGAACGTGGCTCTCTGGCACGAGCGTGACATCTCGCACTCGTCGGTCGAGAGGGTGATCCTGCCCGACTCGGCCATGCTCGCCTACTACCTGCTCGTGAAGTTCAAGGCCATCGTCGAAGGGATGCGGGTGTACCCCGAGCGCATGCTCGAGAACCTCGACCGCTCGTACGGCCTCGTGTTCTCGCAGGCCGTCCTGCTGGCGCTCGTCGAGCACGGGCTCTCGCGCGACCACGCCTACCGCTTGGTGCAGACGGCCGCCATGCTGACCTGGGAGCAGCGCAGGCCGTTCCTCGACGTGCTGCGCGAGTCGCCCGCCGTGGTCGACGCGCTCGGCGACGAGCGCCTCGCCGCCTGCTTCTCGCTGGAGGGGACCCTCGCCAACGTCGGGAACACGTTCGACGCGCTCGGCCGCCGCTCCCCGGGGGCAACGAGCGCATGACCGCCGTTCCCTTGCGCCACCTGCGTTCGGGCAAGGTACGCGACCTCTACGACGCCGGACCCGACCACCTCCTGCTCGTGGCCTCCGACCGGCTCTCGGCCTACGACGTGATCATGGACGATCCGGTCCCCGACAAGGGCCGCGTCCTCACGGCGCTGTCGAGCTTCTGGTTCGAGCAGACCGCATCCGTGTTCCCGAACCACCACGTGTCGTCGGATCCGGCCGACTTCCCCGAGGGCGCCGCGGCCGGCGTCGGCTCCGACATCGTCGGACGGGCCATGCTCGTTCGGCGCGCGACGGTCGTCCCGCTGGAGTGCGTCGTGCGGGGCTACCTGTTCGGCTCGGCATGGAACGACTACCGGGTGACCGGCCGGGTGCAGGGCTCGATCCTTCCCGCTGGCCTGCGCCAGGCCGACCGCCTGCCCGAGCCGCTGTTCACCCCGACCACCAAGGCCGACGCCGGTCACGACGAGCCCCTCACACGCGACCAGGCCGTCGCGCTGGTGGGTACCGAGCGTTTCGAGTCCCTCGAAGCTGCGGCCCTTGCGCTGTATGGGTTCGGGGCTGCCCATGCGGCCGAGCGGGGCATCATCATCGCCGACACCAAGTTCGAGCTGGGCGAGATCGACGGGGAGCTCGCGGTCGTCGACGAGATGCTGACGCCCGACTCGTCCCGGTTCTGGCCCGCCGACGCCTGGCGCCCGGCGACGGCCCCTCCGTCGTACGACAAGCAGTTCGTGCGCGACTGGCTCGACTCGACCGGATGGGACCGCACGCCGCCCCCGCCGCGACTCCCCGCCGAGGTGCTCGACGGCACCCGGCGCCGGTACGTCGAGGCCTACGAACAACTCACCGGACGGTCCTTCGAGCACTGGTATCACCCCCGGTAGTGCCCCACCATGGCCACGCTCCGCCAACCGAGCGCCAACTCACAACGAGGCGGGGCCGTCGAAGGAGTGTTTCGACGCCGCCCCGTTGGGTAGTGAGCCATCCCGCGCTCCCGGAGGTGCCGTCGTGCAGCCAGAGATCGAGACGGACCAGGAGGCGCTCGACAAGCCCACGCTGCGCCAGCGGCTCCACTCGGCTGCGGGTGATCGCCACGTCGAGGCCATCAAGCAAGAGCACGAGGGATCGTCCTGAGCATCCAAGGGGCACCGGCCTTCAGCTGCGCCCACGCTCAGATTCCGTGCGCTCCACGTGTGCGACCTGCCTGACCCCCTTGCGACCTGCCTGACCCCCTTGCGACCTGCCTGATCGGGGCGAGCCGTCGGGCGGCCACCTAGGCTCGTTCCCATGCGCTTCCATGCTCAGGTCGACGTGACCCATCGACCGGGAATCGCCGATCCGCAAGGCGCCACCGTCGAGCGAGCGCTGCCCGCACTGGGCTGGACCAACGTGTCAAAGGTCGCTGTGGCCAAGAGCATCCGGCTGGTGATCGACGCTGCGGACGAGGTCGAGGCCCGGTCCCAGATCGACGACATGTGCCGGCGCTTCCTCACCAACCCGGTGCTCGAGAGCTTCACGGTCACCATCAGCGAGCTGACCCCGTCGGGAGCCGATGCATGACGGCTCGGGTCGGCGTGGTCGTCTTCCCCGGGACCAACTGCGAGCACGACGCCGCCTACGCCGTCCGGCTCCTCGGAGGCGACGCAGACCTGGTCTGGCACCGGTCGACCGACCTCACAGGATTCGACGCCGTGATCCTGCCCGGAGGCTTCGCCCACGGCGACTACCTGCGCACGGGGGCCATCGCCCGCTTCTCTCCGGTGATGGACGCCGTGGGTCGCTTCGCGCACGCGGGCGGGCCCGTGGTCGGGATCTGCAACGGGTTCCAGATCCTCTGCGAAGCCGGGCTCCTGCCCGGTGCGCTGCAGAAGAACGCCGGGCTCAAGTTCCTCTGCCAGACCGTGGCCCTGCGGGTCGAGACCACGTCGACCGTCCTCACCCGGGGTGCGACCGTCGGGCAGGTGCTGCAGATCCCCATCAACCACTTCGAGGGCTCGTACGTGTGTGACGCCCGGACTCTGTCGGCGCTGCGCGACGACGATCGAGTCGTGGTGCGCTACGTCGACAACCCCAACGGAAGCATCGACTCGATCGCCGGGATCTGCAACGACGCTCGCAACGTCGTGGGCCTGATGCCTCACCCCGAGCGGGCCGTCGAGGACGTGCTCGGCTCGAGCGACGGTGCCGTGCTCCTGGGCTCGTTGCTCGTCGCAGCCGCATCGTCGGCGCCCGTGTCGGTCGTCTCGTCGCCGGTGCGGCCGTGACCGCTCCGTCTGGTAGGGAGCGGCTGCTCGAGGCGCTGAAGGTGCATGCGCTCCGAGTCGGCGAGTTCACCCTGGCTTCGGGACGCACGTCGAGCTGGTATCTCGATGCCCGGCAGGTCACGTTCCGGGGCGACTGCGTGGAGCTCGTGGGACGGTGTGTGCTCGACGCGGTGCGCGGCGTCATCGAAGAGCCCGAGTTCGATGCCATCGGAGGGCTCACCGTCGGTGCTGATCCGGTGTCGCTGGCCGTGGCCCTGACCGCGTGTAGCAACGCGTTCACCGTCCGTAAGGAGCCCAAGGGTCATGGGATCGGTGGCCGCTTCGCCGGCGTGATCGAACCCGGGCAACGGGTGCTCGTGGTCGACGACTCGATCACGAGCGGGAGCTCGACGCTGCAGGCTATTGCCGCGCTCCAAGAGTTCGAGTGCACGGTGATGGGCGTCTCGTGCATCGTCGATCGAGGCGGCGTCATCGGCCCCCTATTGGCCGACATGGGAATCCCGTTCGCTCCGGTCTTCGGCGCGAACGATCTCGGCTTCGCGTTCGGGAGTTGACGCGCTGAAGCCCCCGCGGCGGCGCGGGGGCTTCAGCGTTGGAACCTGGAGCAGGCGCTCTGAGCGGGCGCTGTCAGCGACCGGAGCGGCTCACGCCAGCCTTGCGCAGGACATCGGCCGAGACGCCGAGCTCGCGCCATGCCGCGTAGCTGATTCCCTTGCGGCTGCCATAGGACTTGGCCTGGGCGACGAACTCCGCTTCGAGCTTCGACAGGTCGATCTTGGCGCTCATTCTCTCGAGCTCCTCACCGAGATCCATCCGCTCCTGGATGAGTTGGAGGCGATCCACCGAGGTGGCACCTTCGAGCTCGGTCTCGATGACGAGCAGCCTCTTGCCGATGGACTCAGTGGTCCGCTTGCGGCCACGCTTGGGTCTGTGCTGCTCAAGGGCGTCGAGATACGCCCGAACCGCCGCGCCTTGGCGACGCCCTTCGGCGAGCGCCGCCTTGTGGTCGTCGGTCATCGTCATCTTCTGCTTCTTGGTCTTCGGAGGCATCGGTTCTCCTGATCGGCGCTGGCCAAGAGTTCTTGACCCAATTGACGGTACCACCATATACGAGAAGTTCGGCGATCATGGTGATCGTGACGCGAAACAGGTACCGCGAGTCCGAGGCTCCACACCGGGGAGCGAACGGTGCATGTCGGTAGCCTGCGACCCGTGGTCTCCAACCCCGGCTCACTCGTGCCGTTGCACCGCCAACTCGGTCTCACCGACGACGAGCTCGAAGCCGTCGTCGTGCTGCTCGGGCGCGAACCGAGCCACCTCGAGCTGGCGATGTTCGCCGTCATGTGGTCGGAGCACTGCTCCTACAAGTCGTCGTCGATCCATCTGAAGCGGTTCCCGACCGAGGCGCCGTGGGTGCTCGTCGGTCCCGGCGAAGGCGCGGGCGTGGTCGACGTCGGCGACGGCCTGGCCGTTGCGGTCCGCATCGAGAGCCACAACCACCCGTCGGCCATCGAGCCCTATCAGGGTGCGGCCACCGGTGTCGGCGGCATCATCCGTGACATCTTCTCCATGGGGGCCCGTCCGATCGCGCTGCTCGACCCGTTGCGGTTCGGGCCGCTCGACGATCCCCGCAACCGCTTCCTTCTCGAGGGCGTGGTTTCGGGCATCTCCGGGTACGGCAACGCTGTGGGGGTCCCCACGGTCGGCGGTGAAGCGGTGTTCGATCCGTGCTATTCCGGCAACCCGATCGTCAACGTCATGTGCGTGGGCGTCATCGCGACCGACGATCTGGTGCTGGCCCGGGCCGACGGCATCGGCAACCTCGCCGTGCTGCTGGGCTCGGGAACCGGTCGTGACGGCATCGGTGGGGCGTCGGTCCTGGCCAGTGCGGGCTTCGACGACCAGACCGACGAGAAGCGGCCATCGGTGCAGGTCGGCGATCCGTTCGAGGAGAAGCGCCTGATCGAGGCCTGTCTCGACCTGGTGAGCGCCGGGCTGGTGGTCGGGGTTCAAGATCTCGGAGCCGCCGGGATCTCGTGCGCGGCTTCGGAGACCGCGGCCAAGGCCGGCAACGGGATGGACGTCGACATCGCCCGGGTCCATCGGCGCGAGCCCGGCATGAACGCCGTCGAGGTCATGACCTCCGAGAGCCAGGAGCGGATGCTGGCCATCGTTCGTCCCCGCGACCTGGCGGCGGTGCTGGCGCGATGCGCCCGCCACGAGGTCGTGGCGTCGGTGATCGGGCGGGTCACGAACACCGGTCGGTTCCGGGTCTACGACGGCCTGTTCGATGCCGAGACCAGCCCGGGGCAGCCGATCGCGGTCCCGCTGGCCGACGTACCTGCGGGCAGCCTGGGCGACGGGCCCTCCTACCAACGACCGCTCCGGGAGCCCGCTGGGCATCGGGCGCATCTCGAACAGGATCCTCGCCCCACGCTGGAGGAGCGCTTTCCCGTCCCCACCGAGCTCACGCTCGAGCTCCTGGGGCTGCTCGCATCACCGACGATCGCCGACAAGTCCTGGATCTGGTCGCAGTACGACCATCAACTCTTCCTCAACACCGTCGTGGGGCCGGGCGGCGACGCCACGGTGTTGCGGCTGAAGGACCACGGCGTGGGGCCCGTCAAAGCTCTGGCCATCTCGACCGATGGCTCGGGCCGCTTCTGCCGGCTCGATCCTCGTACCGGCGGGCGGCTGTCGGTGATGGAAGCGGCCCGCAATGTCGCGTGTGCCGGGGCTCGACCGCTGGCGCTGGTGAACTGCATGAACTTCGGCAACCCCGAGCATCCCGAGGTCATGTGGCAGTTCTCCGAGTCGGTCGACGGGATGAGCGAGGCCTGCCGGGCCTTGGGGCTGCCGGTGATCGGCGGCAACGTCAGCTTCTACAACGAGTCGCACGGCGCCGACATCGACCCCACGCCGGTCGTGGGGGTGCTCGGCCTCATCGAGACGTTCGACGGGCGGCCGCCCGGTACGGCCGTGGAACCCGGGCAACGGGTGTTCCTGCTCGGCACCACGGCCGGTGAGCTCGGCGGATCGGAGTGGGCGGCCGTGATGCACGGTCTCACGGGTGGACGGCCGCCACACGCCGACCTCGAGGCCGCGGCGGCGCTCCACACCCTCGTGTCGGCGCTGGTGGCCGAACGGGTCGTCGACGCTGTGCACGATTGCTCAGACGGGGGCCTCGCGGTGGCGCTCGCCGAGATGAGCATCGCCGGCGGCGTCGGGATGAGCGTCGAGCTGGGCGCATCCGCCGATCTGGCGTGCCTCGTCCCGGCAACGGCGCTGTTCTCGGAGTCGGCCTCCCGGGTGCTCGTCGCCATCGGCGACACCGGTGTCACCGACGATACCGGCGACGGTGCCGATGGCGACGGCAGCCATACGCGCGCCGGGAACGACAACGGCGCACGCCGCGAAGGAGCGGTCGAGGAGCTGCGGCGGCGAGCGGGGGCGGCCGGCGTGCCGATCGCCGAGGTGGCTCGGGCCGGAGGCGATCGGTTCACCGTGCGCACTGGCGCCACGGCACACGACCACGTGGGCTCGGTCGTGGTCGATGTGAGCGTCGCCGAGATCACCGCAGTCCACAGGGAATCGATCCCCCACCTGATGGCTGCATCCGTGGTGCGCTGATGGGAGACTCGCAGCTGTGACGGGGGCGAGCGCGCAGGCCGGGGGCACGACGAGTGACGGCCCGACGAGCGACAGCCCGACCGGCGACACCGGCGACACCGGCGACGGCAAGCCCCGGGAGGCCTGCGGGGTCGTGGGAGTGTTCACCCCGGGCCAGCCTGCGGCTCGGCTGGCCTACTTCGCGATCTTCGCGCTGCAGCATCGAGGGCAGGAATCCGCTGGCATCGCCGTGAGCGACGGTCGGAGCCTGCAGGTCGTCAAGGACATGGGTCTCGTCACCCAGGTGTTCGACGATCGGAGCCTCCAGCCCCTCCACGGGCACGTCGCCATCGGTCACGTCCGCTATTCGACCACCGGCTCGAGCACCTACAACAACGCCCAGCCCATCTACCGCTCGGCCGGCGCCGGCAGCTTCGCCTTGGGGCACAACGGGAACCTGACCAACACCGAGGAGCTCGCCGGATTGCTCGGAATGCTCCCGGGGATGACCCGCCCCGAGTTCACCTCCGACTCCGACCTGATCGCCGAGCTCGTCGCTCGCGAGTACGGCGACGAGCCCCTCGGCGACCAGCGCGACCTCGAGACGGCCCTGCTGGCGGTGTTGCCCCGGCTCCAGGGGGCGTTCTCGCTGGTGCTGATGGACGAGCGTTGCGTGGTGGCCGTCCGCGATCGCAACGGGTTCCGCCCTCTGGTGCTGGGCCGGGCCGAGACGGGTTGGGTGGTGGCCTCGGAGACCGCTGCGCTCGACATCGTCGGGGCCCGGTTCGTGCGTGAGGTCGAGCCCGGCGAGATGGTCGTGATCCACGACAACGGCCTGCGCTCGCACCGCTGGGCCGAGGCCTCGCCCAACTTGTGCATCTTCGAGTTCGTGTACTTCGCCCGTCCCGACTCGATGCTCTACGGCCACAACGTCCACGCCGCCAGGCAGCGCATGGGCGAGGAGCTGGCCCGGCAGGCGCCGGTGAGCGCCGACATGGTGATGCCCGTCCCCGAGTCGGGCGTTCCTGCCGCCCAGGGCTTCGCCCGCACGACGGGCGTCCCGTACGGCGACGGGCTGGTCAAGAACCGCTACGTGGGTCGCACGTTCATCTCGCCGACCCAGCAGATGCGGGGCTCCGGGGTGCGGGTGAAGCTCAATCCTCTGGCCGAGAACATTCGCGGGAAGCGCCTCGTCGTCGTCGACGACTCGATCGTGCGGGGGACCACGACCCGCCAGATCGTCGCCATGCTCCGGGAGTCGGGCGCCACCGAGGTGCACCTGCGCATCAGCTCGCCGCCCTACCGCTGGCCGTGCTTCTACGGCATGGACACCGGTCGCCGCTCCGAGCTCCTGGCTGCCGACATGTCGGTCGGTGAGATCTGCGACTACATCGGCGCCGACTCGCTGGCCTACCTCGAGCTCGACCGACTGGTGCGAGCCACGGGCGCCCCCGGACCGTCGTTCTGCACCGCGTGCCTCAGCGGCGACTATCCCGTGGCCGTGCCCGAGGGCCTGGCCACGGAGATGCTCGAGATCACCCCGAGCTCGCCCCGTCAGACCGCCGACGAGATGCCGGCTCGACGACCCGCGGGCATCATCGTCCGATGACTCGACAACGAAGCACGTGACCGAACCCGAGAACCGGGCGTACCCCGAGGCGCACCCCGACGCCGGCCTGACCTACGCGGCGGCCGGCGTCTCGATCGAGGCCAACGACGTGGCCGTCGAGCGCCTCCGCAGCCACGTTCGAAGCACGAACCGACCCGAGGTGATCGGCGATCTCGGGTCGTTCGGGGGCCTGTTCTCCTTCGCGGCCAAGGCCTTCGACGATCCTGTGCTCGTCTCCTCGACCGACGGTGTGGGAACCAAGTCGCTCGTCGCTGCGGCGTTGCGCCGCTACGACACCATCGGCATCGACCTCGTGGCCATGTCGGTCGACGACATTGCCGTCCAGGGCGCCGATCCCTTGTTCTTTCTCGACTACGTCTCGCTGGGCCGCAACGACCCGGCGATGGTCGAGCAGATCGTCGCCGGCGTGGCCGCCGGCTGCCGGCAGGCCGGCGCGGCGCTTCTCGGCGGCGAGATCTCCGAGCACCCGGGCCTGTTCCCCGAGGGCGGTTTCGATCTGGTCGGCTTCGCCGTGGGTGTCGTCGAACGGGCCGCGCTGCTTCCGAGAGCAGTCGCGCCCGGTGACGTGCTCGTGGGGATCGCCAGCCCCGGGCTCCGGTCGAACGGGTACACGCTGGCCCGCCACGCGCTGCTCGAGGTGGCCGGACGCCGGCTCGACGAGCCCGCCTGGGATGGAGCCGACGTCACGCTGGGCGACGAGCTGCTGCGACCCAGCGTGATCTACGCGCCGGCACTGGCGTCGCTGCGAGCGGTGGTCGAGGTTCATGCCTTCGCCCACGTCACCGGGGGTGGCATCGCAGGGAACCTGGCGCGCGTGCTCCCGTCCGACTGCGACGCCGTCGTGAACGGTGGCACCTGGCCCGAGCCCCCGATCTTCGCCGTCGTCGCCGAAGCCGGGCCGGTCAGCCGCTCGGAGATGGAACGCGTCTTCAACCTCGGCGTGGGGATGATCGCCGTCGTCGCCGGCAATGCCGGTCGAGCTACCGTCGAGCACCTCGCGGCGATCGGCCACGAAGCGTGGCTGATCGGCGAGGTCGCCGCCGGGACCGGGCACGTCACGCTCGTGAGCCGCTGACTCGGCGTTCTCCGCCGGGTTCCGCCTGCTCGCGGCCATTGGCCGAGCTACATCCTCCGAGAGTGATTCCGTCTCCAGTTGGGCTGGATGTGTGCCGATGGTGCTTGAGACCACCCACAGGGCGGGATGTCGGAACCAGGCCGGTACCGACTATCGCTGGCCACCGTGGAGCATCGGGCCCCTGATGCTCCCTGGCGCACGAGGAACTTTCGATGACCAATCGCCACAATGACGAAGAACTTCTGACCCCCTCAGAGGTGGCGGCGCTCTTCCGGGTCAACCCGAAGACCGTCACCCGCTGGGCCCGGGCCGGAAAGATCTCGGCCATCCGTACGCTGGGGGGGCACCGGCGCTTTCGGGCGTCGGAGATCCGCAAGTTCCTCGAGGAAGTCGAGAGCGAACAAGCGGGTTGACCACAACCGTCCACCGGTTGGTGACTGGGCAGGTCACTGAGCAGCGGACGCGCCCGAGGTGATGGCATCGGCAACGGTGTCACCACCTCGGGCGCGTTCTCGCGTCCGAGGTGGGCCGGGCCCCGTGGTGGTACGTTCCCCGCCATGCGAGCACCGAACCCTGCCTACTCCGTCCGCATCCGCGTCGAGGTCTCGAACGTCCCCGGGACCCTGGGGCGCTTGGCCACGGCGATCGGCGACGTCGGCGGGAACATCCAGGCGATCGACATCTTCGAGGCCAGCGCCGAGCTGCTCGTGCGCGATGTCACCGTCGAAGCGCGCGACGAGGCCCATGCCGAGGCCATCCGGTCCACCGTGGAGTCGGTCGACGGGGTGCATGTCCGCGACGTCTCCGACCGCACGTTCCAGCTCCACGAGGGCGGCAAGATCGAGATGCGATCACGCATCCCCTGCCGCACCCGCGACGATCTCTCGATGGCATACACCCCGGGCGTGGCCCGGGTCTCGATGGCCATCGCCAAGAACCCCGAGGAAGCCTTCCGGTACACGATCAAGAAGAACACCATCGCCATCGTGAGCGACGGCACGGCGGTGCTGGGCCTCGGCGACATCGGGCCCTTCGGGGCGATCCCGGTGATGGAGGGCAAGGCCTTGCTCTTCAAGGAGTTCGCCGGCATCGACGCCTTCCCCATCTGTCTCGACGTCACCAGTGCCGAAGAGATCATCGAGTCGGTGCAACGCATCGCTCCGGTCTTCGGCGGCATCAACCTCGAGGACATCGCGGCGCCGCGGTGCTTCGAGGTCGAGGAGCGCCTCGACGAGCTCCTCGACATCCCGATCTTCCACGACGACCAGCACGGGACGGCCATCGTCACGGTCGCGGCACTGCGGAACGCGGTCAAGATCGTGGGCAAGTCGATGAGCGATCTCAAGGTGATCGTCGCCGGCGTCGGCGCCGCCGGGGTCGCCACCACGAAGATGCTCATGGCGCTCGGCGTCGAGAACATCATCGGCGTCGATCGACGAGGGGCCGTGTACACGGGCCGCGACGAGCTGAACGCCTCGAAGCGCTGGTTCGCCGAGCACACCAACCCCGAGATGCGCAAGGGAGCGATCTACGAGGTGCTGCCCGGCGCCGACGTGTTCATCGGTCTCTCGGGACCCAACGTGATCATGCGCGACGACCTCAGGGTGATGGCCAAGGACCCCATCGTGTTCGCCATGTCGAACCCCGACCCCGAGATCCCGCCCGAGGAGGCCGAGGGCATGGTCGCGGTGATGGCGACCGGCCGGTCCGACTACCCGAACCAGATCAACAACGTGCTGGCGTTCCCGGGCGTGTTCCGCGGTGCGCTCGACGCCGGCGCGACCACGATCACCGACGACATGAAGATGGCCGCGGCCGACGCCATCGCCTCGGTGATCCCCGACTCCGAGTTGTCGCCCGGCTACATCATCCCTTCGGTGTTCAACCCCCGGGTCGTCGAGCGGGTGTCGGCGGCTGTGCACGCCAAGGCCAAGGAACAGGGCGTGTGCCGGCAGGTGTGGGAAGGGTGAGCGGGCCCTCGCGCCGCCGGGTCGACGCGGTCACGTTCGATTTCTGGGAGACGCTGTGCCGGCGTCGGCCGGGGGCGCTCGAGGAACGGCGGGGCGAGCTCATCTCGGTCGTCGCGGCCGGCGTGGGCGTGACCGTCGACGCTGACACCCTCGACGGAGCGATGAGCAGGGTCTGGGACGTGTACGTCGAGGCCTGGAACGCGAACCGTCAGTTCTCGGGGAACGACGCGGCCCTCTGGGTCGCGACACTGTTGGCCCGCAGCCACCCGGAGCTGGCATCCGCCGCGGTCCAGACGAGCATCGTCGAGGCCTTCCACCGGGCCGCCGACGACGCCGACCTGGTCCTGATCGTCGGCGTCGGCGAGGTGCTCGCGGCCCTGTCGGCAGCGGGGATCAAGCTCGGGATCATCTGCGACGTCGGGTTCCTGGCATCGTCTGAGCTGCGCCGCGCGCTCGATCGTCATGGTGTGCTGTCACGGTTCGACCATTGGTCGTTCTCCGACGAGGTCGGCGTGTTCAAGCCCGACCGTCGAATCTTCGAGCACGCGTTGGCCGGGCTCGGCGGGGTCGATCCCGCACGCTCCGCTCACGTCGGAGACATCCGGCGCACCGACATCGCCGGTGCCCGGGCCATGGGAATGCTGGCGATCCGCTTCAGCGGGGTCTCGGACGACCGTGATGGCGCGCACCCCGAAGCCGACGTCGTGATCGACGATCACCGCGACCTCGTCGACATCGTGCTCGGAACCTGAGCCCTGCCGGGGCGACGGGCTGCCGGGCCGCCCTGGGCAACGAGCGCCTTGGGCCGGCAGCTGTTGCAGCAACAGCCGTGGGTCAGCCGTCGGCCGGTGGCTCGATGGGCGCTTCCTCGGGAGGGAGTGTTTCGATCGGAGGGGGTTCTTCGGCGAAGGTCAGGTCGGTGAAGGGATCGTCAGGGACGCCGTCACCGTCGATGTCGATGTCGGGCAGCGAATCCAAGATCGCGGCGAGGTCGTCGGGAATGCCGTCGCCGTCGACGTCGATGTCGGGCAGCGAATCCAAGATCGCGGCGAGGTCGTCGGGAATGCCGTCGCC
>VFJJ01000062.1 GCA_009886115.1 Actinomycetota bacterium
CCGACCTCGGGATTCGACGCCGGTTCGGGCCCCTGCTGGGCGGCACCCGCGGCGCGGCGCCGGGGAAGGGAGTCGTCGGGGTTCGGGGCGCGACGCAGCGCCGTGGGCTCGGCGGGGGGAGCCGTTCTCGGCGGCGACGATCCGGCCAGGGCCTCGATGACCTGGCGGAGCTTGTCGGGTGAAGGCACCGCGGTCGGCGCGGGCGCGGTGGGGCGGGCGATGGGCGTCCGAGGTACCGCGGGCCGCGACGACGAGTCGGGGCCCGCGGCGCCGGGTACGGCCGAGCCCGGTGTGATGCCCCGGCTCGGGGTTGCCCGGGTCGGGGCGGCTGGGGTCGGGCCGGGCTCCCGGGTGCGGGCGCTCGGGGACGCGCTCGGGCGAGGTGCCGGCGTGGCCGGCGTACCGGGGGCGACGGGCACCGAGCCGGTCCGCCGATGCGTCCCCGCCGTGGGCCCGTCCGGGGACCCCGGAGCCGACGGATCCCCCGACGACGGACCGGAGCGCTCAACCGGAGATCCCGCCGGGCGACCGCTGGTGTTGGGCCGGGTTCGACCCTGGAGGCGGCTCGGCATGACGTCGCCGAAGCTGCCCGAGACCCCGTTGCGGAGCCCGCCCGAGCCCGCGCTCACCTGCATGAGACCAGCCGTC
This sequence comes from Actinomycetota bacterium, assembly GCA_009886115.1. Lineage (GTDB taxonomy): Bacteria > Actinomycetota > Acidimicrobiia > IMCC26256 > VFJJ01 > VFJJ01. The sequence continues at coordinate 649 of VFJJ01000062.1, forward strand.
GCCGTCGCATCCGAGAGCAGCGCCAGCGGGAGCGTGACGTGGACCGTGATCCCGCCACCGGGTGTCGGCACGAGTCGGACCGTGATCCCGAACCGGGTCGCGAGCCGAGCGACCACGATCATCCCGAGCGTGCGGCTCAGCGCCAGCCCCATGACCGGCGGCTTGGTCAGGAGCGAGTTGTTCTCGAGGAGGTGGGCATCGCTCATGCCGATCCCGTGGTCGACCACGGTGATCAGATAGGCGTGACCGCCCAGGAGACCCGAGACCTCGACGCGCGTTTCGGGGGGCGAGAAGTGCGCCGCGTTCTCGATGAGCTCGGCGAGCAGGTGCGCCGTGTCGACGGCAGCGCGGCCGACGATGGTGGCGTCGTCGAAGGTGACCAGGTCGATCCGTGGGAAGTCCTCGATCTCACCGATGGCGCCCCGGATCACGTCCGACAGCGCGACGGCTCGCTCCCAACGCCGGTTCGGCTCGACACCCGCGAGCACGAGCAGGCTCTCGGCGTTGCGGCGCATGCGGGTCGCCAGATGGTCGAGGGTGAAGAGGTTCTCGAGCGTGTCGGGATCGCGCTCGTTGGCCTCGAGCTCGTCGAGGAAGCTGATCTGCCGGTCGAGCAGGCTCTGGTTGCGGCGGGCCAGGTTCACGTAGAGGTCGCTGATCCCCTTGCGCAGCACCACGGCTTGCTCGCGAGCAACCTCGACGGCCACGGCCTGGATGGCGTTGAACGCCTCGGCGAGTTGGCCGATCTCATCGTCGGACTCGACCTGGACGTTCTCGATGTGGACGGTACCGGTGTCGCCGCCCGGGCTCTTGAGCCGTTCCACCAGACCGGGGAGCTGCACCCGCGCGATCGAATGCGCCGCGTCGGTCAGGCGCCGGAGCGGGCTCAGGATCGCTCGCACCACGGCGGTGGCGATAAGCAGCGCGAGCAGCACCGCGATGGCGGCACCCGCAGCGAAGAGCAGCGATTCCCGGTCGGCCTGGGCCCGCAAGGCCGCCGACCGATCGAGAATCTCCCTGTCGAGACGTTGCTCGACGCCCTTGAGCGCTTCGTGCCTGCTGCCGGCGTAATAGGTCCAGATCGAGGGATCGACGGCGAGCTGACCCTCCGAGGAGGTCGCGAGCAACTGGGAGCGGAGCTCGACGACCTGCCGCCCGTCGTCGCTGTCGAGAACCTCGGTCAGCCAGGCGCGTTCCTCCTCGGTCGCCGCGGCGGCGTAGCGGGAGAAGGCCTCCTCCTGCAACGCCACGATGGCGACGAGGCGTTGGAGCTCATCGCCGGTCAGCGCGCTGACGTTCCAGAAGCTGTCGACGAGGCTGTGCTCCTGGGCGGCGTACTCCTTCGCCTCGGCGAGCGCGACGTAGGCGGTCACATGGGCCGCCAGCTCCGGCTCGGTCGTCTCGGCCGGGATCCGACCATCGACCGCGAGCAGCTCGTCGATGATCTCGGTGTATCCGGAGGCGGCCGCCCTGATGTCGGTGCCCGCCAGCGCTCGGAGCTCGGGGAGCCGGGTGAGACCGGCCAGCGCCCGGTCGACGGTCCCACGGAACTCGGCGCTCACGGCGAGAGACTTGGAGGCCGAGGCTTCGGCCTCGAACTCGGCGACGGCGGCGTCGACGGTGCTCGCCGCCATGTGCGAGCTGCCACCGGCGTTCGACAGTGGCGCCACAGCGAGATCGCGTTCGATCTGCAGCTCGTGGATGACGGGACCGATGCGACCAGCCAGCCCCGCCAGTCGGGTGATGGTGTCGGCCGCCTGGACCTCGGCCCGTCGGTCGGAATAGCCCAGGCCCGCGAGGGTGACGAGCGCCAGTGTCGGCGCCACCAACACCGCTGCGAGCTTGAAGCGGATCCCCTTGTAGCGAAGCATCCCGTCCCCAGCCATCCGAGCCACGGCTCGGCCCGTGGTCGGCAGGGCCCGACCTCGGCAGCCGAGCCCGGGCGTCTGGTCGATCCCAGCGGATCAGGCACCCGCATGGTCGTTCGGCATCGGGCCGCTCCGAGTTGAGCCGTGCCGGGGCCGACGTGGGTGAGATGAGCGGTTCGCACGACATCGGCCTCCGTGTCCGGAGCTGCCAGGAACCGGCCTGGACCGACCTGCGACCGGTCGTGACGGGTTTCGCGGATGTTCAGGTCGAGCGGCGCGGCGCTCGTCCCGAGCTGTGGCACCCTGGAGCCGATGCCGAGACACCACAGACCGCGGCCGCGGCTCGGCCGTCGGCGCTCCGTTCCCACCGCCGCCGTGTGCGCGCTGGCGCTGCTCTCCGGGGCCTGCTCCGGCGACGACGCTCCGCGATCGTCTCCGGCCTCGCAGACCTCGTCGATCCCGGCCGCGTCCACCGACGACACAGGCGACACCGACGACACAGGCGACTTCACCGCCGCGACGACCCCGTCCGAGCTCACCGTCGAGGGGACCAGCCCCGCGCCCGAGTTCCCGGCAGGCCTCGAATGGTTCAACACCGACGACAAGGCGCTCACCTTCGCCGACGATCTGCAGGGAAAGATCGTCCTGCTCGACTTCTGGACCTCGGGCTGCATCAACTGCATCCACATCATCCCCGACCTCGAACGCCTCGAAGCCGAACATCCCACGCAGCTCGTGGTGATCGGCGTGCACTCGGCCAAGTTCGCCAACGAGGCCACGTCGAGCTCGATCCGCGACTCGATCCTGCGTTACGGCCTCGAGCATCCCGTGGTGAACGACGACGGCATGGGGATCTGGAACCTCTACGGCGCCCGGGCCTGGCCGACGCTCGTCCTCGTCGACCCCAACGGCATGGTCGTCGGCGGCCACGAGGGTGAAGGGGTCTACGACGCGGTGAGCCCGCTCGTGGCCACCATGGCCGAGGAGTTCGGCGCCGCCGGTCTCATCGACGACCGTCCGTTCGAGCTGGTGCTGGAGGCCGCGAGCGCGGCCCCGACGGTGCTGTCGTTCCCCGGTGACGTGCTCGCCGATCCCGACGGCGGGCGCCTGTTCGTCTCCGACTCCGGCCACGACCGGGTGCTGGTGGCGTCATCCGACGGCACCCTCGAGCTCCAGATCGGCGCCGGCGTGCCGGGGCTGGTCGACGGCGACGTGGCCACCGCGCAATTCTCCAATCCCCAGGGCTTGGCGCTCTCGGCCGACGGCGACACGCTCTACGTGGCCGACACCGACAACCACGCCCTCCGGGCCGTCGATCTCACCGCGGGGACCGTGGAGACCATCGCTGGAACGGGCAGCCAGGCCCGCAGCTACCCCGACGGCAGCCCCGGGCGTGACACGCCACTGTCGTCGCCGTGGGACGTGCTCCGCTTCGGCGACACCCTGTTCCTGGCCATGGCCGGCCTGCACCAGATCTGGGGCTACGACCTCGCAGCCGATGCCGTTGGTGTGTTCGTGGGCTCGGGCCGGGAAGGCATCGACGACGGTCCTCCCCAGGATGCAACGCTGGCGCAGCCGTCGGGCCTGGCCACCGATGGCACGAACCTCTACTTCACCGATCCCGAGACCTCGGCCGTCCGCTCCGTCGCGCTCGACGGCACGGGCGAGGTTCGAACCCTCATCGGCACCGGGCTCTTCGACTTCGGTGACGTCGACGGCACCCAACCCGACGCCCGCCTGCAACATGCGATCGGCATCGCCGTCACCGGGCCGGGCCGGCTCGTCATCGCCGACACCTACAACGACAAGCTCAAGACCATCGACGTGCGGGCGCGCACCTCGACGACGCTGGCCGGACGGGGCACACCCGGCATCGCCGACGGCGTGGGCACGAGCGCTGCGCTGGCCGAGCCCACCGGGCTGTCGTTCGACGGCGAGACGCTCTACGTCGCCGACACCAACAACCACCTCGTGCGGACGGTCGACGTTGCGACGGGCACGGTGTCGACGCTCGTGCTGTCGAACCTGGCCGTGGCCAGCCGGGCCGGAGCCGACGTGGTGGTCCCCGTCGAAGGCGTCGACGCGCTCACGGTGGCATCGGGCACGGCCACCTTCGAGATCACGTTCGATCCGCCCGACGGCTACAAGATCAACGATCTGGGCCCGTTCTCGGTCACGGTCTCGGTCGACGACCCCGACGTCGTCGCCTACGCCGGCTCGGGCGAGCCGACCGTGCAGGTGGCCGGCCCGAGCTTCCCCGTGATCCTGCCCGTGCGGACGGCCGCCGGAACGACGACCGTCCACGCCGTGGGCACCGTCTTCTATTGCCGGGAAGGCAACGAGGGCCTCTGCCTCATTCGCGACTACGCCCTCGACATCCCCGTCACCGTCACCCCGTCCTCGTCGAGCACCCGGATCACCGTGGCCTACAGCCTCCCCGCGGTCTGAGAGCGACGCCCGAACCGGCCCAACACCACGCCAGCATCTGTCGTTGAGAGGGCACAGACCCCCCTGAGCGACAGGTGCTCGACCGGGTGTGCCGTTGACCTTCGTCGAGCAGTCACCTCGAGTCGACACGGGAGAGGTTGTGGGCCGGATTGATCGGGGCCCCTCCGGCTGAAGCCGTCGAGCACGCTGCACGGTGCTGACGGCACAACGGACCACTGGGCAGGAGGTGCGCTACGGTCTTCCGCTGGTCGATTCGAGTCCTCGACCAATCGTGGACGCCCGTGCTCGATCCGGCCGTCCCGTTCCTGGCGCCACTGGTCGGCGGCCTGACGGGCTGGTCTCGGGCCTCTACCCGTCGTTACGAGCCAGCCGGATGGCCCCCGTCGACGCCCTCAGCGCCGGGATCTGATCTGTACTTGTGCCGACTCGGCAACCCCGACCTCCCAAATTGGTGCGGAAATGCCCACGGGATGAGCATTTCCGCACCAATTTGGGTGAGGACCTTGACCTTGACCTTGCCGAGCGCAGCGAGGTCCCGAATTCGCCGCCGACGTGCCGCAGGCACTTGGAGGCGGCACAAGATCAGCCGTTCAGGAAGGCCTTCAGGGATGCGGCGAGCTCGAGGGGCATGTCGCCCTGGATGGAGTGGCCGGCCCCGTCGAACTTCTCGTAGCGGGTCTCGGGGCGACGGCGGAGGAACTCGGCGACGTCGGCGTCGTCGACCACCGGCGACAGCATGCCCCGGGCCAGCACGATGGGCATCGGCAACGCCGAGACGAGCTCCCACAGGTTGCCCCAGGAGGGGAACTCGCGCACGGCGGGCTCGTCCTCGGAGCCGGTGAACGACCGGTCGTAGTTCCACGCCCACGAACCGTCGTCGAGCTGGTGGGCGTTGTGGAGGATGCCGCGCTTGAGCGACTCGACGGTGCGCGTCGGGTTGTGCTCGACGGTCCGGGCCAGGAGGTCGTCGTACGAGGCGAACGTCTGCGGGCCGCGGATGAAGTCGGCGACCGCCTTGCCCTTGGTGGCGTCGACGCCCGGCGTCACGTCGACCACGTACAGCTTGCGCACCAGATCGGGACGACCCGCCCCGAGCGCGATCGACGTGAGACCACCGAGCGACATCCCCACCAGCATCTCGGCCTCGGGAGCGAGCACCTCGATGGCCCGCGTCACCTTGGTGGCGTTGCCGTGCGGCCAATACCGATGGTCGGGCCACCACGAGGAATGGCCGTGTCCCGGCAGGTCGATGCACACGACCGGCTCGCCCAGCGCCATCACCACGGTGTCCCACGTGTGGGCGTTCTGGGCGCCGCCGTGCAGGAACACGACGCGCGGCGGTCCCGTCCCCCAGACCAGCGCCGACAACGACAACTCCGGCTCGATCTCGACGGCCATCCGTCTGACCGTCGGCGGCGCGTCGTAGGGAAGGCCGTACTCGTGGGCGTTCTCGTGAAAGAGCCCGAACTCGTCGTAGTCGATCCGCTCACTCGCCATGGCCCGCAAGGTATCGCGCGTCGCACGAGAACGCCTGGAGGGCGACTGGACGCGCTCACCACCACGCCAACGCGGCCGAAGGTCGTCTCCTCGGCGCCTACCATCGACACTCGTGAGCCTCGTGAACGACGACCGTGTGTACTTCCGCCAACTCCTCGCCGGGCGCGACATCGCCGCCGACAACCGGATGGCCCGCCAGATGGTCAACTTCGTGTACCTGATCGGCGATCGCGACACGGGCGAGTGCGTCGTGGTCGATCCGGCGTGGGGCCCGGCCGACATCGTCAACGTGGCCGCAGCCGACGGCATGCGCATCACCGGTGCCCTGGCCAGCCACTACCACATGGACCACATCGGCGGATCCTTGATGGGCCAGGCGGTCGACGGGGTCAGGGAGCTCCTCGAGATCGTGGGCCTCAAGGTTCACTGCCATCGTGACGAGTTGGAGTTCGTGCGCAAGACCACGGGCATCTCCGAATCCGACGTCGTGGCCCACGACAGCGGCGACACCGTGATGGTCGGGGCCATTCCCATCGAGCTGATCCACACGCCCGGGCACACCCCCGGGAGCCAGTGCTTCTTCGTCGCCGACTGCCTCGTCTCGGGCGACACCCTCTTCCTCGATGGCTGCGGACGCACCGACTTCCCCGGGTCCGATCCCGAGGCCATGTACGACAGCCTCCACAACCGGTTGGCTCGCATCCCCGACGAGAGCATGCTCTTCCCCGGGCACTGGTACGCCCCCGAGCCGGCCGCGCTCATGGGCGACACCCGCCGCTCCAACTACGTCCTCGCCCCCAGGAGCAAGGAGACCTGGCTCGCCATGTTCGGCTCCGGCTGACGCGGCGACCGGTTCGCTCGAGTCGTGTCTCCGGATTCGGCGGAATCGCCCGCCGAGACCTTGACCGCACCCCAACTGATCATGACCATGACCCGATCACTTCCCCCGTCCTACGAGAGCCGATGCGCGCGACCCTGATCGGAACCGAGTCCATCCTCGCGACGTGTGGTGAGCAGTTGCTCGAGCGCGGCCACGAGATCGTTCGTGTCATCACCGACGACCCGGCCATCGCCGGCTGGGCCGCTGATCTCGGCTGCCCGGTTTCCGAGCTGGGTCCGGGGACCGCCGAGCAGATCAGGGCCGACGCCACCGACTGGTTGTTCAGCATCGGCAACCTCGAGATCCTGTCCGACGAGATCCTGGCCGCGCCGCGGATCGTCGCCGTCAACTTCCACGACGCGCCACTGCCCCGATACGTGGGTGTCAACACGCCGGTCTGGGGGCTCCTCAACGACGAGACCGAGTGGGGCGTCAGCTTCCACGTCATGACCTCGGGCATCGACGAGGGCCACGTGCTGGCCGAGACCCGCTTCGTCATCGCCGACGACGAGACGGCCTTCACGCTCAACGCCAGGTGCTATGAATCCGCGATCGGCGCCTTCGGACCGCTGATCGAGCGTCTGGCCCGCGGCGACATCGCCGGTTCGCCACAACCGCACACCGACGATCGCCTGGTGTACCGCCGGGCCGATCGTCCCGCGGCCGGCGCGGTGCTCGACTGGCGGCGCGACGCGTCGTCGATCGTCCGGCTCGTGCGGGCACTGCACTACGGCCATCGGGGCAACCCCGTCGGCCTCGCCAAGCTCCTCCTCCCGAACTCCGCCGGGCCCGGCAGCCCCGGTCGCCCCGGCAGCCCCGGCCGGGAGACGCCCGTCGTGGTGGTCAGGGCCCGGGTGCTCGACGAGCGTTCGAGCCTCGACCCCGGCACCGTGGTCGATGTCGGCGACGGTCGACTCGTCGTGGCGACGGGCACGACCGACGTCGAGATCGGCGAGCTCACCTGCCTGCGTGGCGCACCCCTCGATCTGACCCGGACCGCCGAGGAGCACGGTCTCCGGCCCGGCACGAGGCTCCCGGTGCTCGACGACGAGCGAGCCGGCCAGTTGAGCACCCACCACGCCAGCATGGCCAAGGCCGAGCGCCACCACGTGCGCCGGCTCGCGGCGTTCGAGGCCGTCGATCTGCCCTACGCCCAACGCGGCGGCGGCGACGGCAGCCAGCCACTCGTCGACGGTGGATCAGTCGAGCTGCTCCCCGGCTTCGACGCCGACAGCGCGACCGCGCTCATCGCCCTGGTTCTGGCACGACTGTCGGGTCGGTCGTCCATCGACCTGGCCTACACCGGACCCGAGATCGACCGGGTCGTGGCGGCGGTGGCGCCGCTCGCCGAGCCCGTCGTCGCGGTTCGCGTCGACCTCGACCTCGATCGGCCGTGGTCCGAGAACACCGCGACGGTCACCCAAGCCCTCGCCGAGGCCCGACGCCGGGGCCCCTACGGCCGCGAGCTGGTCGCTCGTCACCCCGAGCTCGCCGCTGCCCCATCGCCCACCTCGATCGTGGTGCGCCACGGAGCGCCGACCGAGACTCCTGCGGCTGACGGCGGCTCCCCGGTCGACGAGCTCTCCGGCGTCGAGCTCCTGTTCGACGTCGCAGCCGACGCTCACACGGTCACCGTGCACCACGACCCCTCGGCCTATCCCCGCGAGGCCGTGGCGCGGATCCGGGCCCATCTCGCCGAGCTGGCCCATCGGGCGGCCAGCGCCCCGGCCACAGCAGCCGGTGACCTCCCGCTGCTGAACGACGCCGAGCTGCACCGCATCCTCGTCGAGTGGAACGACACCGCGGTGCACCACGAGCCGGTGTGCATCCACGAGCGGATCGCAACACAGGCCGCCCGCACGCCCGACGCCACAGCCGTCGTCTGCGGGGCCATGCGCTACACCTACCGCGAGCTCGAGATGCGCGCCAACCACCTCGCCCATCGACTCCGCGACCTCGGGGTCACAGCCGGCTCGCTCGTCGGCCTCCATCTCGATCGGACGGCCGACCTGGTCGTGAGCGTGCTGGCCGTTCACAAGGCGGGCGGAGCGTATGTCCCGCTCGACCCCACCTATCCCGATGACCGGATCGCCTACATGGTGGCCCACTCCGGCTTGCGCGTGTTGTGCGTGCACGAGCGTCTGCTCGCTCACCTGCCGCCCCACGAGGCCACCGTGGTGGTCGTCGACCGAACCGAGCCGCTCGACGCCAACGACCCCGCAGCGGCGACCAGCACGAGCTCGCAGGCGCCCGACGTGACCGTCGGCCCCGACGATCTCGCCTACGTGATCTACACCTCGGGCTCGACCGGAAAGCCCAAGGGGGTCATGGTCGAGCACCACAATCTGAGCAACTTCGTGCTCGCCATGGACCCCGTGGTGCCCCACGGTCCGACGGGTGACGGTCAGCCCGGCGTATGGCTTGCCGTCACCAGCTTGTCGTTCGACATCTCGATCCTGGAGTTGCTGTACACGTTGGCCCGCGGTTTCACGGTGGTCGTGCACCCGGACACGCCGGCCAAGGCCGCGCTCTCGCCGGCCGCCACCGTCGCCGCGACCGTGCCCGTCCACACCCGCAACGCCGATGCCCTCCACACCTCGCCGCGCCCGCTGCGCAGGCAACGTCTCGACTTCAGCCTCTTCTACTTCGCGGCCGACGAGTCGGAGCCCTCGGCACGCTCGAACCGCTACCGCCTGCTCATCGAGGGCGCCCGTTACGCCGACGCCAACGGGTTCACCGCGGTGTGGACCCCCGAGCGCCACTTCCATGCGTTCGGCGGCCTCTACCCGAACCCGGCAGTCACCGGTGCCGCGCTGGCGATGGTCACCGAGAACGTCGAGATCAGGGCTGGGAGCTGTGTGCTGCCCCTGCACTCGCCGATCCGGGTGGCCGAGGAGTGGTCGCTCGTCGACAACCTCTCGAACGGCCGCACGGGGCTCGCCATCGCCTCGGGCTGGCACCCCAACGACTTCGTCTTCCAGCCGCAGAACTTCAGCGACGCCAAGGGCGTCATGGTCCGCAGCATCGAGACGTTGCGCAGGCTCTGGGCCGGCGAGAGCGTCACGTTCGATGGCCCCGACGGCCGTCCCGTCGAGGTGCACACGCTCCCCCGTCCGGTCAGGCCCGAGGTACCGCTGTGGATCACGACCGCGGGGAGCCCCGAGAGCTTCCGCCTCGCTGGCCGGATCGGATGCCACCTCCTCACCCACCTGCTGGGCCAGGACCTCGCCGAGCTCACGGCCAAGATCGCCATGTACCGCCAGGCGCGCCGAGAGGCCGGCCATCCGGGCGAGGGCCACGTGACCCTCATGCTGCACACGCTCGTGGGTGACGACGACGCGACCGTCAAGGAGGCCATCCACCGTCCGCTGGTCGAGTACCTCCGCTCCTCGACCAGCCTCGTGGCCGGGTTCGCCTGGGCCTTCCCCACGTTCAAGAACCGCCCCGGCGACGCCCGCGACGACGATCTCTCGCACCTCGAGCCCGACGAGATCGAAGCGCTCCTCGAGTTCGCCTTCCAGCGATACTCCGAGGGCAGCGGGCTCTTCGGTACCCCCGAGTCGTGCCAGCCGCTGCTCGAGTCGCTCGTCGAGATGGGCGTCGACGAGATCGGCTGCCTCGTCGACTTCGGTGTCGACGAGGACGTCGTCCTCGCGAGCCTTCCCCGGCTCACCGAGCTCAAGGAGTGGGCGGCGCAGCGGTTCGGACCGGCACCCGAGGTCGCTGCCGCCGAGCCCGTCGTGCTCGGCGCGACGTCCGCGACGTCCACGACGTCCACGGCCGGCGCGACGTCCACGGCCGCCGGGGACGCCGCGACCCCGATCCCGATCCCCGACGACGAGACGATCGGCGAGGCCATCGTCAACCACCGGGTCACCCACTTCCAGTGCACCCCGTCGCAGGCCCGCATGATCCTCTCCGACCCGGCCAACCACGACGCGCTGGCCCACCTGCACGTCTGGCTGATCGGCGGCGAGGCCTTCCCACCGGCGCTGGCCGCCGAGCTGGCCCAGGTGTGCCCGAGGACGCGCATCGTCAACGTGTACGGCCCCACCGAGACCACGATCTGGTCGTCGTCGCACACCATCGCCGGTGCTCCGAGCACCGTGTTGATCGGCCGGCCCATCGCCAACACGAGTCTCTACGTCCTCGACGGGCGACGACGACCGGTGCCGGTGGGCGTTCCCGGCGAGCTCTGGATCGGCGGCGAGGGCGTCACCGGCGGCTATCTGGGTCGCTCCGATCTCACCACCGAGCGTTTCGTACCCGACCCGTTCGTCGGCCCCGACGCCAACCCGCACCACGCCCGCATGTACTGCACGGGTGACGTCGCCCGCTGGTGGCCCGACGGCACCGTCGAATGCCTGGGCCGTACCGATCATCAGGTGAAGGTGCGCGGGTACCGCATCGAGCTCGGCGAGATCGAAGCGGTCCTGGCTGCCGACGACACCGTCCGCGAAGCCGTCGTCATCGCCCGCGAAGACATGCCGGGCGACGTGCGCCTCGTGGCGTACGTCGTCGTCGATCCCGATGCCGCCAAGAACGAGGTGACCACCTCGGCCGGTTCCACCACCGTCGTCACGCACCTGCGCGAGCGGTGCCGGGCCCAGCTGCCCGACTACATGGTCCCGGCGCACGTGGTCGTGCTGGCCCGCTTCCCGCAGACGCCCAACGGCAAGATCGACCGTCTGGCTCTACCCGCGCCGACGAGCGCTGCTGCCCGACCGGCCGGGGCGCCGCCCGACCGGGCCCGAACGGCGCTCGACGCGGGCTCCAGCCTCGAATCGCAGATCTCCACGCTCTGGTCCGAGACACTGGGGCTCGACCACGTCGACGTCACCGACAACTTCTTCGACCTGGGCGGGCATTCGATGCTGGCGGTCAGGGTCCACCGCCGATTGCGCGACGAGCTCGGCTTCCCCCTGTCGCTCACCGACTTGTTCCGGTTCCCCACTGTCAGGCAGTTGGCGGGGTTCCTGGGCGCTGCCGATGACGGCGGGGACGCCGACGCCAAGCCCGCCGCGGTGAACGCCGCCCAGGCCCGGGGGGAGGCTCGCCGCCTGGCCCGGCAACGGATCAAGGTCGGCGGCGACCGCTGATGGGCTCGAACGGCGCGGCCGACGACTACAGCGGGTCCGAGATCGCCATCGTCGGCATGGCGGGACGGTTTCCCGGCGCGCCCGATGTCGACACGCTCTGGGATCTCGCGGCGTCGGGTCGGGTCGGCATGCGTCGATTCAGCGATCGGGAGTTGCTCGACGCCGGCGTACCCCTGGCGACACTGCGCGATCCCGACTATGTCAAGGTCAACGGGACCATCGACACGCTCGAGTGGTTCGACGCCGGCTTCTTCGGGATCGGGCCCCGCGACGCGGCGATCATGGATCCCCAACACCGCCACTTCCTCGAAGCGGCGTGGGAGGTGCTCGAGCACGCCGGCCATCCGCCGTCGAGATTCGACGGGCCCATCGGGGTGTTCGCGGGCTGCGGCATGAACGGGTACTTCACCTGGAACCTGCTCACCAACCCCGCGCTCGTCGAGTCGGTCGGCCTGTTCCTGTTGCGCCACACCAGCAACGACCGCGACTTCCTCGCCACCCAGGTCGCGTATCAGCTCAACCTGACCGGACCGGCGATCTCGGTGCAGACGGCGTGCAGCACGTCGCTCGTGGCGGTCCACCTGGCGACGCAGAGCCTGCTCAGCCGGGAGTGCGACATGGCCCTGGCCGGTGGGGTCACCTACGAGATCCCGCATCGCCAGGGATACCTCTACCACGACGGCGAGATTCTCTCACCCGACGGTGTCTGCCGGGCCTTCGACCATCGCTCGGCCGGCACCGTGCTCACGAGCGGTCTCGGCGTCGTGGCGTTGCGCCGCTACGACGACGCTGTTGCCGATGGCGACGTGATCCACGCCGTCATCCGAGGAACCGCCGTGAACAACGACGGGTCCCGCAAGGTCGGGTTCCTCGCGCCGAGTGTCGACGGTCATGCCGCCGTCGTCGTCGAGGCCCTCGCGGTGGCCGGCGTCGACCCCGACACCATCACCTACCTCGAGGCCCACGGCACGGGCACCAGCGTCGGAGATCCGATCGAGGTGGCCGCGCTCACGCAGGCCTTCCGTACCGCGACGAGCCGTAGCGCCTTCTGCCACTTGGGATCGACGAAGCCGAGCATCGGGCACCTCGACACCGCAGCGGGCGTCGCCAGTCTCATCAAGACCACGAAAGCCTTGCAGCACAAAGTGCTCCCGCCGCTCGCCAACTTCGAGGCACCCAACCCCATCATCGACTTCGATGCGACGCCCTTCGTCGTGAGCAACGAAGCCCGGCCTTGGAACGTCACGCCGGGTACGCCGAGACGGGCCGGTGTCAGCTCACTCGGTGTGGGTGGAACCAACGTCCACGCCGTGCTCGAGGAAGCCCCGCTCCGGCCGGCCACGACGCCGGCGGGGCGCGACTGGCAACTCCTCGTCGTCTCGGGTCGGACCGAGACCGCGGCCCGGGCCTACGGGGTTGCGCTCGCGCGGCATCTCGCTCGCAGCATCGCCGGCAGGGTCGACGCGTCCGAGACCTCGGCTGAGCCGACCCCGGCTGACGATGCCGCCCTCGGTGAGCTGGCCGACGTCGCCTACACGATGCAGGTCGGGCGTGAGGCCTTCGCGTGGCGCCGTGCCGTCGCCGTCAGGTCCGCGGCCGATGCCCTCGCGGTGCTCAGCGACGATCCCGGCGCGTCCGCGGCACACGTCGGCATGCGGCGTACGGTCGTCGGCACCGCAGCCGCCGGTTCGAGCTCCCCACCCGTGGTGTTCATGTTCCCCGGGGGAGGAGCCCAGTACCCGGGGATGGGTCGTGACCTCTACGATGCGGAGCCGGTCTTCCGGCGCCACGTCGACGAGTGCCTGACCCTGCTCGAACCCTTGCTGGCCATGGCTCCCGTCGGTCGCGAGCTGCCGTTCGCCGACCTGCGGGCCTTGATGTACCCGGCCCCCGGGACCGAGGACGAGGCGGCAGTCCACCTCGAGCGGGCCACGGCTTCGTTGCCTGCGGTCTGGGTCACGTCGTACGCCATGGCCCAGCTGTGGATGTCGTGGGGCGTCGAGCCCGCGGCCATGACCGGTCACTCCCTCGGCGAGTACGTCGCAGCGTGCATCGCCGGAGTGCTCAGCCTGCCCGACGCGCTGTCGATCGTGATGTTGCGGGCCCGACTCTTCGAGCAGGTCTCCCACGGCGGAGGGATGCTCTCGGTCCCCCTGGCCGTCGACGAGGTCCGGCCCCTCCTGCCCGATGTCTTGTCGATCGCCGCGGTGAACTCGCCGACGCAGACCGTCGTCTCGGGTCGCGCCCACGACCTCGCCGCCTTCGAGCAGGTCCTGCTCGAGAAAGAGGTCGAGGCCCGTCGGGTCAACCTGGCCATCGCCCCGCACTCGGCCATGCTCGACGAGGTGCTCCCGGCCTTTCGCGACGGGCTGCGCCGGATCACCTTCCACCGCCCCGTCCGCCGGTTCATCTCCAACCTCACCGGCACGTGGATCACCGACGAGGATGCCGTCGATCCCGAATACTGGGTGAGGCACCTGCGGCGAACCGTGCGGTTCTCCGATGGTCTCGCCGAGTTGTGCACCGATGCCTCGCTCGTGTTCCTCGAGGTCGGTCCGGGGCAGGCGTTGGGCTCGTTCGTGCGCCAGCAGCCCAGCCGACCGTCGGCCGTGCTCGCCTCCCTGCGCCACGTCGACGACGACACGGCCGATCTCCAGTACACCCTCACGACCTTGGGGCGCTTGTGGACGGCCGGGGTGGAGATCGACTGGAACGCTCATCACCACGGCCCTCGCCGGCGGGTCGCGCTGCCGACCTACCCCTGGGAGCGGCAGCGGTACTGGATCGATCCCGGCGTCGGGCGATCCGGCGTCGCCAACCCCGGTGACCCGCTGACCCGGATCCCGACGATCGACGGATGGTGGAGCCAGCTCGAGTGGCGTGCGGCACCCGCGCCTCGAATCGGTGCCACCGAGCCCACCTCGTGGCTGGTCCTCGCCGATGGCGATCCGCTGATCGAGCGCACCATGGTCGCGCTCCGGGCGGCGGGGCACCGAGTGATCGAGGTGCGCCCGGGTGAGCGCTTCGAGCGCAGCGAGAACGGCCACTCCCTCGCCGGTCTCGCGACCTCCTTCGTGTTGCCGCCAGCCGATCGGGCCGGATGGTCGCAGCTGCTTGCGGCGCTCACCGACGAGGGCGGGTTGCCCCGCCACGTGCTCCACTCGTGGCTGATGCACGATCGGCGCGACGCCGACTCGGCGCAGGCCCGCGGCTTGCACACGCTGATCGCCATGGCCCAGGCCTTCGTCGACGACGACGTGACCGCACCGGTCGAGCTGATCGTCCTGACCGCAGGCATGCAGCAGGTGGCTGCTGAACCGCTTCGCCATCCCGAGCACGCCACGGTGCTGGGCGCCTGCCGGGTCATCCCCCGCGAGCAACCCAACGTCGCGTGCCGCAGCATCGACGTCGAGGCGACGACCACCGTCGAGGCGCTCATCACCGAGCTGACCCAAGGCGGCACTGGTCCTGCAGGCGTCACCTCGTCCGGCGCGACCTCACAAGCGGTGGCGTACCGGGGTGCGAGCCGCTTCGCGCAGGAGATCGCCGTCGTCGCCGGTCCTCGGCTGGTCACCGACCCGGCGGCCGTGGCGGGGGCCGCGGGCTCGCTCCACACAGCCACGGGGGCGGTCCGACCCGGCGGTACCTATCTCATCACCGGCGGATACGGCGGTCTCGGTCTCGTGGTGGCCGAGCACCTCGCCCGCACCGCCAACGCCAACGTCGTGCTCGTCGGCCGTCATCCGCGTCCGACACCGGGGCTCGAAGCGGCCCGGGCCGAGGTGCTGAAGGTCGCAGCCGACGTCACCGACGTCGACGCGCTGCGGCGTGTTGTGGCCGAAACCCATCGACGCTTCGGACCCATCCACGGTGTCTTCCACGCCGCCGGCGTGCTTGACGACGGCCTCCTGCCCTCCAAGACCATCGCCGGCGTCGACGCCGTGCTCGCCCCCAAGGTCGCTGGGACGCTGGCGCTCGACGATGCGCTGCGCGACGAGCCGCTCGAGTTCATGGTCCTCTTCTCGTCGACCTCGGCGCTGCTCGGTCTCCCCGGCCAGGTCGACTACGCCGCAGCGAACGCGTTCGTCGACGCCTACGCCGCACATCGGCGGGGCTCCGACCGCCCAGGCTCGACGGTCGCGATCGCCTGGGGGGCTTGGCGTGACAGGGGAATGACCGCCCGCGGCGATGCCGACCCGGCTGACGCGCTCGGCCTCGGCGATCGTCTCGAGCCTCCCGAGCCGCTCAGCCACGCCGTGCTCGACCGATGGGCCGCTGTCTCAGCCGAGCGCGTGATCTCCGAGGGCCACCTCGACGCGGCCAGTGACTGGATCGTCGCCGAGCATCGCCTCAAGGCCGGTCGGTGCGTCCTTCCCGGCATGGCGGCCATCGACCTCATCGCAACCGCAGCCCGCGAGACCCTTCCGCTGCACGGTTCGATCGAGATCCGCGACCTCTCGTTCGTACGCCCCCTCGAGGTCCCCGACGACGAGCCCACCGGGATCAGGGTCGATCTCCGGGCCGATGAGCCGGGGGCGTGGTCGGCCGCGATCGAGAGCCGGCCCGAACAGCCCGGACGGCCCACCGTGTGGCGCCGTCACGCCGGGGCGACCGTGATGGTGGCGTCCGGCCCCGGGTCCGGCGACCCGTCCGGCGACCCGACCGAAGGGGAGTCGCAGGCCAACGGAGATCGGCCCCGCCTCGATCTCGACGCGATCGGCAACCGGCTCCATCAAGCAGCTCGCAGCTACGACGCCCAGTACCCGCACGACCGCCAGAGTCGCCACCTCGACTTCGGACCCCGCTGGGACAACCTGGTCTCGGCCCGGGCCAGCGAGTCGGAGGTGCTGGCCGAGCTCCAGCTCCCGTCAGCGTTCGAGGGCGACATCGGCCCCTGGTCCCTCCACCCGGCGCTGCTCGACCGGGCGGTCGGCATCGGGTTGGGCCTCATCGACGGTTTCCGCGATCGCGACGACCTCTACGTTCCCTTCGAGGTGAGGCGGGCCGTTGTCCACGGCCCGGTGCCCAGCCGCGTGTGGTGCCTCGTGAGGCTCACTCGGCCCACGACGGCCACCGACGCCGTGGCGACCTTCGACGTGACCCTCGCCGAGCCCGACGGTCGTGTCTGTGTGGTCATGGAGCGGCTCTCCATGCGGCGGCTCGAGAACGTGCAGGCGATGGCTGTCACCGGTCGCAGGGCGGCCGTCGCCGACATGGGCCCGGCCGGGTTCCCCGACCACGCTGGTCATGGACAGGAGCGAGCGGCGCTGGGAGGCGGTTCCGACGGCGCCGGTCCCCGGGCCATGGGCCACGTGATGGCCGACGGGATCACGGCCGAGGAAGGCCTGGCGTGCCTCGACCGGCTGCTCGGCGCCATGGCCGGTCCGGGTGGTCCGGGTGGTCCGGGTGGTGCGGGTGGTCCGGGTGATCCGAATGGCAGCAGCATCGCCTCGCACCTGATCTGCTCACCGTTCGATCTCGTGGCGCTCGAGCGCGCCGCGCTGCCCACCGCCCCGGCGGGCGGCGGCGACGGAGCGGGAAGGGTCGAGCGGCCCGAGCTGGGAGCCACCTTCACCGGACCGAGAGACGACGTCGAGCGCGAGCTCGTCGACGTCTGGCAGGAGATCCTCGGCATTGCCGGGGTCGGCATCCACGACGACTTCTTCGACCTGGGCGGGCATTCCCTCATCGCTGTTCGGCTGTTCTCCAAGATTCGCAAGGCCTGGGCGGTCGACCTCGGCCTCTCGACCCTCTTCAACGCGCCCACGGTCGCCGAGCTGGCAACGCTCGTTCGCGAGGAGCGCGATCTCCCCGAGCCCCCGCCGTCACCCACGATCCCGACTGCGGCCGTGACCGCTCCCGCTCCCGTCGAGGGCACGGCGATCGTCCCGGCTGCAGGCGACGCCGGGACCGGAGGAGGGGGCTCGTCGCCCTCGGGCGCACCGGCTTCTTCTTCTGCTGCTGCTGCTGCACCCACGACCGCACCCGATTCCGATGCGGCGAGCGGGCAGGCGGCTCGGGGCCGGCCCCGGCGATCGTCGTTCAGCTGCCTCGTACCCATCCAGCGACGCGGCGGGTTGCGGCCGGTGTACATCGTGCACGGCCGCACCGGTCACGTGATGAACTTCCAGCCGCTGGCACTGCGCATGGCGCCCGACCGCCCGGTCTTCGGCATCCAGGCCCATGGTCTCGACGGCCGGAGCGAACCCGACCGCACCATCGAGGCCATGGCCCGCCGCTACGTGAGCGCCGTTCGCGAGGCCCAGCCCGTCGGGCCGTACATCCTCGGCGGCTTCTCGGGTGGGGGCGTGGTCGCGTTCGAGATGGCTCATCAGCTCACCGCTGACGGCGAGACGGTCGCTCCGCTCGTCCTGCTCGACACGATCCGCCCCGGGCTCCAGCAGGAGGTGCGATGGGACTACGTCCGCTACCGCGCCAAGGAGATCAGCCGCGACCCCGTCCAAGCCCGGCAGTGGGTCAAGGCGACTGCCCGACTCGTGCGCGACCGTCTCAGCCCCGGGGAGACCCCCGTACGACGCCGCTCGTCGTTCGGCCCACCCGACGAGCGGATCGGCGACGGCGCTGCGAGCACGAGCGTCGACGCCGACAACGTGCTCGAGCTGACCGACATCTACCTCCGGGCCCAGGACGACTACACGATGCGCCGCTGGGACGGGCGCGCCGTGCTGTTCCGGGCCAGTCGATCGCTCGCCGAGGAGATGGGCTCGTTCCAGGTACCTGCCGACCTCCTGTGGTCGCCGTTCGTCGAGCACCTCGACATCTTCCAGATCCCGGGCGGTCACACCGACATGATGTTGCCGCCCAACGTCGACGTGCTCGCCGAGCGCCTCCGTCTGGTGCTGAGTGCCGAGTCCGAGACCGAGACCGAGACCGAGGCTGGGTCCCCGGAAACCCGGTGAGAGCGGCGTTCGAGAACCTGCTGGGTACCAGGGTGATCGTTGAGAGCGACCACCCTGGAGACGAGAGCGCCCCGCTCTCGGACGCCGAGACCGCGCTCGTGGCCCGGGCCGTGGATTCGCGCCGCCGCGAGTTCCGCGTCGGGAGGGCCTGTGCCCACAGGGCATTGGCCCGGCTCGGGATCGCCGGTCACACGATCGGCGCGCACCCCGAGCGTGATCCCGTGTGGCCCGACGGCATCGTGGGCTCGATCACCCACACGGTCGACTGCGGCGGGCGCCTGCGCTGTGTGGCTGCGGTCGCCCCGACCAGGGTCGCGGCCGGGATCGGGATCGACGCCGAGCCCTCCACCCCGCTCGACGACGACCTCATGGCGCTGGTCTGCCGTCCCGGCGAGGTGGCCTCGGGCGACCGCGATGCGGCCAAGGTGGTGTTCTGTGTCAAGGAGGCGCTGTACAAGGCGATCTTCCCGCTGACCCGCCGGTTCCTCGAGTTCTCCGATGTGTCGACCACGGTGTCGTTGGCCGACGGCACGTTCACGGCCCGGGCCGTCACCGGCGCGGGTGGCCCGAGGTTCCCCGAGGGCCGTAGCGTCCACGGCGGTGTCGTGGTGCTCGACGGGCTCGTGCTGGCGTCGCTGCGTCTGCCGCCCGGCTTCTGAGCCTCCCCACCCCACCCCTCCTCCGCGACTGGGATCGATGACCCGCGCCCCGTATCCGCCGCCCGTCCACATGCTGCACCAGCTCGGGATCGCCTTCGACCCGCCAGCCGACGGTCGGGTGAGCCTCCGGCTCCCGATCACGCCCGATCTCTGCTCGGCGACGGGCGCCCTGCGCCCCGGCGTCGCCGCCACGCTCATCGACGTGGCCGGCGGTCGCCTGTCGGTTCCCGCGGTCGCTCCCGACTGGGTCGCCACCGCCGACCTCTCGGTGAGCATGACCGGACGGGTCGATCGGGGATCGTTGGTGGCCCATGGTCACATCGTGCGCGCGGGACGGACCGCCGTGGTGGTCGAGGTCGACCTCGAGGACGATCTCGGTGCTCGGGTGGGCTCGGGGTCGATGTCGTTCACGGTGCTGCCCCGGCGTGACACCAACCTGCGCCTCGAGGAGGTCGAGCCGGGGCTCGTGGCGTGGGGCGCATCGCGCCAGCCCGACATCGCGTATCTCGACTTCGCCGGCGTCGAGGTCGTCGATTCGGCGGCGGGAATCGTTCAGATCGCCTGCGATCCCAAGGTGCGCAACAGCTTCCAGGCTCTCCAGGGCGGAATGGTTTGCACCCTCGCCGACATCGCAGCCGAGACTGCGGGTTCCATGGCGCTGCAACGGCCGGCGGCCACCGTCTCGCTCGAGACCTGGTTCCTCGCGCCGGGCAAGGTGGGGCCGGTGCGAGCGACCGGCCGGCTGCTCGTGGCCGACAGCGAACGCGCTCGGGCCGTCGTGAGGGTCGAGCTGCGCGACCTCGGCACCGACGACCGCTTGGTCTCGGTGACCCTGGCGACGGTCTCGGCGGGGACGGTCTCACGATGACCGCAGGCGAGACGCAGGAACCGGCAACGGCAACCCCGGCAACGGCAACCCCGGCCGCGGCCGCCACCGCCACCGCCACCGCAGAGACCAACGCGACCAGGCCGCCCAGCGACGGCCGGGGCCTGTCGCTCCACCTCGGGACCGAGCTGCGCATCGCGGCTCCGGGCGAGCCGGGAACGGGGCTGGTCGTGGTGCGGCCCGATCTGTGCGACACGTCCGGCGCGCTCCGCGCCGGCGTCCTGTTCACGCTGGCCGACAACGTCGGTGGTCACTTCGGGGCGGTGAGCGCGTACCCCGACTGGGTGGTCACCGCCGATCTCAGCCTGCGTGTCCTGCGGCCGGCCACCACGGGAACGGTCCATGCCACGGGAGCCTTGCTGCGCAAGGGCCGCACGACCGTCGTCGTCGAGGTCGAGCTGTCCGACGAGCTCGGTCGCGAGGTCGCTCGGGCCATCGTGACCTCGACGGTCCTCACCCCGTCGTTCGACGTGACCGGCATGCTCGCCGGCCGTCCCCGGCAGCCGTCCGACCCGCCTCCGATCTCCGACGGCCCGCCGCTGTTCGACTGGCTCGGCATCCTCTCCGCGGCCGACTGGAGTTGGGCCGAGATGGTGATCACCGAGCCGCTGCGCAACCCCTGGGGCATCCTCCACGGCGGGGCCGCGAGCCTGCTCGTCGAGGCGGCTGCGCTCGGTCGAGCCCAGCGGGCACTGGGTTCCGAGCACCCGAGCCGTGTGGGCTCGATGGTGCTGCGCTACCTCAATCCCAACCGGGTCGGACCGTTGCGCGCCGGCGCCGAGATCGTCGGCCTGCGCCACGGTATCGACGGGCGTCCCGATGCGGCCCAGGTGCGCATCGACGTACGCGACACCGGTGCCGGCAACCGTCAGACCATCGCCGCCACGGTCACCGTCGAGTCGTCACGACCGATCGAGGAGCGGGAGCAAGGCACGCATGAGTGACGCCAGCTCGACGGCACAGTTGGTGAAGTCGTCGAGCTCACCGCCGGCCGGGTCGACGACGTCTTCCCAGGTTTCGAGCTCGATGGCCTGGAGCTCGAGAAGGCCCAACCGCTCCGACCACGACCAGGCCGACCCCGTGGACCGCTCCGGCCGCCCAGACGGCGCAGTCAGCGACGGGAGCTCGGGGAGCAGCTTCACCAGTCGCTTGAGCGTCGCCGTGCGGGGCGCCGCTTCGGGATGGCGCCGCCGCACGTAGGCCACATGCTCGGTCGCCATGCCCACGACGAGATCGGTGTCGTCGAGGGTGAAGTCGTACATCTGGGCGCTGAGGTGGTCGTTGGCCTCCAAGCCCAAAGATTTCAAGGCTTCGCGGGTGCGCCACGAGATCGGCCGCCCGTCGAGCGAGTGCGTGCCCGAGCCCGATACGACCAAGCCCGGCGCCCAGGCCTTGGCCATGGCCGAGGCCATCACCGAACGAGCGGCGTTGCCGGTGCAGACGAAATGAACGTGCAGCGGAGCAGCCGTGCTCACATGTTCTCGGTCGTGCCGGTGGCCTTCATCCGCTGCGCCGCCTCACGCATGCGCTCGGCAGCCACGATGAGCCCGAGAGGCTCCTGGCCGATCTGCTCGAAGCGGGCCTCGATCTCCTCGAGCGTCCAGCGCCCGTCCTTGAACATCGAGCGCACCTCGGCCGGCTGGTTCCACACGGCGATCTTGCCGCCGTTGGCCGTGTAGATCTGGCCGCTGATGTGCTTGGCCTTGTCGGAGAGCAAGAAGCACGTCATGGGGGCGACGTCTTCGGGATCGCCCATGTCGATCGCACCGGGCACGTTCGAGGACATGCGGGTACGGGCGACGGGGGCGATGATGTTGCTGGTGACGCCGTAACGGTGCATGCCCCCGGCCGCCGAGCGCATGAGCGACACGATGCCGCCCTTGGCCGCCGCGTAGTTCGCCTGGGCGATGGAGCCCGAGAACGCCCCTGACGTGAACCCGACCAGCGAACCGAAGCCCTGGGTCTTCATCTGTGCGGCCGCGGCCCGCACGACGGTGAACGTGCCCTTGAGGTGGGTGGCGACGACGGCGTCCCACTCGTCTTCCGACATGTTGAAGAGCATCCGCTCGCGCAGCACGCCGGCCACGCACACGACACCGTCGATCTTGCCGTAGGTGTCGACGGTCTGCTGGACGATCGAGGCTCCGCCGGCCATCTCGGTGACGCTGCCGGTGTTGGCGCTGGCCGATCCACCGGCGGCGACGATCTCGTCGACCACCGACTGCGCCACGCTCGTCGAGCCCCCCGAGCCGTCCATCTCGACGCCGAGGTCGTTCACGACGACGCTGGCGCCTTCCTCAGCCGCGAGCAGGGCCACACAGCGCCCGATCCCCCGGCCTGCACCGGTGATCGCGATCGCCTTGCCTTCGAGATATCCCGCCACATCTGCCTCCGTTGTCCACGATGACCACTCGACGGGAACCCGATGATCGCCCCCGGAACCGGCTCTTCCTAGCGGCCCGAAGCCGAGCCGCGCCAGCCGTGCCGGCGCCGTGGCGGAGCCGCGCCGGCGCCGTGGCGGAGCCGCGCCAGCCGTGACGCCGTGTTGCGCCGCTGTAACGCGTTCCAGCAGACTTGTTTGCTGACAGGCGTCATCTGACTGCCTGCGCTGATTGGGGTCGATGGATGCTCGGCACCGACCGCACGAACACGACGAATGACGAGGGAGTTCGATGAGAAGGCTGAAATGGCTGGCTGCTGTGCTCGCGCTGGGAATGATCGCCGCAGCCTGCGGGAGCGATCGCGACGAGGACGCGGCTGACAGCACCACAACGGCTGCGCCAGCACCCGACACCACCGTGGCGGGCACCGACACCACCACGGCAGACTCGGGAACTGACACCACGGCCGCGCCGGCCGAGACGACCACGACGGGTGTTCCCGTCGAGACCTTCGGTGACCTGCCCTGGCCCTGTGGCCCTGCGGTCGAGGAGAACACCGACGACGGCAGCGTGCCCGGTGTCACCACCGACAGCATCACCATCGCCACCGGCGACGACGCCGGCTTCGTCTCCGCTCCGGGCCTCAACCACGAGCAGACCGACGCCATCAACGCGCTGGTCGACAAGTGCAACGAGCTCGGCGGCATCAACGGTCGCCAGATCGAGACCAACTACTACGACGCCAAGATCTTCGAGGTCGCGACCTCGATGCAGTCGGCGTGTGACGACGGGAACTTCTTCCTCGTCGGCGAGGGATGGGCGTTCGACTCGGGCCAGGAGGAGATCCGCCTCGGTTGCGAGCTCCCGGCGGCGCCCACGTACACCGTGAGCGCGGCATTCGCCATGGGCCCTCTCGTCTACCAAGGCGTCCCGAACCCGGCTGACGAGTACCCGGTCTCCGGCCTCGTCGAGTTCGTCAAGCTCTATCCTGAAGAGACCAAGAAGATGGGCGTGCTCGTCGGGAACTTCTCGGCGACCCGCGAGACCCGCGACAAGGTGCTGGCCGTCGGACCCGACCTCGGCATCGAGTTCGTCTCGACCGACCTGGAGTACAACACCGCCGGTGAAGCCGACTGGACGCCGTTCGTCAAGCAGCTCCAGGACGCCGGGGCCGAGTCGGTTCTGTGGTCGGGCTCATGTCTTCCCAACCTGCAGCTGTTCATGCAGACGGCCGTGGCCAACGGCTTCGACGTCCCTGTGATGACCGACGCCAACCACTATGAGGCCAAGTGCGCCGCGGCGAACACCGACGGTGCGCTCGACAAGGTGCACTTCAAGTTCGCCTATGTGCCCTTCGAGGAGTCGGCCGACAACAAGGCCACCCAGGAC
Organism: Actinomycetota bacterium; assembly: GCA_009886115.1. Lineage (GTDB taxonomy): Bacteria > Actinomycetota > Acidimicrobiia > IMCC26256 > VFJJ01 > VFJJ01. The sequence continues at coordinate 24,676 of VFJJ01000062.1, forward strand.
TACCTCGATCTGCTCGACGCCTCGGGTGGCGACACGTCGCTGCTCGGGATGCAGGCCACGTCGTCGTTCTTCCTGTGGGCCCAGGCCTCGGCCGACTGCGGTGCGTCGCTCACCCGGGAGTGCGTGCTCGAGAACATGGCCGCGGTCAACGAGTGGACCTCGGGCGGGCTGCACTCCACCACCGACCCCGGTGGTAACCACCCCGTCCAGTGCGAGGCCCTGTTGAGCCTCGACGGCACGTCCTACGAGCGCCTGGCACCCGCGGCTGTCGCCGAGTGGAGCTGTGCCGAGCCGGGCATCGTCCCCATCGTCGGGGTGCCGGCTCTCGAGCCGCTGCTACTCGACGAGAACCGCATCGCGCACCAGTTCGACAAGTAGACAACGAGCGGCATAGCGCAATCGAGTCCATCCGGGGTGGGTCGGTCGAGAGACCGACCCACCTCCGGGCTCGATAGTGGCGACCTTGTCCGGACCGGACTCCCGAGAGACATCAATGGACGACCTCCTCGCCTACGGCGTGCTCGGCATCTGCCTCGGCTCGATCTACGCGATCGCCGCCACGGGGTTGGTCGTCACGTACAGCACGTCGGGCATCTTCAACTTCGCGCACGGCGCCGTGGGCATGCTGAGCGCCATCTTCTACTGGCAGCTCCGGTTCGGCTGGGATCTCCCGGCACCCATCGCCCTCATCGGCACGATCCTCATCTTCGCTCCCCTCGTCGGAGCCCTGCTCGAGCTCCTGATCATGCGGGGTCTGCACGGGACGTCCGAGATCACCCAGCTCGTGATCCCGATCGCCGTGCTCTTGGCCATCAACGGCCTGGCCACGTGGGTGTGGTTCCGCGACAGCAACGTCGCCCGTCTCCCCACGCGGTTCTTCGGTGACGACAAGTACGTCGAGATCTTCGGGCAGGCCGTCTTCTGGCATCAGATCATCGCCGTGATCCTGGCCGTCATCATCGCCGGGGCGCTGTATGTCCTGCTGTACCGGACCCGTCTCGGCGTCACCATGCGGGCGACGGTCGACGACCGCAACCTGCTCATGATGAACGGCGGTCGTCCCGACCGCATGAGCCTGGCCAGTTGGGCCATCGGTTCGTCCATGGCGGGCCTCGCCGGCGTGCTGCTCGCCCCGAACCTCGGTGCCCTGCAGGTGCTGGCGCTCACCCTGCTCGTGTTCGACACCTACCCCGCAGCAATCGTGGGCCGGTTGCGCAGCGTGCCGTTGGCGTACCTGGGAGGCATCGCCTTCGGGTTGGCCAAGTCGTACTGGGACAAGATCTCGCTCACCAGCAACGGTCCCCGGTGGGACGCCTTCGCCAACCTGCGCATCGCCCTTCCCGCGGTGTTGCTGTTCGTCGCCCTCCTCGTGCTGCCCACCGAACGGCTGCGCGGCGCGGTGGTCACACGCACCCGAGAGCGCTTCCATGTGCCGACGATGAAGCAGGCCCTCGTGTGGGGGGCCGTGCTGATCGGTGTGGTCGCGATGATGCAGGCGCTCATGGTGAACTCGGCCGTCATCACCTTGTCCAACGGCATCGCGCTGGCGCTCATGGCCCTGCCCCTGGTGCTGTTGACGGGCTACGCGGGCCAGCCCAGCCTGGCGGCCTACTCGTTCGCCGGTATCGCGGTCATCGCCGCCTGGCAGTGGGACGTCGGCCCGGGAGGCCAGGCCACCAAAGAGAGCCTGACGGTCGTGGCCATCATCGTGGCCATGGCCGTGTGCGCGGTCGTCGGCGGTCTCATCGCCCTTCCCGCACTCCGACTCAAGGGGCTGTATCTCGGTCTGGCCACGTTCGCCTTCGCCATCATCGTCGACCAGCTGGTGCTCCGTCAGCAGGACCCGATCGGCGTGAACTTCTTCGGGCTCGATTTCGACATCAACTTCTTCACCGACTCCACGTTCACCGTGCCCCGACCCAACTGGTTCGGTGTCGACTTCCTGGCCAGCCAGCGCAACTACCTCATGCTGATGACGGTGTTCTTCGCGCTGATCGGGGTCGGGCTCATCGCCATCCGTCGGTCGGCGTTCGGTCGCTCGATCGTGGCCATGAAGGACAGCCCCGCAGCCTGCGCCACCCTCGGGCTCGACGTCACCCGGCTCAAGCTCACGGTGTTCATGCTGGCGTCGGCGCTCGCCGGTCTGGGTGGGTTGTTGTGGACCGCCCAGCAGCGGACCGTCAACAACAACGGAACGTTCGACGTGTTCCTCAGCCTGGCCCTGTTCATGATCGCCGTCGTCGGCGGTATCGGGTACGTGAGCGGCGCGCTCCTCGCCGGGATCTTCCTGTCGGTGCTCAGCGTGGTCTTCCCGAACATCCTCGACATGCTCGGCGAAGAGCTGCCCGGGCTGCACTGGTTCTTCGTCGACGGCCTCGGCAACTTCACCAAGTACCTCGGCCCGGCCCTCATCGGTATCGGCCTGGGCAAGAATCCCAGCGGTATCGCCCAGCAGATGATGGACGGGTTCCGTCCCCTCGCCAAGGCCCCCAAGGCCGTGGCCACCTGGGCCGGGGCCATCGTGGTGATCTGGTTCCTCGCCTGGCAGGACGTGATCGGCAACTGGACCTTCACGTTGATCGTGATGGCGTCAGCGTTCACCGTGCCCGGCATCATCATGCGAGCGAACCGGGAGCGCTTCGCTACCGAACTGGCCGTCCTCGACGGGCCCGACCTCGACCGGCTCGGTCTCGACTCCCCGCTCACCATCAGCGACCGCGACACCTTCGACGCCGCGCTCAGGATGCCGGCTCTCCCCTGGGTGGTGCAGCAGTGAGCGCGCTGAATCCGAGCACAGCGGGAGCACGAGACGGAGCGGCGACGAGCGTGCTCCGAGTCGAGAACGTCACCATGCGCTTCGGCGGGCACCTCGCCGTCGACGCCGTGAGCTTCGAAGCCGGCCCGGGCACCATCACCGGGCTCATCGGTCCCAACGGCGCCGGCAAGACCACCCTGTTCAACATCATCACCGGCCTGCTCGAGCCCACCAAGGGCCAGGTGTTCTTCGGCGGTCGCACCATCACCCGCATGAAGCCGTTCAAGCGGGCCCGCCTCGGCATCGGCCGCACGTTCCAGCGTCTCGAGCTGTTCACGTCGCTGTCGGTGCGCGACAACATCCGTGTCGCCGGCGAGATCCGCAACCGGTGGCACAAGGGCCGCATCGACGTCCATGCCGAGGCCGACCGGATCATGGAGCTCATCGGCGTCGACCATCTCGCCGACCGGGAGGTCACCGAAATCCCCACCGGCATGGCCCGCCGGGTCGAGCTGGGCCGGGCGCTCATGACCCATCCGAAGCTGCTGCTGCTCGACGAGCCGGCGTCGGGTCAGGACGAGACCGAGACGCAGGAGTTCGGCGAGCTGCTACAGCGTCTGGCGGCCGAGGGGACGGGCATCCTGCTCGTCGAGCACGACGTCTCGCTCGTGATGGCCGTGTGCGAGTACATCCACGTCCTCGACTTCGGCCAGATCATCGCCGCCGGGACGCCGGCCGAGGTGCGCGCCAACCCGGTCGTCCTCGACGCCTACCTGGGATCGGGTGCTCCCGACGACGCCACAGCCATCGCTGCGGCGCTCGACGCCGGGATCGTGGTGAGCGAGACCGACCTGCACGTGCACATCCACGAGCCCCGCGATTCGTCGGATGCGGTGGAGCTGCGCGAGCCGCTGCTCGAGTTGGTCGACGTGCGGGCCGGGTACGGCAGCATCGAGGTGCTCCACGGCGTGAGCCTGGCCGTACCCCAGGGTGCGGTGGTGGCGTTGCTCGGACCCAACGGCGGCGGCAAGTCGACGACGCTCAAGGTGTGCGGCGGGTTCGTCCCCTTGACGGGCGGCGAGTTGCGCATCGCCGGGCGGGTCCTGACCGGCGTCTCTCCCGACACCCTGGCCCGCCACGGCGTGTGCACCATCCCGGAAGGCAAGGGGATCTTCCCGAACCTGACCGTGAGCGAGAACCTCCGGATGGCCACCTACACCGGTACGCCGCTCAAGGACGTCGAGGACATCGCCTACAGCCGGTTCCCGCGGCTGGCGGAGCGGCGAGGACAGCTCGCCGGGACGATGTCCGGCGGCGAGCAGCAGATGCTCGCCATGAGCCGGGCGCTGGGTACGGATCCGGCGGTGTTGCTCCTCGACGAGCTGTCGATGGGGCTGGCCCCGCTGATCGTGACCGAGCTCTACGAGGTTGTCGCCCAGGTCTCCGAGCTCGGCGTCTCGATCCTCGTGGTCGAGCAGTTCGCCCGTACCGTGCTGGGCATCGCCGACATCGCGGCGATCATGCTCAGCGGCCGCATCACCCGGGTCGGTCGACCCGACGAGTTGGAAGAAGAGCTGTCCTCCGCCTACCTAGGTGCAACCACATGACGAGTCAAGACCGGATCGAGCAGTTCAAGGCCGAGGTCGCCGACCTCAAGCTCAAGACCTCGACGGGAGGCAGCGAGAAGGCCGCGGGCAAGGCGGGGACCATCTTCATGTTCCTCGCCGTGATCGTGGGCTTCGGGGCCTACGTCCAGTCGACGAGCGCCGAGAACGCACTCGATCAGAACGAGCTCATCATCTTGACGCTGGCGTGTGTGGCCTTGGCCGTGGTCGGAGCGGCGCTGTACCTCGCGACCAAGATGATCAGCTTCTGGCGCTTCTGGATGCTCCGCCAGATGTACGAGCACCAGGCCCACCTCGATCAGCTCTCTGAGCGCGTCGGCCCCTGAACGAGCACCCCTGATCGTCGAGTCCAAGCGGTACTCGTAGCGGCCCGGTCCCGGAGCTCCCGAGCTGAGGCTCACGGCCCGAGCTTCTTGCGCCCCAAAGAATCCTCCACCAGACTCCCCAACGTGACATTCGTCGCAGTCGATCGGGAACGATCAGCAGCGACGAAGGCACCGGTTCGACTGCACGATCGCAGTCACGTTGAGGGGGAGTCGGATGACACGGTTCAAGTGGCTCGCGGCAGTGCTCGCACTGGGGATGCTCGCCGCGGCGTGCGGCCGCGACGACGATGACGACGCGGCGGCGCCCGAGACGACCGCGGCGGCGCCCGAGACGACCGCGGCGGCGCCCGAGACCACGACGGCACCGGCGCCGGGCGGCGACACGACGACGACGGGGGCCGAGGCGACCACCACCGCCGCACCCGCCGACCCGTGCGACGGCGTGGCGCTCGAGGCCACCGAGATCGGTGTGAGCGAAGACACCATCACCATCCTCGTGATGGCTGACGTGGGCTCGCCGCTCGCGCCCGGGCTCTTCCAGGGCTCGATCGACGGCGTGAAGGCCTGGGCCGAGTACACCAACGCCAACGGCGGCTTGGCCTGCAGGCAGGTGGAGGTGGTCGAGGCCGACAGCCAACTCAACCCCACCGAGACCACCAACGGGTACCTCAAGGCCTGTGACGAGGCGCTGGCAATGGTCGGCTCGACCGCGCTGTTCGTCACCGAGGTGGTGGACGCGACCACCTGTCCCGATCAGGCCGGCGAGCCGACGGGGATCCCCGACATCGCCGAGCGGGCCGTCTCGGCCGCGCACCAGTGCGCGCCGACCACCTTCTCGATGTCGGGCATCGGCGGCTCGTGCCCCTTCGCCGGCAACGCGCCCCGCGACTACACGCTCAACATGGGCTTCCACCAGTACATGCAGGAGCTGGCAGGTGAACCGCTGCACGGTGTGGTGCTGATCCCGGCTGACCTCCCCTCGACGATCGAGTCGACGATGCCGACGGCCCAGTTGCTGACCGAGATGGGCGTCACGCTCGACGGCCGATTCGGCGTCAGCGGGAGAGCCGACCAGGCGACGTACGCGCCGTACGTGTTGACGATGGCGCAGGCAGAATCGAACTACGCGGTGACGATCTCGAACGACCAGTCGATGATCAAGTGGCGCAACGAGGCGCTGGTCCAGGGCGTCGACGTGCCGTACTGGACCTGCTCGCTGGCCTGCTACACCGAAGCCTTCCTGGAGGCCGGTGAGATCGTCGAGGGCACCTACCTCTGGATGTCGTTCCTTCCGTTCGAGGAGGCCGACACCAACGAGGAGTTGGGCCACTACGTCGACACCGTCGACGAGCCCGTGTCCTGGGGGGCAGGGGCCTGGTCGGCTGGCGCGCTGCTGAAGCAGGTCGTCGACGACATCGTCGCCGCCGACGGTCCCAACGCCATCACGAGGTCGGCTGTGCTCGAGGGCCTGCGCGCTACCGAGACCTTCGACGCCAACGGGTGGTTCGGGACGCTCGACTTCGTGAACCGCGTGCCGTCCGGATGCTTCGTGGTGCTCCAGGCCCAGGGCGGCGAGTTCGTCCGGGTGCACCCCGAGGAGCGCGGCACCCTCGACTGCGAGGCCGACAACCTGGCATCCCTCGAGGGCTACGACTCAGCGGCGGAGTTCGTCAACTGACGCCCTTCCCGTGCAGCACCACGCTCGTCTGGTGCGCAACCGCGCACCAGACGGGCGTGTTGCGCCCCGGGCAACGCTCCAGCAAACTCTGGCCTCGTGACTTTCGTCACAGCCGATCGGATCAGCCGATCGGCGGCGATCGCCACGGGGACCGACATTCGTTTCGACCGAGGGGGCTCGATGAGAAGGCTGCGATGGCTGGCTGCGTTGCTGGCACTGGGAATGATCGCTGCGGCGTGCGGCCGCGACGACGATGACACCACGGCAGCGCCCGAGACCACGACGGCGCCCGCCGAGGTGACCACGGCGCCGCCCGCCGAGGCCACGACCACCGTGGGTGGGGCCGAGCCGGCAACGACCGCGGCGACCGAGCCGGTACCGGCCGATCCGTGCGAAGGCGTCACGCTCGAGGCCACCGAGATCGGCGTGAGCGAAGACACCATCACGATCACGGTCATGGCCGACACGGGCTCGCCGCTCGCGCCGGGGCTGTTCCAGGGCTCGATCGACGCCGTCATCGGCTGGGCCGAGCAGATCAACGAGAACGGTGGCCTGGCCTGCCGTGAGGTGAAGGTGGAGGAAGCCGACTCCCAGATCAACCCCACCGAGACCGTCAACGGCTTCCTCAAGGGCTGTGAGACCTCGCTGGCCATGGTGGGCACGAACGCCCTGTTCGCCATCGACGTGAACGACCTCCAGACCTGCCCCGACGCCAACGGTGACGCGACCGGCATCCCCGACATCGCCGGTCTCTCGGTCGCTCCGGCCCAGGCGTGCTCCACGGTCACCTACGCCGCCCAGCTCGGCACGGGCAGCTGCCCCTACTCCGGAAATGGCCCACGCGACTACTCGGGCTCGGGCACGGGAATCATCGCTTTCCCGTATGTGGTCGAGAACTTCGGCGAGGGTGCGGGGGCGAAGGTGATCGGCCTCACGGCGGCCGACATCCCGAGCACCAAGGAATCATCGATGGCCTCGCTGAAGCAGGGGGTCGACGCGGCCGGCGCCACGCTCGAGGCGTACTTCCCCATCTCGGGGCGCGACGACCAGTCGACGTACGCCCCGTACATCCAGCGCCAGATCGACTCGGGTGCAACGGTCTTCTATCCGAACAGCAACGACCAGGCGATGATCAAGTGGCACAACGAGGCGGCGGCCCAGGGCCTTGATGCGCAGTCGATCCTCCGGTACTGCAGCCTCTCGTGCTACACGGAGGCCTTCCGTGACGCTGGCGACGTCGTGGCCGGGGTCTACATCGGCATGAACTTCCTGCCCTTCGAGGAGTCCGAAGCCAACGAGAACCTCGCGAGCTACATCGCGGCGGTCGACGAGCCGGTCGGCTTCGGAGCCAACTCGTGGGCGGCCGCGCTGCTGTTCCAGCAGGTCGTCGAGGACATCGTGGCCGCCGACGGTCCCAACGCCCTCACCAGGGCTCGGGTGCTCGAGCAGCTCGCCACGGTGGAGAGCTTCGATGCCGGGGGGATGTTCGGCCCGGTCAACATCGGAGAGCGCATCGGCTCGCCGTGCTTCATCATCCTCCAGTTCGACGGCTCGGACTTCGTGAGGGTCCACCCCGAGGAGCCCGGCACGTTCGATTGCGACGCGACGATCCCCGAGACGCTCGTGGGCTTCGACGCCATCGCCTACCACGACGCCAACGCCGGCTAAGGGTTCACCGCATCCTGCCGATCGAGGGGGAAGGTTCCCGTCCCCCTCGATCGCACGATGTCGACGGATCCGATCAGTTCCTTCGAGAGAGGTGAAGGGGAACCTGTGAAACGCTCGGTGGGACTGGCGCTCGGGCTCGGCACGCTCTTCCTCGTGTTCGTCTCGTGGAAGTACTGGGCCGGCTACGACGTGACCGGCGACCGGATGCTCACGACCCTGGTCATCGGCATCGCCCTCGCTGCCATCTACGCGATGTATGCGACCGGCCTCGTCGTCGTCTACACCACGACCGGGATCTTCAACTTCGCCCAGGGTGCCGTGGGTGCGTTCGGGGCTTTCTTCTACTGGGAGCTCCACGTCAACCGGGGCTGGCCCACCCTCGTGTCGATCCTCGTGGTCGTGGGCGTCGTCGCCCCGCTCATCGGCGTGGTCCTCGACGTCGTGATCATGCGCAAGCTCCAGGGCGCCCCGCTGGTCATCCAGCTCATGGTTACCGTGGGTCTTATGCTCTTTTTCTTGGGCGTCACGGCCAACATCTGGAAGCCCACCGAGGCCCGCAGCATTACCGCCTTCTACCATCCCGATGGCTTCGACCTGGGCCCGATCGTCGTCACCTGGCACCGGCTGATCACGGTGATCATCGCCATCGCCGTCGCGTTTGGGCTGCGGATTCTCCTGTATAAGACCCGCCTCGGCGTCGGGATGCGGGCCGTGGTCGACAACCGGGGCCTGGCTGCGCTGAACGGGGCCAGGCCGGGGCTGATCTCGGCCACGGCCTGGGCCATCGGCTGCGGGTTGGCCGCGCTGGCTGGCATCCTCATCGCTCCGGGCCAGGAGTTCAACCCCGAGAACCTCAACATCATCATCATCATCGCGTTCGCTGCCGCGGCCTTCGGTCAGCTCAAGAGCCTGCCGCTCACGCTCGTGGGCTGCCTCGTGCTCGGCGTGACCCGGGCCTACAACCAGCAGTTCCTCCAGTTCGGGTCCGACTTCCCCAAATCCAACGACGCCATCGCGCCGATCCTCTTGTTCATCGTCGTGCTCGCCTTGCCCCAGGCCCGGTTGGAGGTGGGTCGGGTCGTCCGCAACGTCCGCCGCGTCGAGCGCCACACCCATTGGTGGGAAGCGATCATCGGCATGATCGTGCTCTTCGCGATCGTGTACCTGTGGAGCGACGGTTGGGGTCAAGTCACCCAGAACCGCTGGACGCTGGCGATGTACACGGCGATCATCGTGCTGTCGCTGGTGCCGCTCACAGGCTGGGCCGGTCAGGTCAACTTCGCCCCTCTCGCCTTCGCCGGATTCGGCGCCTTCTTGTTCCAGAAGCTCGCCGGTGACGGCAGCAACGCCCTCTGGCTCTTCGTCGTGGCCGTGCTGTGCGCTCCCCTGGGGGCGCTGGTCGCGCTCCCTGCGTCACGACTCAAAGGCTTGTATCTCGGCTTGGCCTCAATGGCCTTCGCCCATGGGATGGCCGTTCTGTTCTTCCCCCATCCAGACGTGTTCGAGGAGTCGTCGGGGAAGGAGGCCTTCGCCGACCTACGGCTCTTCGGCCATGTCTTTGACCAGCGCCGCGAATATCTGCTGTTCCTCGTGATCGTGTTCGGGCTCATCCTCATCGGCCTCGTGAAGCTACGCACGTCACGGTTCGGTCGACGATGGGTGGCCCTCAACGACAGTCCTGCCGCGTCGGCGACCATCGGCATCAACGTGCGGGAGACAACTATTCTCGTATACGCCATCTCCGCGGCCATCGCCGGCTTCGGCGGCGCGCTCATGGCCATCTCGCGAGGCACCGTCAACGAGCTCGACTACGACGTGATCCTGGGCCTGCCGTACGTGTTGCTCGCGGCAGTCGGCGGTATCGCCTACCCCATCGCTGCGCTTTTCGCCGGTGTGAGCACGGTGTTGTTCTTCTTCATCCAGGACAAATGGGAGTACGCCATCTTCGCTGCCCTCCCGGTGGTCGGCCCGGGACTCATGGCCATTGGGATGGTCGCCAACCAGCGCGGCGCGGTGTACGAGATGGGCCGGGGCTTCGCCGGCATCCTCCCGTGGCGCTCAGACGCCCGCGAGGAGGTCTCCCGCGAGAACGCCATGAAGCGCGAGCCCGAGATCGGCGATCTGGGGCTCACCCGCGAGTTCACGAACGACGCCGTGATCCTGCTCGACCGTCAGCTCGGGATCATCGAGGACGTCGCCGTTCCCGGCGGCTACGGCCGATGGCGCCCGTCTTCGAGCCGTTCGACCGTCGTCGACCTCGAGACGCGACCCGGTCTGCGCAACGGGTCCAGCAATGGGCAAGGCGGCAACGACACGAGCCTCGAGGAGGTCGGCCATGGCGCTCCTTGAGGCTCGCGACATCACGATGCGCTTCGGCGGGGTCCAGGCGCTCACCGACGCGGCCGTCAGCGTCGAGCCGGCCACGATCACCGGGCTCATCGGTCCCAATGGGGCCGGCAAGACCACGCTGTTCAACGTGGTCACCGGGCTCCTGCCGCCCACCGCAGGTCGGGTCATGCTCGACGGCAACGACATCACCGGGCTCGGCGTGCACACACGGGCTCGGCGCGGGATCGCCCGCACCTTCCAGCGCCTGGAGGCGTTCAACCGGCTCTCCGCGCTCGACAACGTGCTCGTGGCAGCCGAGGCCCGCCGCCGCTGGGACCGCAGCGGCCCCCATCCCCGCACGGCTGCCGCCGAGATCCTCGAGCGGGTCGGGATCGCCGACATCGCCGACGTGACCGTGGGGACGCTTCCGACTGGTACGGCCCGCCTCGTCGAGGTGGCCCGGGCGCTGGCCA
>VFJJ01000113.1 GCA_009886115.1 Actinomycetota bacterium
CTGGTCGGCGTCGAACGTGGCGTGGTGGTCGAACGGGTCGACGAGTCGGTCGGGGAGATCGTGGTGTCGTGTCGGCTCCGGGCGGGCACGACCCGCCGGTGTGGTCGGTCACCTCGGTGGGTGGGTCGCCGAGCACTGCGCTCCGGCCGGTTCGCCGGTTCGTGAGCACTACGTGGTCTCGTTCCCTGCGCCGGTCGAGGAGTTCCGCACCGAGATCCACTGGCCGGTCCTACCACCGCCCCGATGAATCACCTCACCGAGAGCACCAGCGACCTCATCGGCAAGGAGCACAGCATGACCCTGTCCCTCGCCCACATCGCGTTCGATTGCGATGACGCTCGCGTTCTCGCCGACTTCTGGTCGAAGGCGATCGGTCGCCCCGTCAACGACGGAGCAGAGCCGTTCTTCGCCACGATCGACTATCCACCCGCGCCGGGCCGTCCGGCTTGGCTGTTCATGAAGGTGCCCGAGGGAAAGACCGCCAAGAACCGGATGCATCTCGACCTCGACAGCAACCCCGGTGAGGGTGGCCGCGACGCAGAAGTCGCCCGTTTGGTCTCGTTGGGTGCGACCAGGGTCGGTGAGCACGACGAATGGGGGCACCAGTGGGTCGTGATGAACGACCCGGAAGGCAACGAGTTCTGCGTCAGCTGACGGGGCGGCTCGCCGTGTGCCCGACGTGCCACGGGGCGGGGCGACGAGGTCCCAGGACCAGGGGCCCCTCCCGCCGACCAACGTGCACGGGCCATCGCGTTGGCATCGGGACGGTCACTCGGATGCCTGGGACGCTTCGGCGGCCACAGGTCAGTCGGTGGCGAGGATGGCGTCGATCTGTCCCATGGCGGCGGCGAGTCCTTCCTCCATGCCCATCGCGATGAGCTGGTCCATGGCCTCACTCGAGGGGAACCGCGACTCGATGAGCATCCGGGTGGCGCCGCTCGGCAACTCGGCGAACGTCACGCTGAACTGTGTCGTCGGCAGCGTTTCCTCGGGGTTGCCCTCGGCGTCGGCGAAGCCGTCTTCCAGGTCGAGGCGGTGTGGCTCGTCGACGGCGAGGACCGTCCACCATCCATGGTGCTGCTCGCCTTCGGGGCTCGTCATGAAGTACGCGACCTTCCCGCCCGGACGGAGGTCGTGTTCGACAACGGTCGCCGGATAGGAGGGCGGGCCCCACCAGCGCTCGAGCTTGCGTGGGTCGGCCCAGAGCTGCCAGACGCGCTCGATCGGGGCGTCCCACTCGCTGGCGACGGTCATCGTGAGGGCGGTCGGGTCCTTGCGGACGTCGGTCACGGTCATGGATGCTCTCCTTGATCGGGCTCGGCGAGAACGTCGGCGAAGCGCTGCATGCGGTCACGCCAGATCGCCTCGAGCTCGTCGAGCAAACGGTTGACGTCGCGTACGGTGTCGATGCGCCCGCAGACGATCCGCTCGCGTCCTCGCTGGTGCTTGGTGACGAGCTCGGCCCGCTCGAGGACGGCGACGTGTTTCTGCACGGCGGCGAAGCTCATCGGATAGCGCCGAGCGAGGTCGGTCACGGAGTGCTCGCCGCGCAACACGAGCCGGACGATGTCGCGGCGGGTTCTGTCAGCGAGTGCATGGAACAGAAGGTCTGTTCGCTCAGCTTCCGAGGTTCGCTCCTGATCTACAACCATCTGGTTGTACGTTACAGACATTCTCTACCGGCGTCAAGGGGACGATCGCGACCGACGTGATCGACGCGACCGTCGCGCGAACCGACGATTACGATCCGCGAGAGCGACGCTTCCCGGCTTCACCCCAGCGAGTTGCACGAGGAAGGAACGTCATGCGGGCAGCAGTCTTCGACCGGTACGGCCCACCGGAGGTCGTGCGCGTCGCCGAGGTTCCCCAGCCGGCACCGCGCGCCGACGACGTGCTGGTGCGGATCGAAACGGCGGCGGTCACGTCGGGGGACGCGCGTATCCGGGGTGCACGGTTTCCGGCGGGGTTCGGGTTGCTGGCTCGTCTGGCGTTCGGTGTTGTCCGACCGCGGCGACCGGTCCTGGGTTCTTCGTTCTCCGGGGTCGTTGAGACCGTCGGGTCACGTGTGGTCGACTTCGCGCCTGGCGACGAGGTGTGCGGCATGACCGGAACCAAGCTGGGCGCGCACGCGGAGTATGTCGCCGTGCCGGCGAAGAGGCTCGCCCGCAAACCAGCTGGGGTGAGCCACGACGATGCGGCCGGGTTGCTGTTCGGTGGCACGACGGCGCTGTTCTTCTTGCGGGACAAGGCGTCGGTGACGTCGGGCATGTCGGTGCTCGTGAACGGCGCCTCCGGCGCGGTGGGCACGAACGCGGTCCAGATCGCCAAGCACCTCGGCGCAACGGTCACGGGAGTGACCAGCGCAGGGAACGCCGCAACGGTCACGAGCCTCGGCGCCAACCGGATCATCGACTACGCCAACGAAGATCTCTCAGCCACCACCGAGCGATTCGACGTCGTGCTCGACACGGTCGGAAACCTGTCGAGGAGGTCCGGTCGGCGACTGCTGCGCCCCGACGGGGTGTTGGTGCTCGCCGTCGCGGGCCTGTCGGACACGATCCGAGCGCGCGGCAACGTCGTCGCTGGAAGTGCGCCCGAGCGAGTCGACGACTTCGATCTCTTGCTGCGACTCGTGGCCGACGGCGAGATCATCGTCGTGCACGATCAGACCTACGACCTCGACGAGATCGCCGACGCCCATCGACGCGTCGACAGCGGCCACAAGCTCGGCAACGTGGTCGTGCGCCCATGGCCGCCCGCCTGATCACCCCGGGCGTGATCTCCTCGTGGGCTGCCCAGGCGCCGCGTGCTCGCTCGTCGAGATCGATCGGGGTCGACTCGCTCTCCAAGTTCAGGAGAGACGCAATTTGAACGAACCTGAAATGGGTCGCCCGAACCGAGCGGTAGGGTTCCCCGACGGGGCACACTGTCGGCGCCTCCACCGGATCGAACTCGGGGACGGGCGACGGGGGCGACAGCCCGACGGTGTGACGGGACGGGATTTCTCTCATGGGCGATGAACGGCACTTCGAGGTCGAGCCGCTGCTCGCGCAAGCTCGGGAGCGGGCCGGCGGCCTCGAGGATCTCGGGTCGGGCCCCTTCCTCGAGCCGTTGGCCCGCTTCGTCGACTCGCTGAACGACGAGGCTCGCCTGAACGACGTCGGCCGGTACGTGGCCCGGGAGCGCGTGCTGCTGCACACGGTGAACCGGTTGCTGTACGTCAACGACCGCGCCCGGTACCCCGGCATCGCCGAGGTGGCCATCGAGCGGCCCGTGTTCATCGTCGGCCTTCCTCGGACCGGTACGACGATCCTCCACGACATCTTGGCCCAGGACCCGGCCAACCGGGCCCCCCTCACGTGGGAGCTCATGTTCCCGTCGCCTCCGCCCACGACCGAGGACGCCGCGACCGACCCGCGCATCGCTGCGTGCCAGGCGACCATCCCGACCGGCGACATGCACTCCGAGCTGTTCAAGGCCATGCACCCCATGGGTGCGCTGCTGTCGCAGGAGTGCGTGGTGATGATGGGCGACGCCATGTGCACGGCCTTGTTCCACAACCAGTTCCGGGTTCCGAGCTATCAGGACTGGGTCGACGACGAGGCCGACTGGGCCCCGGTGTACGATTTCCATCGCCGCCAGCTCCAGCATCTCGGCTGGCGCAAGCCCGGTGACCGGTGGGTGCTGAAGACGGGCGGGCACCTGTGGGGGCTCGAGCATCTCCTGGCGGTGTACCCCGATGCCCGCATCGTGTTCACCCACCGTGATCCGGTGAAGTCGATGACGTCCTACGCCAGCCTCACCACGTTGGTCCGCTCCCGGTGCAGCGACGACGTCGACCCTTTCGAGATCGCAGCCGACTGGACGAGCCGCCTGCGGGCCAAGGTCGAGCATGCCCTCGACGTCCGGCTGAACGGCGAGTACCCCGATGCCGTGTTCTACGACATGTACTTCCACGACTTCGTCGCCGACCAGTTCGCCGAGATCACCAAGATCTACGACGCCTTCGAGCTTCCGATGTCGAACGTCGGCGCCCCGAGCATGCGGGCGTACATCGCCGAGCATCCCAAGGGCAAGGACGGCATCCATCGGTACGAGCCCGAGGAGTACGGGGTCGATCCAATCACCGTTCGACGGGACTTCGCCCGATACATCGAGCATTTCGGCTTGCGACCCGAGTAGCGACGAGCCAGGAGCCACCATGACGACACCGACCACCATGCGCGCGTGGCGCACCCACGAGTACGGCGAGCCGAAGCACGCGCTGAAGCTCGATCAGGTCGACGTGCCCGAGCCCGGCCCGGGCGAGATCAGGGTGCGCGTGTCTGCGATCCCCCTGAACCTCAACGATCTCGAGCGGGTGACGGGCGGCAACATGGCGGTGCGGATCGAGCTCCCGTACAGCCCGGGCATGGAGACCATGGGGATCGTCGATGCCTGTGGCCCAGGCACCGAGGACCGGCTCGGTCAGCGGGTTGCCGGAACCACGCGCATGGCGCACGGCGGATTCGCCGAGTACGTCATCTGCCCGGCCGCGTCGGCCTTCGAGATCCCCGAGACCATCCCGCTCCCCGACGCGGCATGCTTGTACTTCCCGTATCACCTGGCGTGGCTCGGCCTGTACGACCGAGCCGAGCTCCAGGCCGGCGAGACGGTCCTGATCCATGCGGCGGCTGGCGGGTCGGGCTCGGCCGCGATCCAGTTGGCCAAGCATCGTGGGGCCACGGTCTTCGCCACCGTGGGCTCCGAAGCCAAGATGCAGCTCTGCTCCGACCTCGGTGCCGACCACGTCATCAACTACACCACCGACGACTTCGCTGCCGTGGTGATGCGCGAGACCGGCCAGCGTGGTGTCGACGTGGTGTTCGACAACGTCGGCGACTCGGTGATGGCTGCTTCGATGAATGTCACGGCGTACAACGGCCGCTACCTCATGATGGGCTTCGCGTCCGACAAGACCGTTGCAGACGAGAAGTACCTCGTACCCCGACGGGTGATGATGGGGAACTTCAAGCTCTGCGGCGTGCTGCTCGCCTACGTCGCCGACGGCGCGGTCGCCCCGACCAAGAGCGCCATCGGAGCCAACTTCGCCCCGGCGTCACGGGGCGCAGACATCAACCGGCAGATCGTCGATCTGGTGTTGGCCGGGGCGGTCAAGCCGGTGATCGGATCGGTTGTCGACTTCAATGATCTGCCCGCGGCCCTGAGCGCCATGGCCGGTCGTGAGACCGTCGGCCGGGTGGTCGCTCAGCTCGGCTGATCAGCTCCCGAGACACGGCTACGATCCGCCTACGGTGCGCGGGCATCGTACGAGCGGGCGCCGGTCGGGCGATTCGAGGACCATGGTGAACCACATCTCCAGTCGGGACGCGCCGACCCATGGACCGGCGGCCCGCATCGTCGGCCTGGTGCACGGCACCCGGCATCCGGAACCGTCGTGGACGCCGGCCGAAGCCGTGCTGCGCCTCGATCCCGCCGATGTGGCTCATTTCCTGCATGCCCACTTCACCGGTGTCGGCGACCGCGACGTGGTCGCCGTCGGGCTCCCGGTCTCACCCGGCGCCGCCATGGGCGAGATCGTGCTGTCGAGCGAGGCCGCGGTGACCGCATCCCAGCAGGGTCGCTCGGTGATCCTCGTCCGGCGGGAGACCACACCCGATGACGTGGTCGGGATGCAGTGCTCGCGGGGGATTCTCACGACGCGCGGAGGGGTGGCGAGCCATGCCGCGCTCGTCGCTCGCGGGTGGGGTGTACCTGCGGTCGTGGGCGCCGCCGACGTGGAGATCACGGCCGACGGCATCCGCGTGGGCGGACGGTCGATCCCAACGGGGAGCCGGCTGTCGATCGACGGCTCGACGGGCGAGGTGTTCCTCGGCGATGCCGCCGTGGCCACCGCCGTGGCCCCGCCCGAGCTCGAGGTCCTCATGGGCTGGGCCGACCGCTTCGCTGCCGGAGCCGTGACCGTGCGAGCCAACGCCGACCGGGCCTCGGATGCCCGTCACGCCCGATCCCTTGGTGCACAAGGCATCGGCCTGTGTCGGACCGAGCACATGTTCCTCGACGAGGATCGCCTTCCCCTGGTCCGGCGCTTGATCCTCACCGACGATCCCGACGAGGAACGGGCCGTCCTGGGCGAGCTCGAAGAGGCGCAACGCCAAGATTTCGAGGGGATCCTCGAGGCGATGGACGGGCTGCCGGTCACCATCCGCCTGCTCGACGCCCCGCTGCACGAGTTCCTCCCCGACATCGAGACGCTCGTCGTGGGTGAGGCGGCGGGATCCCTCGACGCGTTCGGGCTCCGCGAGCTCGCGGCCGTGCGCCGTCTGCGTGAAGCCAATCCGATGATCGGGACCCGCGGCGTACGTCTCGGCGTCATCAGGCCGGGGCTGTACCCCATGCAGGTGCGGGCCATCTGCCGCGCTGTGGCGAGTCGGACCGGAGCCGGTGGCCACCCGCGCGTCGAGATCATGATCCCGCTGGTGATCGACCCGTCCGAGATGGTGCTGGCCCGCACCTGGGTCGCCGCGGCGATCGCGGTCACCGGAGCCGCGGGCCTCGGCGTCGACGTCGTGCGTGTGGGCGCCATGATCGAAACGCCTCGGGCCGCACTCTTGGCTGCCGAGCTCGCGCTGGTCGCCGACTTCTTCTCCTTCGGCACCAACGATCTCACGCAGCTGACCATGGGCCTCAGTCGCGACGATGTCGAGATGCAACTCCTGCCCCGCTACATCGCCGACGGGATGCTGCCGGCCAATCCCTTCGAGGTGATCGACGAGCCGGGCGTCATCCGTCTGGTGCGTCAGGCCTGCGCCGATGCGCGAGCAACCGATGCGAACTTCGCCATCGGTGTGTGCGGTGAGCACGCTGGCGACCCCGGGTCGATCGAGCTGCTCGTCGGGTGCGGCGTCGACTCGGTGAGCTGCTCACCCCTGCGGGTCCCGATCGCTCGTCTGGCGGTCGCCCATGCGCTGTTGCGCTCGGGACGTGTCGCGCCCGAGGCCGTACCGGCACCGGGCCCCGTGACCGTGTCGACGCCGGTCGCCGATGACCGTGTCCGTGATGAGGAGCTCGACGAGCTGACCATGCGTGCACGTGTGCTGCATTCCTTGCGTATCAAGGGGTTCGCTCCGTCCGAGATGCTCGCCGAGGTCGCTGATCTCGATCTCGCGGCGACCTCGCGCCATCTCGACCTGCTCCTCGCCGACGAGCTGGTGCGGTTCATGCCGGCGCGTTCGTTGTGGGCGCTCACGCCGATGGGAACCCACCACCATCGCACCCTGTTGCCTGGGGTCGACGACGCGGGGCTCGCAGGGTTGCGCGCGGCCTACGAGCCGTTCCTCGGGCTCAATCTCCGGCTCAAGGAGCTGTGCACCTCGTGGCAGCTCCGCGACGGGGTTCCCAACGACCACAGCGACGAGAGCTACGACGCCGCCATCGTGGGCCGTCTCGTCGACCACCACCATGAGGCCCTCGGAGTCATCGGTGCCTTCGTCGCAGCGGTGGCGCGGTTCGGCGCGTATCCACGCCGGCTGACCCGCGCCGCGCAGCGCACCTCAGCCGGCGAGACCACGATGTTCACCGGCGTCATGTGCGGCTCGTACCACGACGTCTGGATGGAGCTCCACGAGGACCTGATCGTCGTGCTCGGCATCGACCGTGTCGCCGAAGGCAGCTTCTGAACGCCGGCGTACCGCATCCGATCTCCTGTCGGGACTGCCACTCCGGGACTGCGACACCGAGACTGCCGGACGGACGGGGGATGCTGCTACCGTCCGGGCGCTGACCGACGGGGACGAGGGAGACGCTCGATGATCGACGCCGTGCTGGCCGGGGTTCGGGTTGTCGACCTGTCGGACGGCATCGCCGGGCCGACTGCGGCGATGGTCCTGGCCGAGGCCGGGGCCGAGGTCGTGATGGTGGAACCGCCCGGCGGACGGCGGATCCGCTCGGCGCCCGGCTTTCGAACCTGGGGACGCAGCAAGCAGTCGGTGGTCGCCGATCTCGCGTCGCCCGAAGGTCGGGCTCGCCTCGAGGATCTGCTCGCCGGAGCCGACGTGCTCGTGCACTCGTACTCGCCCAAGACCGCGATCGCGCTCGGCCTCGATGACGCTGCGCTCGCTGCCCGTCATCCCGCGCTGATCGTGTCGTCGGTGCTGGGTTGGCCCGCGAATCACGTTTGGGCCGAGCAACCCGTCGACGACCTCCTCTCGTTGGCTCGCTTGGGAATCCTCGACGAGCAGCAAGGTCGACGCGCGGGGCCGATATATGTCCGGTTCCCGCTCGGGAGCTGGGGCGCGGTCTGGCTCGCTGCCATCGGGATCGTCGCCCGCCTGGTGGCTCGGGGGCGTACGGGCACGGCCGGTCCGGCCCATACCAGCCTGGTACAGGGCGCCTTGATCCCCATGATGATGCACTGGTCGCGGGCCGAAACGCCGTCAGAAGCGCTCCGGATCGGCATGCCCAAGGACCGCATGAACGCCACCCTGTTCGAGTGCAGCGACGGCGTGTGGATCCACATCATGCCGCCGTGTCCCGACGACCTCCCGCTGATGCGTGAGGTGTTCGCCGAGATGGGTGAGGAGGTCATGGCCGAGGCCAACCTCACGCACGGCAGTGGCTTGCCGATGTTCCCGAACTGGGGAGCGAACCTGGAAGCGTTCCTGCGCCGGCCGGCACGGGCGTGGCTCGAGAACATGTGGGCCAACGACCACCCGGTGCAGCAGGTGCTGCCCCTCGGTGAGATCCTCCGGGACGAGCAGGCCCTGGCGAACCGGTACGTCGTCGAGCTCGACGACCCCGAGGCCGGGCGCATCACCGTGCCTGGCGTGGCGATGACGCTCGACCCGCCGGCCCGGATCCTCCATGCGGCACCTGCGCTCGGCGAGCACCAGGAGACAGCGGGTTCGAGTTGGGCTCCGCGCGCTGCGGCCGACGTACGTGCTCAGGCGTTCAGCGATCGCGGTGGCGCGTCGCGACGTTGGCCCCTCGAGGGGCTCAGGGTGCTCGACTTCGGGAACTACCTCGCTGGCCCCCTGGGGCCCATGCTCCTCGCCGATCTCGGAGCCGATGTGGTGAAGGTCGAGGCCACGACCGGCGATCCCATGCGCTGGCCCGACTGGCCCTTCGCCGGGTGCCAACGGGGCAAGCGCACGGTGGCGCTCGATCTCAAGTCGCCAGCGTCGCGGCCGGCGCTCGAGGCGCTCTTGCGCTGGGCCGACGTCGTGCACCACAACCTGCGCATGCCCGCGGCGAAGCGCATCGGGCTCGATGCCGACTCGGTCCGCACGGTCAATCCCGACGTGGTGTTCTGCCACACGAGCTCGTACGGGCCAGCCGGCCCCCGAGCCGACTGGCCCGGGTACGACCAGCTCTTCCAAGCCTCGATCGGCTGGGAGCTGCTCGGTGCCGGCGAAGGAAACCCGCCCATGTGGCACCGGTTCGGCTTCATGGATCATCAGTGCGCCATGTCGTCGACGGTTGCGACGTTGCTCGCCGTCTTCGAGCGCGACCGGACGGGACGAGCCTCGAGCGTCGCCAGCTCACTGCTCGGCGCCGGCGTGCTCACCACGAGCGAGACCTATCTGCAGCCCGACGGCACCCTGGCGCCGGTCTCGACGCTCGACCGGGAGCAGATGGCGATGACGCCAGGCTGCCGGTTGTTGCGATGCTCGGACGGGTGGGTGGCCATGGCGGCGCACCTCGACGACGAGATCACGGCTGCGTGCGCGGCCCTGGGCTGCCGGAAGCCCGAGGACCTGCCGGGCGCGGCGGCCGGGTTGAGGCAGGTCGACGTCGTGGAGCGCCTCGCCGATGCCGGCGTGCCGGTTGAGGCCGTCCGGCTGGATCAGAAGAGCTCGTTCTTCGACGACCCCGCCAACGTCAAGGCAGGCATGGTCGCCAGCTACGACCACGTCGACTGGGGGAGGTTCGAGCAGCCGGGAGCCATGTGGTACTTCGGCGATCTCGACACCCGGTTCGAACACGCCCCGCCCGTCCTCGGCCAGCACACCGTCGAGATCCTGCTCGAGGTCGGGCTCGACCGAGCCGCGATCGACACGCTCATCGAGATGGGCGCGGCCAAGGTGGCCGAGCCCGTCCTGAAGCCGCTACCCGCCTGACGTTCAAGGCACGTCTGGAGGGCGAGGCCACGCCGATGTTCGATCTCGCAGGCAAGGGTGTCGTCGTCACCGGCGGCGGACGGGGTCTCGGGCGGGGGATCGCCGCCGCCATGGGCATGGCCGGCGCCGATGTCGTGATCGCCGGTCGCACCGAGGCGACGCTCGACGCGGTGGCTGACGAGGTCCGGACCCACGGTGTTCGATGCACGCCGGTCGTGGCCGATGTCACCCGCCGCGACGACCTCGACCGGCTCGTGCAGACGGCACTCGACGAGCTCGGCGCGATCGACTGCTGGGTGAACAACGCCGGCAGTGCCGACCCGTCCGATGTGGGACCCCTGATCGACACGACCGAGGCCCACTGGGACGCCGTCGTCGACCTGAACCTGAAGTGGACCTTCTTCGCCGCACAGGCCGCAGCGCGGACGATGATCGCCCGTGGCCACCCGGGCTCGATCATCAACATCTCATCGAGGAGCGGATCACAGCCCAACCCGATGACGGGCCAGTACGGCGCGGCCAAGGCGGGCGTCGAGAACCTGACCGCCACCATGGCGGTGGAGTGGGGACATCACGGCATCCGGGTCAATGCCGTGGCTCCGGGCGTCGTGCCCACCGAGCACAGCCTGGCCCCCGGCGGCTCGATGAGTCGCCCGAGTCGGCTCGCTCGTCAGGTTGCCACCGTGCCCTTGCGCCGGCTGGGAACCCCGTTCGACGTCGGTGCGCTGTGCGTGTTCCTGGCCTCGGACGAGGCGGCGTGGATCACCGGCGAGACGATCCAGATCACCGGGGGGAGTCGGGTACCCGTGGGGTACCTCACGTTCATGCACCACATCACCGAGCAGCTCGAACGCGAGGGCCCCGACGCCGCGGGCGGCTGAGTCGGCCCCGGTCGAGCGGCGCAGCGAGGCGATAGGGTCCGAGCCCGGTGTCCGGTGCCGATCGGACGGGATCTCGAGGTGGCTCATGAAGTTGGCCGAGCGGGTGGCGATCGTGACCGGCGCCGGTTCCGGTCTGGGTCGGATGTACGCCGAGACCCTGCTCGCCGAGGGAGCGCTGGTCTCGATCTCCGACATCGACGGTCGGCTGGCGCGCGAGACCGCGGCCGAGCTCACCCGGACCGGCCCCCCGGGAAGCCGAGCGATCGGCTTCGAGGTCGACGTGGCGTCCGACGACCAGATCGAGCAGATGGTCGAAGCGACCGTCTCCGAGCTCGGCGGCGTCGACATCCTCGTGAACAACGCCGGGCTGGCCCGGGGACGCTGGGGCCTCACGACCGAGCTCACGACTGCGGAGTGGCACCAGATCCTGGCGGTCAACGTGGTCGGGATGGTGAGCTGCGCCCGGGCCGTCAGGCCGCACTTCCAGGCCCGGGGCGGCGGCGTGATCGTCAACCAGTCGTCGATGGGCGCGTACATGTTCTCGGGTGCCTACGGGGTGTCGAAGCTGGCGGTCAACGGGCTCACGGGCGCCATGGCCGAGGAGCTGGCGTCCGACAACATCCGTGTGAACGGCATCGCCCCCGGGATGATGAGCCAGCGCCTCCCCGATGAGCTCGTCGCCTCGGTCCTGGCGAAGCAGTTGATAGCCCGGCGGGGCCGCCCGGAAGACCTCAGCGGCGTGCTCGTGTTCCTCTGCTCCGACGACTCCGCGTTCATGACGGGCCAGACCCTGCTGGTCGACGGCGGATCGATCCGACTGCCCTGAGCCAGCTCGACTGCCTGATCCGGGTCGACGATCGTGGCGGCGCTCGACGGCGCAGGTCGGGTTTCACCAGCCCCAGTAGTCGCCACCGAAACGACGATCGCGCTCTCGGATGGCGGCCTTCATGCCGTTGGCCCGTGACTCGGCGTGGAAGTCGAACTCGTCGGGTTCGCGTTGCATGCGCACGACCATGGGGTGCGCCGTGTAATGGGGGGTGAACGCGGCGCCGATCCCGAGCATGTCGAAGCTGAGGTGGGCGACCGTACGGCTGATGGCGATCCCGTCACGCGGGAGCGATGCCAGCGCCGCCACGAGCTCGTCGGTCGCGCGGTCGAGATCGGCCCGAGGTACCACCCGGTTGATCAGGTTCAACCGTTCGGCTTCTACCGCGGTGACCTTGCGCCCGGTCATGACGAGCTCGGTGGCCTTCTTCACGCCGCACTGCGAGACGAGGAACGGGAACAGCCAACTCGTGCCACTCGAGCCGAAGCGCTCCTCGGGCAGGCCGAACACGGCATCATCGGCGGCCACGGCCATGCTGCACACGAGCACGAGGTACATCCCGGCGCCGATGCAGTTCGAGTGCACCTTGGCCACGATGGGCTTCCCCGAGTACAACAGGTCGCGCATGAGCTCGGCCCGCACCCGGAGCTTGCGGATGGCGAAGCGCGTGCCCTTGGTCTCGGCGCCGCCGTAGAAGTCGTCGGGGTTCGACATGTCGAACCCGGCGCTGAACGACGCCCCGTTCCCTTCGAGCACGATGACCTTCACGGCATCGTCGGCGTCGGCCTGTCGAACCAACCGGGCGATCTGTTCGAGCATCGAATCCGTGAGCGCGTTGTGCTGCTTCGGTCGATTCAGCAGGATGCGGGCGACGGGGCCCGCCGTCGAGTACTCGACACTGTCGTCTGACATCGAGAGATCCTCCTCAGTCGTGCGGGTCGTCACGATGGCGCTCCCAGCCCCGCTCCCAGCCCCGCCTCCTTGGCCTCCTTGGCCCGGAAGTGCGGGATGACGTACTCGCCGAACTGGCGGATGGTCTCCATCATCACGTCCTGGGGGATGGTCCCCATCTGGATCATGCACATGATCTCGTCGGCCCCGGCCCGCTCCAGCTCCTCGACGTAGCGGATGGCGTCGTCGCGGTTTCCGTAGGCGTGCTCGATGTTGAACGTGCTGGTGGCGTTGGGGCTCAAGGGGATCTGCATCTCGCTGATGCGCGCGATCACGTCGCCCTTGGCCTTGGCGATCATCGCCGTGGTGTCTTCGTCCTCGCTCCCGGGGTCGGGCGCAGGAGTGTGCAGGTTCCAGTGCATGATGGCCTCGGCGAAGAACCGCTGAGCCCGAGAACCGATCTTGAACGCCCGGTCGCGATCGTCGAGCACCACGGCCGGGCACAGCGCCGAGAAGTGGTTGTTGGCGTGATCGGAGACGAAGCGCTCACCCGAGCGGCTGGCGATGGCGTCGTCGTAGATCGTGCGCATCTCCCGGATCTCGCCGGCTCCGGCGAAGCCCAGCACCAGAGCGCCGACGCCGAGCTCGGCCGCCAGGCGCACGGTGTCCATCTTCGTGCAGGCCATGAACAACGGGGGATGGGGATCCTGCACGGGACGGGGCAGGATCGGGTGCGGCGCCACGTCGAGGAGCCCGTGCCACTCGAACTCGTCGGTCCGCCAGCAACTCGAGATCATCCGGAGCGCTTCCTCCATCTGCGCGTAGGTGTTCTCGGGCTCCACCCCGAACGCCGACATCTCCTGGAGCGTCGCACCTCTTCCAGCGCCGACGTCGAGACGGCCACCCGAGAGGATGTCGAGCATGGCGATGCGCTCGGCGGCCCGGAGCGGGTGGTTGTAGTTGAACGGCATGCACACGACACCGTGGCCGATGCGGATCGTCGACGTCCGGGCGGCCACCCAGGTCAGGAAGATCTCGGGGGCCGACATGTGGGCGTACCACTTCAGGCAGTGGTGCTCGACGGCCCAGACCCGGTCGAACCCCATCTCCTCGGCGTACACGGCCTGCTCAACGCAGTTGCGGATGCACTCGTGCTCGTTCTCACGAGTCGGGAATGCCATCTGGGCCTCGAAGATCATCGAGAACTTCACGGGGTGCGCCCTTCGGTCGGGGTCGGACGCTGCGCCGCCACGGGGTCGGAGCCTCCTGGGAGGCCGAGCATGCTGGCTACGTCAGCCAGGAATTCGATGTGGTCGTCGATCGAGGAGTGCCCCATGCCCATGGTGACGATCGATGCGTGGGTGCCGCCGACCTCGCCCCAGGCCCGGATGCGGTCGGCGGCCTCCGACGGCGACCGCGCCCCGAAGACGGCGTACTCGCCGCCGAACTCCCCGACCTCGCGGTTCTGGGCGCTCACGAGGTCGCGGAGCCGATCCCACGTCTCGTGCACGTTGGTCGACCGGCCGCCGAAGATGAAGCCGTCTCCGAGCCGGGCCGCTCGATCGAGCGCGGCGCTGCTCGAACCACCCAGCCAGATGGGGACGGGCCGGCTCGGGTGCGGAAGCGTGCCGGCCCGGTCGACGCGGTCGAATCGTCCGGTGAAGTCGACGACGGGCTCGGTCCACAGCCGCCGGAGCAGCCCGATCTGCTCTTCCTCGCGAGCGCCGCGGGTGCGGAAGTCCTGGCCGAGCGACTGGTACTCGACGTGGTTCCAGCCCACGCCCACACCGAGACGGAAACGACCCCCCGAGAGGAGGTCGAGGTCGGCAACCTGACGCGCGACAAGCGCCGTCTGACGCTGCGGGAGGACGATCACGCCACTGACAAAGCCGATCCGCTCGGTGCGCCCGGCCAGGTAGGCGAACATCACGAACGGATCGTGAAACGGATCGTGCTCTGTGTACGGACCGGTCAGGGTCGGGGTGCGGTGCGCGTGCTCGGCACCGAGCACGTGGTCGTAGGCGAGGAGGTGGTCGAAGCCCAGCTCCTCGGTCGCACGCCCGATCCGGCGGACCGCATCCGGGTCGCCGCCGAGCTCGATCTGGGGGTACACGACGCCGATCTGCATTGCGCATGATCGCACCACGCGAGTCACGGGGACGATCCGGCGGAACGGTACTGGGTCTTGGGCGTCGGGTACTCGCTATCGGGTCCTGGCTATCACGCGGTCCGCTTCGATGCCCGTCGAGCCCGGGCCACGCGGCGGGCATGCGCCGGGGCGCCGCCGAGCTCGGAGTGCAGTGCCAGCAGTCGGGTCGTGTAGGCCACCAGGCCGTACTCGGTCGTGATGCCGATCGCCCCGGTGACCTGATGGGTGTTGTCGTACGTCTCGCGTGCGGTGAGACAGGCGAAGGTGGCCGCCGACGCGGTCACGAACTCGTCGGCGTTGTGCCAGGCGCCGCGCCGGGCCAGCCATCGGGATGCCTGGGCCATGCCGTACGAGCGGGCCAACCGGTGTTGCACGGCCTGGAACGACCCGATGGGCCGGTCGAACTGGTGACGGTCGGAGACGTGACGGGCGCTGAGGGCCACCGCGGCCGAGGCCATGGCGGCGATCTCGGCGGCGATGGCGACCTGCCACGCTCGACGGAGCGCGTCGCCGCTGCCGTGAGCCAACGGCTCCGATCGCCTGATCCGCACCCGCCCCATGGGGTAGGCCGTACGCGACCGCACGGGCTCGACCTCGACGTCGTCTCGTCCGGCCAGCCGAGCGACGCCGTCACCGACGTGATCGCCGCCTCCATCGAGAACGAGATACGCGTCGCAAGAACCCGCATAACGCACGAGGCCGTTCGCTGAGCCGACGAGCCCCACCAGCGGCGGCAGGTCGCGGATACCGGCGAGCGGAGCGACGAGCGCCCGGGCGATCACCGGCGCATGGACCACCGCTTCGGCGGCGCGCTCCGTGAAGAGCACGGCCTCGATGGGACCGGCGTCGTAACCGATGTCGAGATACCCGGCTGCGTGGAGCTTGTCGACGAGTGGCGCGTCGATCTCGGACCCGAGCTGGCGAGCGCGAGCCGGGCCGGCGTGATCGGCGAAGAAGCTGCGGAGCGTGCTCTCGAGCAGCTCCTGGTCGGCGCTGAGCTCGACGTCCATGTCAGCGGCTCCGGGGGAGGTCGAGGCTGAGCTTGGCGATCAGGTCGAGCTGCACCTCGTAGGCCCCGGCGGCGATCATGCTCGTGGTGCCCGTCACGACCTGCCGGTCGGCTTCGGTGCCCGATGCCAGTGCCTGGTCGCCCAGGATCTCCAAGCAGGCCCATTCGACCTCGCGTTCCATCGGACCGGTGATCGAACGCGAGACCGAGGCGAGCGGGCGGGCTCCCAGGGGATCGCGGATGCGCTCGCCCACGGCGGCGTAGTTCATGGAACGGGCCGCTTCGCACCATGCGTAGGCGGAACCGATCGTCTCGGCCAGGGCCGGATCGTCGACGTCGAGGCCGAGCCCCACGCCGTCGGCCACGGTCTGATCGAGCACCATCTCGGCGTGCTCGTGACGGGCGATCCCCACCCGTTCGTTGGCCAGCACGCTGCGGACGATGTCCCAGCCGCGGTTCTCGTCGCCCAGCCGACACGACACCGGCACGACCACGTCGGCGAACCAGATCTCGTGGATGAGATGGCGCGCATAGGGATTGGCGATCTCCCTGACCTCCACTCCAGGTGTGTCCATCGGCACGAGCAGGATCGTGATGCCTTCCCGTTTGGGTACCTCGGTGTTGGTGCGCACGAGCAGGAAGCACCAGTCGGCGGCGTGGGCGTACGACGTCCAGATCTTCTGGCCGTTGACGACGTACGAGTCGCCGTCGCGCACGGCGCGGCACTGCAGCGACGCCAGGTCGGAACCGGCGCCGGGCTCGGAGAAACCCTGACACCAGTTGACCTCGCCCCGCGAGATGGGCGGCAGGTGCTGGCTCTTCTGATCGTCGGTGCCGAAAGCCATGAGTGCCGGACCGATCCAGTTCGTGTTCATGTACTGGCCGCCTCGGGGCTCTCCGGCCGCCCACGTCTCCTCGCTGACGATGAGCTGCTCCCACGGCGAGGCTTCACGGCCACCGAACTCGATCGGCCAGTGCGGGGTGAGGAACCCGGCGTCGCCGAGCGCAGCGCAGAACGCCTTCACCGCCTCGATGTCGCGGGGCTCGGGCATGTCCCGGTTGTCGAGGGTCCATCCCGGGCGCATGTTCAGCGCGATGCACGTTCGCAGAGCAGCCCGGAAGGCAGCTTCCTCGTCGGTCCAGTCCAGGTTCACGTCGACCCCTTGCTCGCTCCGAAGTGCTCGTCGGCCCCCGGTGATTGTGCCGGGGTGATTGTGCCGGAACGGGCTCACCGGTGTCGGGCGCGCTCGATACGTGGGGCCGACGCTGCGCTCGGGTCGTTGCCGTGTCGGCACTGGAGGTCGTCATGATTCCGTCTCGTCGCCCCGCCCCGCCCCAACGCCGCACCCGTCGCGCCGTGTTGACCCAGGACCACCGCGACGTGGAGGAGCTCTTCTCATGGAGAGCGTCCGTGTCGGCGTCGACGGGCTCGACCGCCGGGCGGATCAGCGCACCATGGCGCGTACACGCTTGAGCGTCGAACCGACCTTGTCGGCTGCGGCATCGAGTGGCGCCATGAGCGAGGCCGCAACGTTGCCGGGCGGCGTATCGGAGCTGCGGGGGTGCGGACGGCTGGGTGCACCCTTTTTTGCTCGAACCAGGAGCGCGCCCAGGTCTTCGAGCTCGCTACGCGTCATGCCGGCCCGAACCTTCGGGAAGAGGTCATGCTCTTCTTCCTTGGCGTGGTGACGGACGCTCTCCATGAGAAGAGCTCCTCCACGTCGCGGTGGTCCTGGGTCAACACGGCGCGACGGGTGCGGCGTTGGGGCGGGGCGGGGCGACGAGAC
>VFJJ01000027.1 GCA_009886115.1 Actinomycetota bacterium
CCGATCAGCCGCCGTGGCCGGCCGCCAGCAGGTTGAGCGCGCCGCCGGCCTTGAACCACTCGACGTGCTCGTCCGACATGGTGTGGTTGGTCACGATCTCGTGCATGGTTCCGTCGGCGTGGCGCAACCGCACGGGCACCGTGGAACCCGGGGCCAAGCCGGCGAGGCCGACCACGTCGACGATGTCGTCGGCTCGAACCAGGTCGTAGTCGGCCGGGTCGGCGAACGTGAGCGGCAGCACGCCCTGCTTCTTGAGGTTGGCCTCGTGGATGCGGGCGAACGAGCGGACGAGCACCACACGGCCCCCGCGAAAGCGCGGTTCCATGGCCGCGTGCTCGCGCGACGAGCCTTCCCCATAGTTCTCGTCGCCGACGGCGATCCAGGTGATCCCGGCCTCGGAGTACTCCTTGGCCAGTTGGGGGATCGATTTCGTGGAACCGTCGCGGGCGTCGATGGCCTGGCCGCTCTGGCCGGGGGTGAAGGCGTTGTTGGCGCCGATGAACATGTTCATCGAGATGTTCTCGAGATGGCCCCGGTAGGTGAGCCACTTCCCGGCCGGCGAGATGTGGTCGGTCGTGCACTTGCCCGCCGCCTTGAGCAGCACCCGAAGGCCGGTGAAGTCCTTGCCGTCCCAAGCGGCGAACGGGGTGAGCAGCTGGAGCCGATCGCTCGTCGGCGACACCGCGACCGAGACCATCTCGGGGTTACGGGCCGGGGTGATGAAGCCCGACTCGCCGGGGGTGAAGCCGGCCGCGGGAAGCTGGTCGGCCACCGGGGCCTCGAGCCGTACCTGCGAACCGTCCTCGGCGGTGAGGGTGTCGCGGGTGAAGTCGAAGTCGAGCCGACCGGCCAGCGCCAGCGCCACCACGGTCTCGGGCGACGCGATGAACGCCAGGGTCGACGGGTTGGAGTCGTTGCGGGCGGGGAAGTTGCGGTTGAACGACGTGATGATCGAGTTCACCTCGCCGGGCTCGATGTCGTCTCGCTTCCACTGCCCGATGCACGGGCCACAGGCGTTGGCCAGCACCGTGGCGCCCATCTCCTCGAGGTCGCCGAGCAGGCCGTCGCGCTCGATGGTGGCCCGCACCTGCTCGGAACCGGGAGAGATCAGGAGGTGCGTCTTGGCCTTGAGCCCCTTGGCTTTCGCCTGACGGGCCAGGTTGGCAGCCCGTCCTATGTCTTCGTACGACGAGTTCGTGCACGAGCCGACGAGCGCCGACGAGAGCTCGAGCGGCCAGCCCTCGGCCCGGGCCTCAGCGCCCAGCTTCGAGATCGAGCGGGCCCGATCGGGCGTGTGGGGACCGACGACGTGCGGCTCGAGCGTGTCGAGGTCGATCTCGATCACGCGGTCGTACACGCGAGCCCGATCGGCCTCGATCTCGGGGTCGTTGCGCAGCAGGTGCGCGTGCTGGTCGGCCAGGTCGGCCAGCGCTTCGCGGGCCGTGGCCTTCAGGTACATGGCCGCATGGTGGTCGTACGGGAACAGCGAGCAGGTGGCGCCGATCTCCGCGCCCATGTTGCAGACGGTGGCCTTGCCCGTGGCGCTGATGGAGTCGGCGCCGGAACCGAAGTACTCGACGATGGCACCCGTGCCGCCCTTGACCGTGAGGATCTCGGCCACCTTCAAGATGATGTCCTTGGGGGCCGTCCAGCCCGACAGCGACCCGGTGAGACGCACACCGATGAGCTTGGGGACCTTGGTGTTGAAGGGCCAGCCGGCCATCACATCGACGGCGTCGGCGCCGCCAACCCCGATGGCGACCATCCCCAACCCACCGGCGTTGGGCGTGTGGCTGTCGGTGCCGACCATCATCCCGCCGGGGAAGGCGTACTGCTCGAGCACGACCTGGTGGATGATCCCCGATCCTGGTTTCCAGAATCCGATCCCGTACTTCGACGACACGGTACGGAGGAACTCGTAGACCTCCTCGTTGACGTCGATGGCGTCCTTCAGGTCGTCGGAAGCTCCGACGTAGGCCTGGATGAGGTGGTCGCAGTGCACGCTGCTCGGGACGGCGGTCGTGGGCAGCCGGGCCAGCATGAACTGCAGCAGCGCCATCTGCGCGGTGGCGTCTTGCATGGCGACGCGGTCGGGCCGGTAGTCGCCGTAGTCGTCGCCCCGGGCCAGGCCGATGGTCTCGGGGTTGTCGGCGTGGCCGAAGAGGATCTTCTCGCCCAGGGTCACCGGCCGGCCCAGGCGTCGACGGGCGATCTCGGTGCCCTCGGCCAGGCGGGTGTAGGCCTGCTCGACGAGCTCGATGGGGGTGGTGGGTCCGACGGTCGTCATGGGCGGATCTCCGGTGCGCGGGCGTCGAATGGCGTTTGCGCCCGAGAATACGTTGTTGCTCGCTGACCGCTGGCCTCCGGCTGCCCGACGAAGCTCTGGCCTCCGCTGAAGTATCCCAAGGCCCACCGGAAGCGCAGGCGGACCGAAGGCTCTGAGCCCCGGCCCCTGGTCGGTGATCGTGAGCCGATGGGCGTCGACCGTCGACGACACGCCGACGGTGACGGTGGCACCCGTAGGCGACGCGGCCAGCGCGTTGTCGAGGAGGTTGTCGAGGAGGTTGTCGAGGAGGTTGTCGAGGATCTGCTCGATGGCGCCGGGCACGGCCACGACGGGTGCAGGGAGCCCGGTCCCGATGGGCACGAGGTTGACGTTCATCGACTCGGCCACCGCGGTCCACGTGTCGACACGCTCCTCGGCGAGCCGGGCGAGATCGGCGATCGCGGTGGGTGTGCGCTCGTCGGCTCGGGCCAGGTGCAGCAGATCGGTGACGAGCGTGGTGAGACGCTGGGTCTCCTCCAGTGCCGCGTCGAGCTCGACGTCGAGGTCGGGCGACGCCTCCCCCGTCGAGCGGCTCTGGAGGTTCTCGAGTCGGAGCCGCAGCGCGGTCAACGGCGTTCGGAGCTGGTGCGACGCATCCCCCACGAAGCTGCGCTGGGTCTGGAGCACCTCGTCGATGAGGATGGCCATGGTGGTCATGGTGTCGCCGAGCGCACGGAGCTCCGGTGGACCCTCGACGGGCGTTGCGTCGACGCTCAGATCGCCGCTGGCGAATCGGGCCGCGGCATCGTTGAGCTGGCGCACGGGCCGGGTCACCGACCGGGCAATGCCCCAGCCGATGAGCGCCACCGCCCCCAGCACCACCGCCGCGACGCCGGCCAACGCCAGCCACAGCCGGTGGATGCGGGCGTCTACCTCGCCGGTGTCGAGGGTGAGCCGGAGCGCGCCGTGCACCGTTGCGCCTGACGCGATCGGGACCGCGACGTACAGGAGGTCGCGGCCCAACGTCTCCGACGGCCGGGTGCCCGACGCCCGAGAACCGGCCAAGGCCTGCACGATCTCGGGGCGGGTGGAGAAGTCGCGGTCGATGCTGGCCTCGGTGTCGACGAGCGAGATGCCGTCGACATCGACGACGACGACCCGGGCACCGGTGCGGACGGCGTACGTCTCGGCCGGCCCGGGGTCGATCGGCAGGCCGCCCTCGACGCCGTCCTCGTAGATCGTGGTCATGGCCCTCGCCGCGTTCGGCGCCGTGATCGTGGCCCAGGGCTCGGGCGAGTCCCTCGAGGACGACGTGACCGAGACCGAGCTTGTCGAGGCCCACACCGACAAGGGCGAGTCGGTGCTGCCCTGGGCGCTGGGCGTCGCGGTGGTCGCAGCCGGGGTCGTCGCAGCCGGGCCGCTGCGTACGCGCTACCCCACGCTGTCGGCCCGGGCCATCACCGCGACACTGCTCACCGTTGCTCTGGTCGCAGGCACCGGGGCAACGTGGACGGTGATCGACGTCGGCCATTCCGGCGCCAAGGCCACCGGGGACAAGCAGCCGACCGACAGCGAGACCGGCGACCCCGGGGAAGGCGGTTCCGACAACGGCTCCGAGGATGACGACTGACACGAACGGCCCGCCCGACGCCAGATCAGCCGTCGGCCCGGGACCGACCGACGCGTAGTCTCGGGGACATGGCGCACGATCCCCGTCCCGGAGGGCTTCGCGTCCCGGCCGACTACGGGCTGAGTCCCGATGCCGGGCCGGCGCACTGGCCCTGGAGCGACGTCACCCGCCGCATCGCGCAAGGCCGCACGTCGTGGGTCGCCACGACCCGGCCCGACGGTCGCCCGCACGTGCAACCGGTGTGGGGCGTGATCGTCGACGACCGGATGCTCTTCAGCACCGACCCGCGGTCGCGCAAGGCCCGCAACCTCGCAGCCAACCCGGCGATCGTGGTGCACCTCGACTCCGGCGACGAGGTCGTCATCGTCGAGGGTGTCGCCCGACGGCTCGCGGCGGCGGAGGTCCCGCCCGGGTTCACGGCCACCTACCTCGCCAAGTACGACGTCGAGGTCGTACCGACCGACGACGATCCCCGGTACGGCTTCTACGAGATCGTGCCCGAGGTGGCCATGAGCTGGGGCGAGGCCGACTTCGTCGAGTCTGTCGTACGCTGGGAGTTTTGAGCCACCGACGACGGGGGAACACCAGGTCATGGAATACCGGCGGTTGGGCACCAGCGACCTCGACGTACCCGTCATCAGCCTCGGCTCCTGGCTCACCTACGGCGCCGGCGTCGACGACTCGGCCGCAACCACCTGCGTGCGGCGGGCGCTCGAGCTCGGCATCGACTTCTTCGACACGGCGAACATCTACGGCAAGGGCTCGGCCGAGGAGGTGCTCGGACGGGCGCTCGTGGGGGTGCCCCGCGACTCGTACCGCTTGGCCACCAAGCTGTTTTGGCCCATGACCGACACCGACAAGGGTCTCTCGCGATCGCAGGTGCTCAAGCAGTGCGACGCCTCGTTGAAGCGGCTCCAGACCGACCACCTCGACCTCTACCAGTGCCATCGCTACGACAAGGACACCCCGCTCGAGGAGACCATGGGCGCGCTCACCGAGCTCGTCGAGGCCGGCAAGGTGCGCTGGCTGGGACTGTCGGAGTGGAAGGCCGACCAGATCGACGCCGCGGCCGAGATCGCCGCCCGCACCGGCGCCCGGCCCTTCGTGTCGAGCCAGCCGCAGTACTCGATGCTGTACCGGGTCCCCGAAGGAGCGGTCTTCGACAGCTGCCGGCGCCACGGCATCGGCAACATCGTGTGGTCGCCGCTCGCCCAGGGGGTGCTCACCGGCAAGTACCGGCCCGGACAGCCGCCGCCCGCCGACTCGCGCGCTGCGTCGTCGTCGATGGGCGGCGCCCTCGGCCGCTACAAGAGCGACGAGGTGCTGACGGCCGTCGAGCGGCTCCGACCGATCGCCGACGCCGCCGGGATCACCATGGCGCAACTGGCTCTGGCCTGGGTGCTCCGCGACGATGTGGTGACGAGCGCCATCATCGGGGCTACCCGTCCCGAGCAGGTGGACGACAACGTGGCTGCCGCCGGGGTGAGGCTCGACGCCGACACGATCGCCGCCATCGACGAGGCCCTCGACGACGTCGTCACCCTTGAGCACTCACTCGTCGAGCGGGCCACGAAGGTCGCCAAAGGCACGGTGGCCAAGTTCGCCCGGGCGGTCAAGCCCAAGCGATGATCGGGGCATGATCGAGGTTCCCGGGGTCCTGGCCCGACACAGCACGCTCAGCGCCACGGCACCCGGCGTCTACGAACGCCAGACCGACGCCACGTTCGAGGGCTTCCGGAGCCTGTTCGGCGGCTACGGCCTGGCCCTGGCTCTGGCCGCCATGGACGGTGAGGTCGCCTCGATCGACCCCGGTGCTCCGGTGCGCACACCCCGCTCGCTCACGATGCACTTCCTGCGCCCCTTCACGCTGGGCGGGTTCCGCGCCGAGGTCACGAACGATCGCGTCGGCCGGACGGTCACCACGCTGACGGCCCGCCTGTCGTGCAACGGAACGCTGTGCGGGCTGGCCATCGCGACCTACGCCACCGATCGCCCGTCGCCCGAGTTCAGCGATGCCACCATGCCACAGGTCGCGCCGGTCGGGGTCGACGAGGAGCCGGCCGGCGTGCTCTTGCGGGTTGCAGCCCACGACCACTTCCACTTCTGGCCCCGCCACACCACACTCGAGGGTGACGGCGGCCGAGCGTTCGCTGGCGGCTGGATCATCCCCCGCACGCCCGAGCCCGTCACCGCGGGCCTGGTGTGCGCGTACGGCGACATCTGGGTGCCGGTCGTGCACCAACGGATCACCACACCGGCAATCAGCATGACGTCCGACTTCACCGCGCACTTCCGGATGCCGCTGCCCTCGCCGGACATCGACCCGTCGTCACCGGTGCTGGTCTCGATGAGCACCCGGGCCGCGGTCAACGGGTTCGTCGACGAGGACACCGAGATCTGGACCGGCGACGGACGGCTGTTGGCATCGACCCGCCAGCTCAGGGTCCTCCAAGCCGTGGAGTGACGGCGCCGCCTTCTCGTGCTTTCACCGGGCCGGCGCGCGGCGATGCTGGCCGGTGAGCACCATACGGAGCGCATCATCGGCGGGAACCACCTCGCCTTCGCGCAGGAGGGCCTGATCGCGCCGGGCACGGTCCACGTGCTCACCGAGACCGCGCCGCACGACCACTGCGTGTTCGCCGTCATCGACGATGCGGTCGACGCCACCACGCTCCGGGCGTTCGACGAGCTGCTGCTGTCGATGTCGTTCGACGATCCCGAGGTGCGGATGCTCCTCGAGCTCGAAGGCCTGCGCGAGTGGCGGTCATGGCGTACCTGGTCGAGAACGAGCAGGCGGCACTGGTGGTGCCGTCGCGCTTCCTCGGCCAGATCCATCCCCATTTCGCCGAGGTCCAGCATCTCCTCGCAGTGCAGATCGCCGACGAAGCACGGCACGCCCACGTGTTCGCCCGGCGGGCCCGACTCGCCGAGCGGCCCGCGACGTTGTCGGGCGCAGGCGGACGCGCCTCGCTGCAGACCCTCCTCGACGAGCCCCACTTCGCGACGGCGAGCTTCTTGCTGAGCGTGCTCGGTGAGGGCACGTTCTTGTCCCTGCTGGGATTCCTGGAACGCCACGCGCCCGACGACTGCACCCGCACGGATGCCCGACTGGTCCGCGCCGACGAAGCACGGCACGTCGCGTTCGGCGTTGCGCATCTCGAACGCCACTGCTCCCGAGACCCGACGCTGCGGGCTCGCCTGGCGTCGGCCGTCGAGCGCCGTCACGACGCGCTCCGCTCGACGGCGGGGCTCAACCAGGAGGTCTTCGACAGTCTGGTCCTGCTGGCCGCGGGCAGCCGGGTCCCGAGCGACATCGCCCGTGGGTGGGCAGCGGTGCAGGAGCTGCAGGCCGACATGCAATCGGGCCGAGAAGGCCGTCTCGCCCGTCTGGGCTTCACCCCGGCCGAGACCGAGACACTCGCCGCCCTCCACACCCGCAACTTCATGTAGCGACGGCCCCGGCAGCCCGGCGCCCGGGGAGCACGGTCAGTCGTTGGTGTAGCGCTGCTCGCGGAAGGGGTCGCCGTAATTGTGGTAGCCGTTGCGCTCCCAGAAGCCCGGCTTGTCGCGGGTCGAGAACTCGATGCCCCGGATCCACTTGACCGACTTCCAGAAGTACAGGTGGGGCACGACGAGACGCAGCGGGGCGCCATGCTGGGGTTCGAGGGGTTGGCCGCCGTACTCCCAGGCGAGCAGCACGTCGTCGTGCGCCAGGTCGGCCAGTGGGACGTTCGCCGTGTAGCCGTACTCGGCGTGGCCGATCACGAACGCGACGGCCGGCGCCACGTCGACGAGGGCCATCACGTCGGTGAACTTCACGCCGGTCCAGCTCGTGTCGAACTTCGACCACTTGGTCACGCAGTGGATGTCGGTCGTGATCGTGGTGGTCGGCAATGCCTGGAGCTCGTCCAAGGACAGTCGCCGC
This sequence comes from Actinomycetota bacterium, assembly GCA_009886115.1. GTDB lineage: Bacteria > Actinomycetota > Acidimicrobiia > IMCC26256 > VFJJ01 > VFJJ01. Next base: position 7,822 of record VFJJ01000027.1, read on the forward strand.
TCAGCGGCCACCGCGCCGAAGATGCGGAAGTCCCACGTGGCCGGGTCCCACGTGGGGACGTCTCCCACATGCAGCACGGGGAACCGCTCGGTGTGGTACTGCCCCGGAGGCAGACGGGCAGGATCGACCCCCAGCTCGGCGAGCTTCTTACGATTCCGGTCGAAGAACGACATCCCACCCTCCGGCAGCTTGGCCATGCTGCATGAGTCAGTTGACAGAGGCCCGCGTTAGGTCCCGGGGTGGATGCTGGCTCAGGCGCGAGCCTGCTCGACGACCGTGACGGTACGCATGACGTCGCCGACCTTGACGCCCAGCGCGATCTCCATCCCCGAGGTGACGTGGCCGAAGAGGTTGTACGACTTGGCCAGCTTGGCCCGGCAGTCGGCGGTGCAGATGAAGAACTGCGATCCGTTGGTGTTGGGGCCGGAGTTCGCCATCGCCACTGCGCCCACCGTGTACTCGGCGATCACCGGCTCATCGGCGAACTTGTAGCCCGGACCGCCGCGCCCCGAACCCTCGGGACAGCCGCCCTGGACGACGAAATCGGGCACGACCCGGTGGAACGTGAGGCCGGTGTAGTACCCCGCGCGGGCCAGGCTCACGAAGTTGTTCACCGTGGTGGGTGCGAGCTTCGGATCGAGCAGCATGACGATCGAGCCGGCGTCGAGGCCGATCGTGACCTCGTAGGTCGCGTCGACATCGATCTCCATCGCGGGGGCTTGGGCCACGGGAATCTCCAGTGCGGTATGGGGTTGCGGTGTGTGGTCGGGGCTGTGGTCAGGAACGGCGGTGGCGCTCAGACCCCGTTCACGTCGAGGCGGTCGTCGCCAGGGTGGTCTCGACGGCCACGGTAGGCGACGACGGGACGGTCGTCGAAGACGCGACGGTGGTCGTGACTCCCAGCGTCGCGCTCGTGGTGGTGGAGCCGGCGCGGGTCGGGCCCGCCACCGACACCGTGGTCGGCACGCTCGAGACCGTGGCCGGCGCTGTGCTGTTCGCCAATCCGACGCCGCAGTCGGCGGTGTCGATCAAGCCGGCGACGGCGCCACCCCGGGGCGCGGCCGGGCCGGTCAGCTCGAGGTAGCGACGCCACTCGACGGTGGCTTCGTCGGTTCGACCGAAGCCGTAACACAGGGTCATGCCGCGGAAGAAATGGGCATCGGGGTAGTCGGAGGCTGCGCCGACCGCGGCGTCGAGACGCTCGAGCGCACTGACGTAGAGCTCCTCTCGAGCCGCGGGATCTTCGACACCATCGGCGGCGATGGTTCGGATCCAGCCCGAGTAGGCCGCGGCTTCCGGGTTGGTGGCGTCGATCGCGTAGGCCTCGTCGAACTGTTGCAGCGCACCAACGAGGTCGTCGGTCTGGAGCAGGTATCGGGCCAGGTCGAGACGGGCCGAGACCGACTCGGGATCGGCTTCGACGGCAGCCTCCAACGAGCCCAGGGCCGCCGCCGGGTCGATCTGGTCGTTCCCCGTAACGGTCCCACCGGAGATGCGCTCACCCAGGTACTCGGCGAGCAGCCAGCTGGCCCCCACGACGAAGGTGATGATGAACAACGCGACCATGACCCGGCGCGCTCGCGACACCGGCGGGGCGGCGATACGGGCGTCGACCCCGCTGTCGAGCGACAGCAGCACCACAGCGGCCCGGGACGTGTACTCGTCGCGCAGGCGCTCGTACTCGTCGAGGTACATGTTCCCGACGGCCAGCTCGGCTTCGAGGTCGTCGAGCGAGCGCAACAGGAAGTCGCGCTCCTCCTCAAGGACCCGGAGCTCCTCGGGATCGAGCGGACGCTCCAAGGTGTCGCCGCCCGAGCCCCCCGATGCCCGTCCAGCACTTCGGAAAGCGTTCATCGGGGCACCTCCTCGGGGGCGGAGACGGACGGGGCGGACACGGACCCAGCAGACGACCTCTGGAGACGGTACCGATCGACCAGCGCCCGATCGGCATCACTGGGTGGAGGAGCAGGTTCGCGCCGCCACCGGAGGAACGCCAAGCCGAGACCACCCAGAGCGAGCAGTCCGAACACGAGTGGTAGCAGCCAAACGAGGAGCCCGATGCCCGAGCTCTCGGGCAGGAGCAGGATCTGGGAGTCGTAGCGCACCTTCAACTCCCCGAAGATCTCGCTGTCGGAGCGTCCCTGGGCCACGAGCTCGGCGACGAGCGTGGTGATGGCCCGCGAGGTCGCCACGTCGGAGTCGGCGACCGACGATCCTTGGCATTCCGGGCATCGCAGCCGGTCGGTGAGGCGCTCGACACGGGCGGCGTCCGACTCGTCGCCGCCCCGGGTGCCGGCGACGACGAGCGCGCCGAGCACGACCACGATCAGGACGGCCCACGTGAGGCGGGTCCGACTCACGCACCTGCTCCCGCGTCTGCGGCTCCGAGCTGACCCCGTCCCGCGGCCAGCATCTGCTCCAGATCGTCGAACGTCACCGGACCACGCTGGACGCCAACCACCACACCGTCGGGGTTGATCACGAAGGTCTCGGGCTGGGCGATGGTGCCGAAGTCGACCGAGGCCCGTTCTCCCGGGTCGGTGACGAGCAGCCAGCCCGCGGGATTGTCGGCGAGCCAGCCCTCGGCAGCGGCCTGCGAGCTCGCCCGCAGGATCCCCACCATGGCGAAGTCGGGATCGTCGACGTGGCGGTTGTGGAACGACACGAGCGAGGGATACTCCTGGCGGCACGGAATGCACCAGTCGTTCCAGAAGTTCACGATGATCACCCGCCCGGCCATGTCGGACAGGCGCAGCGGCTCGCCGTCGAACGAGACCAGCTCGACGTCGGGTGCGGGCAGGCCCAGCAGGTTCCCGCCCTCGAACGACGGATCGGTGTCGAGGCCGGTCGCGGCCACGATGGCGAAGCCGGCGAACACGACGCCGATCGCGACCGCGGCCCACAGGATGGGCCGCCGCCGCTTGGGAGACGGCCCACGCTCCGGAGCGGCCCCATCGAGGCGTGCGTGCACGTCGGGAGCGGCACTCACGACGAGACCTCGACGAGCGAGACGAGATCGTCGGAGGTGGCCTCGTCGCCGACGGACGGATCGCTTTCGCCCGGAGGCGGCGGCGACCGACCGGGCCCACCCCGGCGTACGTGCAGCGACGGCAGGAGCGCCACGATCGTGCCCAGGGCCACGATCACCCCGCCGATCCACAGCCAGATCACGAGCGGGTTGATGAACACCGTGAGCGAGATGCGGTCGTCGGCCCCCGGAGCCGAGGAGAGCTTGAGGTACACATCCTCGACGATCCCGGCGCGCACCGACGGCGTGCCGATGGCCATGCCGCTCCCGTACGAGCGCACGTTCGGCGCGTACACGCCGAGGCTCTCGCCGTCGCGTTCGATGCGGACGTCGGCCGCGATCTGCACCCGACGGGCGTCCTCGGTCTGGTTCAGCTCGAGGTAGGTGAACGTGTAGCCCTCGAACTCGGCCGAGGTCTCGCCGGGCGACAGCCTGAACTGGGCCTCGTGCGCGTACGACTGCGAGACGGCGAACGCAACGGCGATGATCACGATGCCGCTGTGCACGACGAGGCCGCCGTAGAGGCGGGGGTTGCTCTTGAACGTACGGACGAAGGCCCGCCAGCGCCCGCCGCCCTCGGTTCGGCGCCGGGCCCGCACACCAACGTGGACCTGGCGGACGATCGCGCCGAGCGCGAACCCGCCGAGGCCGAAGGTGGCGACGGTCCCGAATCCGTGGGCCCCCGCCAGCAGCGCCACGACCATGACCGCGGCACCGACCAGGGCGGGGCGCAACAGTCGGTCGGCCAGCACGCCCTTGCCCGCGCTGCGCCACGGCAACGCCGGAGCGACAGCCATGAGGAACAACAGGCACAGCCCGATGGGCATGGTCATGCGGTCGAAGTAGGGCTCGCCCACCGAGAGCTGCTCCCCGTTGAGCGCCTCGGCGATGAGCGGGAAGACCGTCCCCAGCAACACCACGAAGGCGAACGCCGCGAACAGCAGGTTGTTCACGAGGAAGGCGCCCTCACGCGACACCGGTGAGTCGATGCGCCCCGGAGAGCGCAGCCGGTCGCCGCGCCAGCCGATGAGCACGAGGACGGCGACCACGACGAACGCCAGGAATCCCAGCAGGGCCGGGCCCACGCCCGAGCGGTTGAACGCGTGCACCGAGCCGATGATGCCCGAGCGCGTGAGGAACGTGCCCAGGATCGTGAGGCAGAAGGTGGCCACCACGAGCGACAGGTTCCAGACCCGCAGCATGCCGCGGCGTTCTTGGACCATCACCGAGTGCAGGTATGCCGTGGCCGTGAGCCAGGGCATCAGCGACGCGTTCTCGACCGGGTCCCAGCCCCAGTAGCCGCCCCAGCCGAGGGTCTCGTAGCTCCACCACGAGCCCAGCACGATGCCGGCGCTGAGGAATCCCCAGGCGACGAGGGTGGCCCTGCGGGTGGCGACGAGCCAGCCCTCACCCAGACGGCCGGTGGCGAGCGCCGAGATGGCGAACGAGAACGGGACCGTGAAGCCCACGTAGCCCAGGTACAGCATCGGCGGATGGACCGCCATCAGCACGTGGTTCTGCAGCAACGGGTTCGGCCCCTTACCGTCTCGCGGAATTGCCCCGACCACCTCCTTGAACGGGTTGGCCGGGCCGACGAGCAGGCAGAAGAAGAACAGGGCCACGGCCATCTGGGTGACGAGCGCCCAGCCCACGAGGGGATCGTCGGTGCGATCGCGGAACTTGTGGGCCGAGTACGCCAGGTAGCCGCCGAGGATGAGCACCCACAGGATGATGGAGCCTTCGAGGGCCCCCCACAGCGAGGCCACGGTGAACAGCGTGGGCGTCGACCGGGCGTGATGGTCGAACACGTACTGGAGGCTGAAGTCGTTGCTGAGCAAGGCCCATTCCATGACGGCCGCCGCGGCGACACCGGCGCCGAGGACCATGAACGCCGAGCGCCGGCCGATCCGGACGAGCATCGGGTTGCGTCTGGTGATCCCGACCGACATGGCGACCACGCCGATGAGCGCCGAGGAGCAGCCGACGAGGACGGCCAGCAATCCGAGCGACGACTTCACGCGTTCACCCGTCCACCCGCGTTCATCGCGTTCACCCGTCCACCCGCGCCGGTGTGGGAGCCGACCCCGCCCATGCCGTCACTCAGGCGCCAGGGCTCGTGGTCGGCGACGGCTCGTCCACCCCGACGTCGGTGAGATCGACGGCCGGGGGCACGTAGTCGTCGCCGTAGTCGTTGCCGTGTCGGATCAGGATCGTCTCGGACGCGAACACGTCGCCCTCCCAATGGCCGTCGCACACGACCGGGGCTCCGTCGGCGAAGAGCTCGGGAGGGTCGCCCTGGTTGTTGACCGTGACCTCCCTGGTGCCGTCGGTGACCCGGAACGAGACGCCCTCGGAGGTGGAGGTCACGCTGCCCGGCACGACCGCTCCGGCCAAGCGGAAGCGGCTCACGTCGCCGTTCTCCTTGCGCTCCAAGGCCTCGCCCACCGTGCGGTAGTACACGACGTTGCCCCTGAGGCCCCCGAAGAGCAGGAACCCGATGGCGCCGACGCAGGCCACGGCCGCGACCCAGTAGCGGGCCCGGGGGCGCGACGACCGCCCTGCGGGGCCCGATGGCGCGCTTGACGCACCCGGAGGCGGCATCGGCTCGAGCGCGTCGGGCGGGTTCGGGGCGCCGGTCGAGGTCAGGCCCATGGCGGTCGCTCCTCGGGAGGCAGGCTCCGTACGGCCCGGCGCAGGCGTCGCTGCAGGAGCAGCGCGTACACGCCGATCGCTCCCGCGGTGAGGCCCCAGCCACCGATGACGTACGCGGCGTCGGTCATGGCGCGCTCCCTGGTGCTGCGCCGACGGCCACGGACACCGGCTCGGGTGCGGCGACGACGCTCGACGCGGCCTCGGAGCGGCGTTCGACGATCGCCCGCTCGAGCTGTCGCTCGTCGGCTGCCTCCTCGATCCCGGCCAGGTCGTAGCGACGCAGCACCAGGAACAGATACACGAGCGTGAAGGTCACCACGGCCCACAGGAGGATCCAGGCCATCGTGGCGTCGAGCTGGGCGTCGCGGTCCTCGCCGAAGACCGTCCCCTCCTGGTGCAGTGTCCGCCACCACGACACCGAGAAGTGCACGATGGGCACGTCGACGACGGCCACGAGCGCGGCGATGGCCGAGCGGCGGGCCCGCACCTGCGGATCGTCGGGCACCCGACGCAGCGCGAGGTAGCCGAGGTAGAGGAAGAACAAGATGGCCGTGGTGACCAGGCGGGCGTCCCACGTCCACCAGGTGCCCCAGACCGGACGTCCCCAGATCGACCCCAGAGCCAGGGTGAGCGCCGTGAACAACACGCCGATCTCGGCCGAGGCGCCGGCCAGACGGTCGTAGTGCAGCGACCGCGTGCGGGGCCAGAGATAGAGGGCCGAGCACGCGGCAGTGACGCCGAACGCGAGGTATGCGAGCCAGGCGGCGGGAACATGCACGTACATCAGACGCTGGGCGTCCTTTTGCACGGCGTCGGTCGGGGCCACCGACAAGCCCAGCCAGACCAGCAGGGCCATCGAGACCAGGCACGACCATCCGAGCACGCTCACGAACCGGCGGCTCGCGAGCAGCCCCGAACGCGCCGACGCGTCGCGGGAGCCCCTGACGGGCGAAACGCTGGTGGTCACCGGGGGCCTCGGGTTCGGTGCGTCACGACTCCTCCAGCAGAGATCCGTAGGCCAAGACCCCGAGCGACCCGTACACCAACCCGAACAGGGCGAGCAGCTGGACCCAGGGCCATCCGTCGGACGGGGTTCCCTCGAACCCAGCTTCCCACGCCCGGGTGCCTCCGAGCAGAACGGGGGCCAGGACGGGGAGCAGGAGCAGGGGCAACACCGTCTCGCGGGCCCGCAGACCCGACGCCAGAGCGGCGAAGAGCGTTCCGGCGGCGGCCAGGCCCACCGTTGCGCACAGCGCGCCCACGATCATCACCGGGCTCGACCGAACCTCGACGTCGTACAGGGCGACCACGGCGACGCCCAGGACCAGCTCGAGCCCAACCAGTTGGACGGCCACGGCGGCCGCCTTGCCGAGGAAGATCGACGCGCCGTCGAGCGAGCTCATCCGCAGCCCGTCGGCCGCGCCGTTCTCGATCTCGACCGCGGCCGAACGGGCGGCGGCCAGGCTCGCCGCCAGGAGGATCGTCACCCAGAACAAACCCGGAGCGACCCGGGTGAGCGTGGGTCGGTCGGCGTCGAGCGCCATCGCGAACAAGACGATGACGAGCCCGCCGAAAGGCAGCACCTGGTTCGTGGTCACGCGCGACCGGGCCTCGATACGCAGGTCCTTGCCCGCGATCACCGCCGCCTCTCGCAGCAGCCTCATGGGGACACCTCGTGCGCGTCGCCGGGTGCCATCTCGGTGTCCACCCCGGCCCGAGCAGCCGAAACACCGGCGACGGGCTCGTCGGCAGCGCTCGAGACCGAACCTGACCCTGAGGTTGAGGTTGTTGGCGAGGCTGCGGCGGCCGTCGGGAACCGGCCGCCGTGGGCCTCCCCGGCCACGATGCGCACCTCGCGGCCGGCCAGGCCCCGGGCCCGGTCGAGCTCGTGCGACGAGAACACCACCGTTCGACCGTCGCTCGCGGCATCGCGTACCAGCGCGTCGAGCACGTCGCGGCCCTCGGGGTCGAGTCCGGCGTGGGGCTCGTCGAGCAGCAGGAGTCGGGCATCGCGAACCAGGGCCGTCCCGAGCGACAGTCGGCGCTTCTGCCCAGCCGAGAGGCGCCGGTGCTCGAGGTGCGCCTGGCGAGCGAGCCCCACACGCTCGACAGCCCGGTCGGCCGCCTCGACCGCGGCGTGCTTGGAGCGTCCGACGGCCCGGGCGGCGAACCGCAGGTTGTCGACTACCGAGAGATCGTCGTAGCAGAACGTGTCGTGCCCGAGCAGCGCGAGCTGCGTTCTCACCGATCGCCGGTCGACCGCCAGGTCGTGGCCCAGCACGTTGGCCTCCCCCGACGTGAGGGCCAGCAGCCCCGACAGGAGACGCAACAACGAAGTCTTGCCGGCACCATTGGGTCCCGAGAGCAGGACGATCTCGCCTTCGACCACGTCGAGATCGACCCCGGCGAGCACCGGATAGCGACCGACGAGGCAGACAGCGCTACGAAGACGGACAGCCAAACTGGGCAGAGCATCCTCCCGAACGACCTTCCCGTCAGCTTCCCATGACCGTCGCCACCGCTCCGAAACGCCCGTCGTGAGGGTGTGGTCGGAGGGGCACTCGTGGCTCACTACGATGCTGCGGCGCCCACCACAGGAGAGCCCATGCCGGATCGGCCCGACGACCCCGAACGGGGCCCGGCTGCCACGAACCCGATCGAAGCCGAAGCCGAAGCCGAAGCCGGCGACTCATCGGTCCTCGACGGCCCCGACCAGCCGGATGAAGCTTCGACACGGGGCGATCCTGACGACCTGCTCGGTGACAGCAGGGCGGCCCGACGCAGCCGCCAGCGGGCTCGGCGGCGCGCCCGGCGCGGCGATCGCGTGGCGCGTGTCCTCGGCGGTGTCGGACGCACGCTCATCACGTCGGGGCTGCTGATCCTGCTGTTCGTCGCGTACCAGCTCTGGGGGACGGGCCTGTACACCGCCCAGCAGCAGGAAGATCTCAAGAACGACTTCCGCCAGGCCCTCGCGGCCGTCTCGGCCGACACGACGGTCGCCGCCACAACCACCACACGTGCACCCGTCTCGACCACGTCGGCGCCCCGCACGACCGGAACCACCCGGACCGGCCCGACGGCCACCACCGAGCCCGAGACGACGAGCTCGACCCTGCCCCCCGCTCCGCCGACGGCCGAGCGCGGCGAGCCGACAGCCCTGATGCGCATCGAGAGGCTCGATCTCGAAGTCGTCGTCGTCGAGGGCGTCGGGCGAGACGATCTGAAGAAGGGGCCCGGCCACTATCCCGAGACACCGCTGCCGGGCCAGTACGGCAACGCAGCCATCGCCGGGCATCGCACCACCAACGGCTCGCCATTCGGCCGGCTCGACGAGCTCGAGATCGGCGACGAGATCGTGGTCGAGACCCTGGCGGGCGAGTTCACCTACCGGGTCACGACCGAGATCGTCGTGGATCCCTCCGAGGTGGGCGTGTTGGCCCCCCCACCCGATCCCCGGGCCGCCATCTTGACTCTCACCACGTGCCACCCCCGGTTCTCGGCCAGGCAGCGTCTGGTCATCCAGGCGGTGCTCGTCGCCGACGCGAGCCCGCCGCCGTCGGTGTTCAGCCCCACGACCGCGACCACCCCGACCGACGAGATCCCGGGCGACGATCCTTCCGACACTCAAGGCTCGCCCGACGCCACCACGGCAACGGGCGACGACACCCCGCCGGACGACGGGTCGCCCGGGTCGCTCGGGTCAGGACCGTCGGCAGGCGTCGAGGCCGGCGCCGAGGCTCCGGCCATCGACGACGGGGAGCTCTTCGAGTTCCAGGCTCCGGGCGGGGCCTTCTACGTCCGGCTGGGCCTCGCGGCCTTGGTGGGTCTCGGCTGGTGGATCGCGTTCCGCCGCTGGACCCGCTGGTTCGTCTGGCTCGGGGGGGTCGCACCATTCCTCGTGGTGTTGTTCCTGTTCTACGTGCAGCTCGAGAAGGTCCTCCCCGCGGGCTACTGAGCGACCACGCCGTCGCCAGCGAGAAACACGTGGCGGCCGCGGCACCGGGAGGGGTTTCGGGCGGGGCTCCTCGGAGCCGCAGCGGTCAGTCCGACAGGCCCAGCTCGGCGAGCAGGACGGCGCGGTGGGCGTCGAGCACGGGCACCGGGCCGCGGATCGCCGGATCGGGGAATCCCGAGATCTTGATGGGGTTCCCGGCGAGGCGGAGACGGGCGCCCGGACCCGACCCGTCCTCCCCGGCGATGTCGACCACCATCGTGCGGGCGAGCACCTGCGGGTCGGCGAGCACCCGGGCCACGTCGTTGATCGGTCCGCAGGGCACACCGGCGCCGGCCAGGGCGGCGAGCCACTCGTCGGTCGAGCGGGTCACGAAGGCCGCCTCAAGCTCGATCTGGAGCACATCGACGTGCGCCGATCGCGCGTCGTTGGTCACGAAGCGGGCGTCGGTCGCGAGCTCGGGCCGACCGACCACGGCGCACATCGCGGCGAAGAGCGCGTCGTTGCCAGCCGCCGCGATGAGGTACCCGTCGGCCGTCGTCATCGCCCCGAACGGTGCGATCGACGGATGGCGCGCCCCGAGCGGTCCGGGCGAGTGCCCGGTCGAGCAGTAGCGGGCGATCGCGTTCTCGAGGATCGCCACCTGGCAATCGAGCATCCCCACATCGACGAAGCGTCCCGTCCCCGTCGTGGCCCGGTCGTAGAGCGCGGCGTTCACCCCGATCGCAGTGAACAGGCCAGCCGTGATGTCGCCGATCGAGGTGCCCACCCGGGTCGGCGGTCCGCCCGGCCATCCGGTGATGCTCATCACGCCGCCCATGCCCTGCACGACCATGTCGTACGCGGGCCGGTCGGCATAGGGACCGGTGTGCCCGAAGCCCGAGACCGCTGCATAGATCAGACGGGGCCAGCGCTCGTGCACGCTCGACCATCCGTACCCCAGGCGTTCCATGGCGCCGGGACGGAAGTTCTCGATGAGCACGTCGGCCCGCTCGAGCAAGGCGTCGAGCACTCGGCGGTCGTCAGCCGATCGCAGGTCGAGAGCGATCGACTCCTTGGCCCGGTTGACCGAGGCGAAGTACGCCGAGCGGCCGTCGATGAACGGCCCGATGGCCCGACTGTCGTCGCCCCCCTCGGGATGCTCGACCTTGACGATCCGGGCCCCGAGGTCGGACAGCACCATCGTGCAGAACGGCCCGGCGAGCACCCTGGTGAGGTCGACGACGAGCACGCCGTTGAGGGGCCCGGCCGGCGGGACGGGCACCGGGACGACCGGGACGCCGTCCATCTCAGTCGGGATCGATCACGACGAGGACCTGGAGCTCTCGCACCGACTCGTCGGGGACCACCCGCACCTCGGCCACCCGCCCGGCCACCGGAGCCTCGACGGGGATCTCCATCTTCATCGACTCCAGGATGACCAGCTCCTCACCCGCTTCGACGTGCTGGTCGACGACGACCAGCACCTGCCAGACGTTGGCGGTCATCTCTGCCCGAATCTCGATCACCTGGCCCCCTCGGCGTCATTCGCCGCCCGACGCTACGGGGCGGAGGGTCCCGGGGGCCACGCCGGGACGGGTGGTCCACCGGTGCGACCGGCCCTGCGGGTACCGTCGAGCTCGTGATCCTGGTACCCGTGGGACTGGCGGCGGGCCTGTTCGCCGTCGTTCTGACCGGCGGGCGGCTGCGACGCGTCCTCGATCTCCACCTCCGGGCCTGGCCGCTGGTGGTTGCCAGCGCCGTGCTCCTGGCCATCCTCCGTCGCAGCTCCCCGCCAGGCGCCCCGGTGCTCTTGGTGCTGGCGCTCGCCATGTCGTTGACGTTCGTCGTGGCGAACCTCCGCTTCCGGTGCATGCCCGTGGTGTTCACCGGGCTGGCCATGAACGCCCTGTGCGTGGTCGTCAACCAGGGGATGCCCGTCCGGCTGCCGTCCGACGCCACGACCGCCGACTTCGCCGCCTACGCCGATTCGTCGAGCCACCACGTCGAGCGGGACGACGATCGTTTGACCCGCCTGGGCGATGTGCTGTTGATCCCGTGGCCCGAGCGCGTTCCCGTCTCCTACGGCGACCTCGTGCTGGTCGCCGGACTGATCGGGGTGCTCTTCCGTGTCGGCCGACCCCCCGGGCGCCACGCCGGTGCCCCCTACCAACGACCCACCGGCGGCCACCGGGCGCGACCGCTCGATCGGCGCCCGACGCGTCGCGTGGCCGGCTCGTCGACGGCCTGAGGACCCGTGCCCGTCGCGGTCATGGTGTCGTTCCGGCTCGGGGGCTCCGACGGGGTCTCGATCGAAGCCGCGAAATGGGCTGACGCCTTGCGAGCCCTGGGTTTCGCGGTCCGCCGGATCGCCGGGGAGCTCGGGACGGTCGAGCCCGTCCGACCCGAGGACGTCATCCTCCCCGGCCTGGCGATCGGAGCCGGCACGCCGGTCTCAGCTCCGGCGCTGGCCTCGGCGATGGCCGCGGCGCTCGTCGGCGTCGACCTCGTCATCGTCGAGAACCTGTTGTCGCTGCCGATGAATCTCGACGCGGCCCGGGTGGTGACCTCGACGCTGCGACGGTTCCCGGGACGGGTCGTGCTGCACCATCACGACCTGGCATGGCAGCGCGAGCACTACCGCGGAGTCGACGAGCTCCCTCCTGAGCTGCCCGGGGCCCTGCACGTCGTCATCAACGACCACTCCCGACGGGAGCTCGCCGACCGGGGCTTCGCCGCGGTCACCGTCCGCAACCACTTCGACCTCACGGCCCCGACCGGCGATCGGACCCGGGCCCGGGCCGCGCTCGGTGCATCCGACACCACGATCGTGGTGTTCCAGCCGACCCGGGCCATCGCCCGCAAGAACGTCCCGGCTGCAGTGGCGCTGGCCGAGCGATTGGTCGAGCTGACCGGTCGACCCGTCCTGTACTGGCTGTCGGGTCCGGCCGAGGACGGGTACGGGCCCACGCTCGATGCCATCCTCGCCGAGGCGGCGGTGCCCATTCGTCGGGGCCTGTGGTCACCGGCGCCCGGGGCGGAAGCGGGCACCGGGGCGGAAGCGGGCACCGGGTCGGGAGCGGGCACCGGGCCCGACGGGAAGCTCGGGATCGCCGACGCCTACGCAGCCTGTGACGTCGTGGCGTTCCCGTCGACCTGGGAGGGCTTCGGCAACCCGGTGATCGAGTCGATCGTGGCCGGACGCCCGCTCGCCGCGGGGAGCTACCCCGCGCTCGACGAGCTGCGCTCGCTCGGGGTCCGGTGGTTGCCGATCGACGACCCACCGGCCATCGCCCGGGTCATCGAGCATCCCGATGTCGCCATGGTCTCGGCCAACCGCCTCGCGATCGCCAGGCATCTCGACCTCGCCGATCTCCCCCGACACCTCGCGGAGCTGCTCGATCGGCCAGGATGAACGACATGCGCAACGACGACCTCGATCCCGGGCCGACAGGCGACGGGTCGCCGTCGCCCGACCCGATCGTCGAGCGGCGGGCCCACATCGCATCGTGGGCCCAGCGCGGCAAGCGCATCGGCTACCTGGCTTTGGTGATCGCCATCGCCGTCTTCTCGGTGGCGTTGTACTGGGATCTGCCCGAGGCGCTCATGGTCGTGATCGTGGCCTGCCTCGTCATCGCGACGATCACCCTGCTGCCGTCGATCGTGGTCGGGTATGGCGTCAACGCTGCCGAGCGCGACGAGCGGACCGCGGCTGCAGAGCACGCGCACCGCGCAGCGCCGTCGCAGCCGCCTCGGCAGCCGGCGCCGGTCGAGAGGTCGTCGTCGAGGCGCCCGGGGTCCGAAGCACCTGATACCCCATAGGGGCCCTCGGGTTGGGACCCCTACACTCGGGTGTTCCCTGCACGGCTCGACCCATTTCCCGGAGTCACCGTGAACGCTCGCCTCCCTGCCGACCAGCGCCGCCGACAGCTCTTGGGCGTGGCGCGCACGGTCTTCGCCGAGCGGGGATTCCACCTCACGTCGATGGACGATGTCGCCGATGCCGCCGGCGTCACGAAACCCGTGTTGTATCAGCACTTCCGGTCGAAGCGTGCGCTCTTCGGCGAGCTGCTGTCCGACATCGGGAATCAGTTGGTCCTCGAGTGGTCGACGGCGACGTTCGCGGCGACGGGGCCTCGCGACACCGTGCAGCGCGGCTTCACCGCCTACTTCCGCTTCCTCGATGCCGACCCGGCCGCGTTTCGGCTGCTGTTCGGCGCCACCGTCAGGCACGATCCCGAGTTCGGCGACATCTGCGAGGAGATCATCGGGCGGATCGCGGCCGAGGTCGTCGGCCTCATCGAGATCGACGGACCGGCAGAGCAGCGCGCCGCCCTCGCGCATGCTCTCGTCGGCATGGCGGAATCGGTCGGTCGCTGGGTGCTCACCGATCCCACCGTCGAGGCCGGCCTCCCCAGCTCCGAGAAGCTCGCCGAATGGCTCATGGAGCTCTCGTGGTTCGGGCTGCGGGGCCTCCGCATCCCGACGCTGCAGCCATCGGCGTCCCCCAACGCCTCCGACGGCCCCTCCTCCGGGACCGCCGAACCAGCCGAGTCGTCGACGGCCGGCCCCTCCGCCGACGCCGCTTCAGCCTGAGGGTTCAGCCAAGCGGTCGTCAGGCCCCGGCGCCGGCCGGTTGCTCTCCAGAGGTCACCGTCGGTCGGTCGACGAGCGGCTCGAGGCCAGGTTCAGCAGCTCAGCAGTGCAGCAGCTCAGCAGTGCAGCAACTCAGCAGGCCGGACCGGTGCTGTCGTTGCGAACCACGGGCTGCAGCGGCGGGGTGCCGGCGGCGTAGCCGGGCGCCGGTGAGCTCGCGACCCGGCCGAAGTTCTCGGTGGCGTAGATCTTGCCGTTGATGCACGTGACCGCGACACCGACGGTGTCGAAACCGGGTTGGAGGATGTTCACCCGGTGACTGCTCGAGTTCATCAGCATGCTGTGGATGCGGCCCGACGACATGGCCCCGCCGCTGGCCCAGGCGATGTTCTCGCCCAGACCTTCGAATCGCCCGCTGATGCCGGTGACGGTCATCGCCGCGCTGAGATCGCGGTGCACGAAGCTGCCGGTCGAGGCCATCGTGCGTGACCAATCGGCCGCCAGCGCGCCCAGGCTGTGGTCCCAGACCAGGGGGCTCAGGCCCCGTGCCGCTCGCTCCTCGTTGATGCGAGCGACGATGTCGGCTGCGATCTGGCTCTCGATCGAGACCGGCGCCGGTGCTGCGCCCGGGGACGGAACGGGCGTCGGGATCGGTGCCGCGCTCGGGATCGGGGTCGATCCCCCGAACGCCCGGGCCGTTCCGTCGGCGACGGCCACGACGTACCCGTTGCTCGTCGGCTGGCGCATGATGCCGACGACTGGAGCGCCGACGGCCGCCGAGCCGAGGTTGGCCGCGTCACCGTACGCGAGCACCGCTCCGCCCTGCGACACGAGCCAGTACCCACGCCCCGAGACCGAGGAGGCCATGCCCACGATCGTGTCGGCTCGGGGCTGGCCGCCACCGGAGCCGAGGAACTTGGCGTCACCGAAGCTGAAGATCCCACCATCGTCGGCGGTGAGCCAGTACCCGTTCCCCGATGCCGTCGCGGTCATCGCGGTGATGGGCTGCACGAGCTTCAAATTGCCGGCGCTGCCGAGGAACTTGGCGTCACCGAAGCTGAAGATCCCACCATCGGACGCCACCAACCAATAGCCCCGACTCGCCGGGGTGGCGGCCATTCCGACGATCGGCTGGTTGAGACGCATACCGCCCGTCGAACCGAGGAACTTGGCGTCACCGAAGCTGAAGATCCCACCATCGGACGCCACCAGCCAATAGCCCCGACCCGTCGACGTGGCCGAGATCCCGACGATCGGGAAGTTGAGCCTCGAGCCCGACATGGAGCCCAGCGCCGTCGCGTCGCCAACGGGGGCGACGGCACCGTCGGAGGAGGCCAGCCAGAAGCCGGTGCCGCTCGGCGTGGGGGCCATGCCGACGACGCTGACGGGCGCAGCGCTGGCTGAGCCGGCCAGGACACCAGTGGTGCTGACGACGAACGCCGTGGCGCCGACGGCAAGCGCTGCTGAGGCCAGAATCGCGCGCAGCGCCCAAGGGCGGGATCGGGACATGGCCAGAGCAGACCACGAGCCGGGGTATGGCAACGTTAATTCCACGGTGGGTTTCCGTGAACTCCGTCATGCCGACGGAACGACCTGCGCCGCGCCCAGCAATCGGGAGTCGATCCTCGGCCCCGTTGAGCTCGAGGCGGTGTCTGATCCGCCCGAATCGTCGGAGTGCCGGTGAAGCTACCAACGCGTAGCGTGCGATCTCGAAGGTAAATCGTTCGCCGCGCCTGTCGTCGGAGGCGCTCGATCCGTACACTGACGGCCAGGGTGAACGGACGCACCGGTTTCCCGGTCGCGCGATGGAGGTTGTGATGACGAGATCCCGAGTTCACGGACGCCGCGTGCTGGTCGTGCTGGCCACGCTGGCGATCACCCTGTTCTTCACGGTGGGGACGGCCTTCGCCCATTTCCCCGTGGTCTCGGGGACGGTCGCCTGCGCCGACGGCCAGTTCACGATCACCTGGTCGGTCTGGAACAACGCCGCTGGCGGGAACGAGCCCATACAGCTCACCAGCAGTGTCGTCACCACGAGCAGCCAGTCTCCGGCGACCGTCACCTGGAACGGAAGCGTCGCCAGCATCGCACCGGGGATCCAGAACAGCGTCTCGGGCACGACCGTGCTCCCCGACTCGCTGACCGGCACCGTCACCCTCACCGTCACCGGCAGCTACCCGACTGCCGACTTCCCCGACATGGTGCGCAGCCACACCGTCACCCTGCCGCCTCCGTGCCAGGAGACGACCACGACCACCACGACCGCACCCACCACCACGACCACGGTCGCGACCACCACAACCGCACCGGCGACCACCACGACCACGGTCGCGACCACCACAACCGCACCGGCGACCACCACGACCGCACCGGCCACCACGACCACACCGTCCACCGCACCGGCGAGTGCGCCGCAGGCGGTCCCCCCGGCAGGCGGCGGCGGACTCCAGAACACGCCCGCCGGCTCGGGCGGTCAACTCGCCTTCACGGGCTCGACGATCTTCCCGCTGATGGCCGTGGCGGCGGCTGCCATCGCCGTCGGGACGCTCGCGCTGCGCTGGTCGCGCCGGAACAGTTCGCCGAACAGCACCTCGCCACGGGTGTGAACCCCGGGCTCGACCACGAGGCGCTGACCGGGTTGCGGGAACGAGTCGTGTCGCCCACGTTGCGAGATCGGCCTGGAGCATGAACGAGCAGCCCGAGTTCACCCTGGGGATCCGGGGCTACGCCGCGCCCGTCGAGATCGGGCGGGGCGGCTTCGGGGTCGTCTACCGGGCTCAGCAGGTCGAGCTGCACCGCGAGGTCGCCATCAAGGTGCTGAGGGGAACGGCGCTCGACGATCGCTCGCGGCTCCGGTTCGATCGGGAGCGCACGGTGATGGGCTCGCTGTCGAGCCATCCGTCGATCGTCACGATCTTCGACTCCGGCTTCACCGAGCTCGGATCGCCGTTCCTGGCCATGGAGCTCATGGACGGGGGTTCGCTCGCCGACCGGCTCGACGGCGAGGGGCCGCTCGAGTGGCAGGAGGTCGCCGAGGTCGGGATCCGCATCGCCGGGGCCCTCGAGGCTGCGCACCGGGTCGGTGTGTTGCACCGCGATGTGAAGCCCGACAACGTTCTCATGTCGTCGTACGGCGAGGTGAAGCTCACCGACTTCGGCATCGCGTCGATGATCGAGGGGACGGTGACCGCCACCGGCAACATCACCGCTTCGGTGGTCCATGCGGCCCCCGAGGTGCTCGAGGGTCGGCCGGCGTCGGTGGCGTCCGACATCTACTCCCTGGGCTCCTCGCTGTTCTCGCTCCTGGTGGGGCAGCCGGCCTTTCTCCGCCCCACCGACGAAGGCGTGGTTCAGCTCATCACGCGCATCCTCACCAAGCCCGTCCCCGACATGCGCCCGGGGGGAGTTCCGGGCGCCGTCGCAGACGTCATCGAGCAGGCGATGGCCAAGGAGCCCAGCCGGCGGTACACCTCGGCCGAGGCGTTCGGACGAGCCTTGGCCGATGCCGGAGCGGGGGCCGGGGCCGCGGTCTCGGCCAGCCTGATGGCCATTCGCGATGGGTCACCACGACGGTCCCGGGCCGAGGCGACGGCCTTGGGTCTGAGAGACGAGCCAACGCCCGACACCGTGCTCACGCCATCGTCGACGCCGCCCACGTTCACTCCGCCCTCGCTCACGCCCGGGTCGTCGGGCGTCACGCCGTCGCCATCGCCCTCGTTCACGCCACCCTCGTTCACGCCGCCCGGGCTGTCGGGCATCACTCCATCGCCATCGCCATCGCCATCGCCATCGCCATCGCCATCGCCGAAGCGGCGGCGTCGGGTCCTGGTCGGCGCAGCGGCAGCCGTGGTGATCATCGGTCTCACGGGGATCGCGCTCGCCCTCTCGGGTGGAGGTGACGAAGTCGTCGTCACGGGCGAGACCGACCCAACCGGTGCGGCGCAGGCCGATGGTTCCACCACGACGCCCACCCAGCCGGCCGCCTCGTCCCCCGACGTCTCGGGCTCGACGACGTCGACCTCGAGCGCGGCGTCGCCCACCAGGTCCGGCGGATCAGCCACCCGCGGCACCACGATCGAGACCGACACGGCCGGCATCGCCGGGCTTCCCACGACGACGCCCGTCCCGACACCCACGACCGCACCACGAACGACGACCACCGCCACCACAGCGCCGGTCACCACAGCACCGGCGACCACCACGACCCTGCCCGCCGAGGTGGGCATCCCCGCGGTGACCGGCCAGGATCTCGCCAGCGCGACCCGGACCCTGAACCAGGCTGGCCTGTCCAACGTGACCAGCACCGTCGACTGCTTCGGCTCGCCCGACCGGGGCAAGGTCTTCAGCCAGGACCCCGCCCCGGGCTTCGTGGTCGCCCGCGAGTCGGTGGTGCACCTCAAGGTCGAGGACTCGTCCTGCGCCTTCGTTCCCAGCGTCGTGGGCTCCGACCTCGACACCGCGCTCGCAACACTCGGGTCGGCGAACTTCGCCTATCAATGGAGCTCGGCGTGTCTCGGCGGCCCGGTCCCCAACGCCGTCGTGAGCCAGACTCCGGCGGGCGGAGCCGACGTCAAGGCATCGACCGTCGTGGTGCTGCGCATCCAGGCCGACGGCTGTCAGAGCGCTCCGTAGAGCGCGTCGAAGATCGTCCGCCAGCGAGGATCGTTGCGGGTCGAACCCTGCCAGTGCTGGCTCATCACGTAGCCGAACCCGATTCCGGCGTCGGGATCGGCGACGCCGAGCGAGCCGCCGGCCCCGTTGTGACCGTAGGTTCGCATCCCCGGCCCGAAGCGCCACTCGGGCTGGGTGATCTCGAAACCCAGCCCGAAACGGGTGCGCAGGCTCATCACGAGGTCGAATCCGTCCACATGGATCCGGGACGCCTCGTCGACCAGTTCCGCGCCGAGGATCCGGGTACCGTCCAGCTCGCCGCCGTTGGCCATGGCCGCGTAGAGCCGGGCCAGTGAACGGGCGTTGGTCATGGCGTTCGACATGGGGATCTCGGCCGCCCGGTACTGCCGGGAGTTGCAATGGTCGAAGTCGATGGCATCGGGCGGGTTGGCGAAGCTCATGGCGCCCAACCGGTGCGTGGCGAAGTGCGCCGAGAACGTGAGCTCGCCCGGGCCCAGTGCCGGCGCCGGAAGAGTGTCGGCGATTCGGGCATCGAGCTCGGGGCCGGCGCCGATGTGGACGTCGAGACCGAGCGCCGGGTTGAGGTCGGAGCGGAGGAACTGCCCGAGCGTCGTGCCCGAGGCCCGGCGGAACACCTCGCCGACGAGATGGCCGTAGGTGACACCGTGGTAGCCGTGGCCCGTGCCCGGCTCCCACATCGGAGCCTGAGCGGCGAGGGCCTCGACCATGGCGTTCCAGTCGGACAGGTCGCCGTGGTTCATGCGCTTGGTGATCGCCGACACCCCCGACTGGTGCGTGAGGAGCCAGCGCACGGGGATCTCGCCCTTTCCCGACTGCGCGAACTCGGGCCAATAGCGCGCCACCGGAGCGTCGAGATCGACGAGGCCCCGCTCCACCAACATGAGGAGCTCGATCGCCACCACGCCCTTTGTCGACGAGAACACACAGGTGAGCGTGTCGCGCTCCCACGGCCGGCTGCGGGCGCGGTCGGCCCAGCCGCCCCAGACGTCGACCACCGGACGCCCGCCGGCGTACACGCACAACGCTGCGCCGCGCTCGAAGGCCGGGTACCCGCCCGAGCCCACGGTGAAGTTCTCGACGAACGCGTCGCGAACCGCAGAGAAGGCCGGATCGACGGTTCCCGCGAACGGGATGCTCGCTCCGTCGGGTCCGCTGATGGTGGAGGCGCTCATGGGGTGCTCCCTTTTCCCGGCTCGGGCTGGCGTTCGTACGGATCGAGCTCCAGACGGCGTTTGATGGCCCCCGTGAGCGCGGCAGCAGCGGCGCCGTCGAGCACACGGTGGTCGTAGGCGATCGACAACGTCATCTCGGGCCGCACGGCCGGGCGACCGTCGACGGCGACGACCCGATCGGCCAGCGCACCGACGAACACCAGCATGGCCTCGCCGTCGTTGAGGACCGGGGTGCCAGCCCGGATGCCCCAGGCACCCAGGTTCGAGACGGTCGCGCTGGCCAGGCCGGTGTCGTCGGGACCGAGCCGCCCGGTGCGGCCCAGCTCGACGAGACGCCGGCGCTGCGTCGTGATCTCCTGCACCGACAAGCGATCGGCATCACGAACCACACCGACGACGAGCCCCCGCTCGGTGTCGATGGCGATGCCGATGCGCACGTCGGCGAAACGCAGGAGATGGCCGTCGTCGTAGCGGGCGTTGGCGTCGGGCTGATCGGCCAGGGCCCGAGCAGCGGCCGCGACGACCGCGTCGGTCACCGTGGGTGCGCTGGGGTCGCCCTGAGCCGTGACCGAGGCTCGAGCCGCCAGCCGGCTGCCGTCGATGTCGACCATCTGCACGAAATGCGGCACGGTGGTCCACGAGCGGGTGAGGCGCTTCACCGCCGTGCGGCGCAACGGTGACAGCGGGAGGCGGTCGCGTACGAGACGGCCGCCGGCCACGTCCGCCACGCCGGCTGGCGCCGCCTCGCCGGCCACGTCGGGCACGGGCACGTCGGCCAGGGGCACGTCGCGTTCGACGACCAGCCCGTCGGGGCCCGATCCCACGAGGGTGGCGGGGTCGATGCCCCGCTCGCGGGCGAGCAGCCGAGCCCGGGGCGAGATCAGACCCCGAGCGCCGCTGGGAACGGCAGGCCCGCCAGCAGCGTCGCCGAAACGGTGAGCCGCGTCAGACCCGGCGACAGGCCCTTCAGAGTAGCCAGCACCTTCGGTGCGGCCCGCGGCACTCGAGCCCTCGGAGCCCTCAGAACCACCCGCGGCACCGGAGCCGCCCAGACCGTCAGAACCCCCAGCGCCACCAGAGCCGTCGAGGACGACGCACAGCAGGGTACCGATCGCCAACTCGTCGCCGGGTCGGGCCTGATGCGGGCCGAGCACCCCGTCTGCCGGCGCCTCCACGGGGATCTCGGTCTTGTCGGTCTCGACCACGGCGATCACGTCGCCTCGACGCACGAGCTCGCCCGCCTCGATCGCCCATGAGAGCAGCACCGCCGTCTCGGCCGACTGGCCCAGGCTCGGCACCCGCACCTCCATCGACGACCGGCCCGGCCCGGGCGCCGGGTCGTGGCGGTCGGAGGCGCTCATCGGCACATCTCGACGACCGTGGCGACGATGTCGTCGACGCTCGGGACCAACGAGTCGACGAGGTGCTCGGCCGTGGGAACGGGGATGTCGGGGATGGCCAGGCGCCGCAGTGGACGATCGAGCCATCCGAAGGCGTGCTCCATCAGCAACGCCCCGATCTCGGCTCCGACGCCGAGCGTGCGCGGACCCTCCTCGACCACCAGGCAGGCCCCGGTCTTCTTCACCGAGCGCAACAGGGTCTCGAGGTCGAACGGGTTGAGCGTGACCGGGTCGACGATCTCGACCTCGATCCCTTGTGCGGCAAGGATCTCCGCGGCGGCGAGCGATCGACGCAGCATGTCCTGCCAGGCGACGATCGTGAGACGGTCGCCGGGCCTGCGCACGACGGCCTGCCCGAATGGCGTGACGTGCTCGCCCTCGGGGACGGGGCCGCTGGTGCCGTAGAGACGTTTGTGCTCGAAGACGAACACCGGGTCGTCGCTGCGGATGGCCGCGGTCACGAGCCCCTTGGCGTCGGCGGGGGTCGACGGGACCACGACGCGCACCCCGGGCGTGTGCATCAGATAGGCCTCGGTGCACTGCGAGTGCTCGGGGCCGAACCCGCCTCCGCCCGAGGCCATGCGCACCACGAGCGGCAGGTCGACCTGGCCGTCGTGGGCGTAGCGCCAGGTCGCGCAGTTGAGGAACACCTCCTGGCCGGCGCTGAACACGAAGTCGCAGTACTGCAGCTCGGCGATGGGTCGAAGTCCCCGCATGGCCATCCCGATCGCCATGCCCACCACGAGGTTCTCGCTGATCGGGGTGTCGAAGAGCTGGTCGCCGATGAACTCGCCCATCCCCCGCGACACGCCCCACACGCCGCCCATCGGGCCGACATCCTCGCCGAACATCACCACGTTGGGATCGCGCTTCATCTCGCCCACGATCGCCTCGCGGATCGCGTGTGCGTACTTGACGATTCGCGTCTCTTCCGGCGCCTCGGTCATGGCACGAACACCGACTCGCGAGCCGTGTCGGCGCTGACCACCGGTCTCGATCTCATCGTGGCGACGGCGGCTTCGATGCGCTCGTCGAAGCCCCGTTCGAGCTCCTCACGCAGCACCGGGTCGATCTGGTCGAGGGGATCGACCAACGCCGTGTCGCTCGGGCCGGCGCCCGGGCCCGGGCCTGATGCGCCCCGACGGTACGACTCCCGATCTCCGAGCCAGTGACCCCGGAGCCGGGTGACCTTGACCTCGATGAGCGACGGACCATCGCCAGCCCGGGCCCGAGCGGCGGCCACGGCCACCGTGTCGAAGACCGCATCGATATCGCTGCCGTCGACCACGATCCCGGGCATCCCGTAACCCGCGGCCCGGTCGGCGATGTCGACGACCGACGTCGACACCGACGCCGGCACCGACATCCCCCACCCGTTGTTCTCGCACAGCAGGATCAGCGGCAGACGGGCGACCGCCGCGTAGTTCGCCGCCTCGTGGAACTGCCCGCGGTTGGCCGAGCCGTCACCGAAGAACACGATGCACACCCGGCCCGTGCCCAGCCGCTGCTCGGCGTAGGCGACACCGGCCCCGATCACGAAGTTGCCCCCGAGCGAGCCGCTCTCGCCCAGGATCCCCCGCGCCGCGTCGATGACGTGCATGACCCCGCCCTTGCCCCGGTTCGTACCACCCTCGCGGTACGCCATGTCGCACAGGATGGTCTCGAGCGGCAGGTCGCGAGCGATCCAGTAGGCGGTGCCCCGGTGGCCGTAGAGCATCGGGTCGTCGGGACGCAGCGCAGCGAGCACGGCGCACTGGGCCAGCTCCTGGCCCGCGCCGAGGTGGAGATTGGCCGGGATCTCGCCGGTGAGGCAGAGCTGCGCCACCCGGTCCTCGAAGCGGCGAGCGAGGAGCGCGGTCGTGAAGATCCGACGCCGCGTCAATTCGTCCACGATCCCCCGATCGATCCTTGTCGGTGACACTCGGCGAAACAGCCGTCGCGTCAGGCAGCCCGCAATCTAGACGAGCCGCCCAGGTGCACACAGGAGCGCTGCGGTGCTACGAACAGGGCATGAACGCAAGCACCAAGCGACTCGACGGGCGGGTGGCCATCATCACCGGAGCGGCCCAGGGGCAAGGCGCCGCCGAGGCGGAGGCCTTCGTCGCCGAGGGCGCCAGGGTCCTGCTCACCGACGTGCTCGACGACGAGGGGACGGCTCTGGCCGATCGGCTCGGCCCGGCCGCGGCGTACCGACATCTCGACGTGACCGACGAGAGCCAGTGGGCCGAGGCCGTCGACGATGCCGTGGGCCGCTTCGGAGCGCTGCACGTCCTGGTCAACAACGCCGGGATCTCCTTGCGCCCCGCACCCATCGCCGAGACCCCGGTGGCGCGCTATCGCAGGGTGATCGAGACCAACCTCGTGTCGATGTTCACGGGCATCCACTACGCAGCGCCCCATCTGAGCGCCGCGGGGAACGGGTCGATCGTGAACGTGTCGTCCGTGAACGGCTTCGCCGGCGCCGCGGGGATCGCCGGGTACGTGTCGAGCAAGTTCGGGGTGCGCGGCCTCACTCGTACCGCCGCCCTCGAGCTCGGACGATCGGGCGTGCGTGTCAACTCGATCCACCCCGGCCCCATCGACACGCCGATGGTGCAGCCGGCGGCCTGGGGCGGCTTCGACATGCGCCCGATCCTCGCCGCCCGCATGCCCTTGGGCCGGATCGGCCAACCGGCCGAGGTCGCCGAGCTCGTCGTGTGGTTGGCGTCGGACGCGAGCAGTTACTGCACCGGCGCCGAGTTCGTGATCGATGGCGGATATCTCGCCGGCCCGTTCGACCCGGTGGGGCCCCTCGAGCGGGAGGCCGGGGTGTGACCTCTCGGTCGAAAGCCGGGCCGTCGCCGTCGTCGACGAGAGCCACCGCGATCGTCGGCGACCGCCTCGTCGACGCCGACAACCACTACTACGAGCCCCGCGACGCCTTCACCCGGCACATGCCCCGCGCCCTGTTGCCCCTTGCCGTTCACGTCGAAGGCGAGGGCGACGACGAGAAGATCTTCGTGGGAGCCGAGCGTTTCGTGTTCCTCCGCAACCAGTACGACGCCGTCGTGAGGCCGGGCGCCCTGCGGGAGATGCTGCGCAGCATGAAGGCCAGCGGTGAGCGGGGCGATGCCAGCGAGGTCGACGAGCCCATGCAGCCCGCGTACGTCGACCCCGTGGCCCGTCTGGAAGCCATGGACCGACAGGGCGTCGAGGCCGCGTTGCTGTTCCCGACGCTCGGCGTGTGCGTCGAGCAGGCCATGGCCGGAGATCCCGTCCAGATCCACGCCAATTTCGACGCCTTCAACCGATGGCTCGACGACGACTGGGGATACGCCCACGCCGGACGGATCTTCGCTGCGCCGATCATCCCGCTCGCCGACCGCGATCGCGCCTGCTCCGAGCTCGACCGGGTGCTCGAGCGCGGGGCGCGCGTCATCGCGCTCCGGCCCGGGCCGGCTTACGGACGCTCGCCCGCCGATCCGTGGTTCGATCCGTTCTGGGCCCGGATCAACGAGGCCGGCGTGCTCGTGGGCCTGCACATCGGCGAGAGCGGCTACAACGAGATGTTCTCGACGTGCTGGGGTGAGAGCCCGAACCCGCCGTCACACCGGCAGAGCGCGTTCCAGTGGTCGTGCTCGTACGGCGACCGTCCCATCATGGACACCATCGCCTCGCTCGTGCTGCACAACCTCTTCGGCCGCTTCCCCAACGTGCGTTTGGCTTCGGTCGAGAACGGATCGCTGTGGGTGCCCTATCTCCTGGCCCAGCTCGACAAGATGAAAGGCATGGGCCGCAACGGCCCGTGGCCCGGCGGGTACGTCTCGGGCCGACCCAGCGAGATCCTCGGACGCCATCTGTTCGTGTCGCCGTACCACGAGGAGGACATCCCGGCACTGGCCCGTCTGATCGGACCGTCGCAGGTGCTCTTCGGCTCCGACTGGCCCCATCCCGAAGGGCTGGCCGAACCGGCTGACTTCATCGAAGGGCTCGCCGGGCTGTCCGACGGCGACGTTCGCCTCATCATGCGCGACAACACCTCGAGCCTGTTGGGCCTGGGCCCGGGCGCACCGCGGTGAAACCCCGCTTCGACCGGTACTCCCAGTCGTACGACCACGTCGCCATGACCCGCGACGAGCACGGCATCATCGAGCTCCGATTCCACAGCGACGGGGGCCCGCTCGTGTGGGGCGCAGCTCCGCACACCGAGCTCGGGTACTGCTTCGCCGACGTCGGTGCCGATCCCGAGAACCGCGTGGTCGTCCTCACGGGCACGGGTGACCGGTTCATCTCGGCGATCGACGACAGCTGGGTTGGCGCCATGACCCCCGCCAAGTGGGACACGATCTACGCCCACGGCAAGCGCCTGCTCGGCCGCCTGCTCGACATCGAGGTACCCGTCATCGCCGCGATCAACGGTCCGGCGACGGTCCATGCCGAGATCGCCGTCCTCTCCGACATCGTCATCGCCGCCGAGCACACCTGGTTCTCCGACGCTCCGCACTTCCGGTTCGGCACCGTGCCCGGCGACGGCGTGCACGTCGTGTGGCCGATGTTGCTCGGGGCCAACCGGGGCCGGTACTTCCTCCTCACCGGCCAACGGATCTCGGCAGCCGAGGCCCTGGCGCTGGGCGTCGTCAGCGAGGTCGTGCCGGCGGCGGAGCTGCTCGGTCGAGCCCACGAGCTCGCCCAGGTGCTGGCCCGCCAACCCGACACCACGCTGCGCTACACGCGCGATGCGCTCACCCAGCCCATCAAGCGGCTCCTCCTCGACAACGTGGGCCATGGCCTGGCCCTGGAGGGCCTGGGCGCGTACGCGTCGTGGCCGACGGGCGACGCGCCGGCTCCGGCCTGAGGGCGGCGGATCCACGTCTCCAGCAGGCGGGTTCACTCGAAGTCCCGTGCGCGCACGGATGCCATCACGCCTTCGAGCCACGACGATCAGGTTCGTACGAAGAACCTGCTCAAGGAGCTCATGATGCGCAGAACCCGCCGTCTCGTCACGACGTTGGCCGGGGCCCTGTCGATCATCGCCACCGGCTGTGGCTCAGAGGACGACACCTCGGCCGATGGCGATCGAGCATCTGCCGAACCGGTCGTCGTTTCCGGATCAGGAGACATCGCTGATGTGGTCGAGCAGTACCGCCAGGTGCTGGGTACCGACAACGGCGGCGAGCCCGGTGGCGCCGCCTCTGGTCGTCGAGAGATCAACTGGGACGGGGTACCCGTGAGAGGCTTCGGCGCCGTCTACACCGATGTCGACACCGAGCACACGGCCTTCGAGTACTTCGCAGCCGACGGAACCTCCCGTTCGGTCGGAGGGCGTCTCTCGTGGGTGTACCGTCACGCTGTGATCTCTTCTTGCCCCGGCTTCGGCCGCGTCGACCTCCAGGGGTGCTCGGTCGTGCCTTCGTGACCATCACCGATGTCATCCCGAACCTGACCCGGGCGATGATGCCTTCCGAGAACGAGATCCGGCGGGCCCGCCGACGGCTCCACGCCAAGGCGCTCACCATCGTGGCGTTGTTCTTCGCGAGCTACTGGGGCCTGGTGATCGCCGACAACCGCACGCTCGTGCGGTTCGGTTGTGCCATCACGTTGATCGTGGCCGTGGTCGCCGTCGCCACCGGGATCATGCACGACGCGAACCATGGAGCGTTCAGCAGCTCCCGCCGGGTCAACAAGATCGTCGGGTACACGCTCGACGTGCTCGGCGGCAGCTCATGGCTGTGGCGCTTCAAGCACAACACGCTGCACCACGGCAACACGAACGTCGTCGGCGTCGACAGCGACATCGACCAGGGTCCCGTCGCCCGGCTCGCCCCGCAACAGCAGTGGCGCCCCTGGCACCGATACCAACACGTGTACCTGTGGTTCATCTACGGCCTGCTGGCCATCCGCTGGTTCCTGATGGCCGACTTCGTGAACCTCCTCACCAATCGCATCGGCGCCCAGCCCCTGGCTGTGAACCGCCGACGCCGCGACGTGGTGTTCCTGATCTGCGGCAAGCTCGTCCACCTCACCTGGGCCGTCATCGTCCCGCTCATGTTCAACCCCTGGTGGGGGGTCCTGGCGTTCTACCTGGTGTCGTCGTGGATCGTCGGGTTCCTCCTGGCCACGATCTTCCAGATGGCGCACTGTGTCGATGCCGCCGAGTTCGTCGACGAGGGCACGGCCTGCAAGGGCAAGCAGTTCCAGATGCACCAGATCAACACCACCGTCGACATCAACTTCCGGTTCATTCCCTTGCGCTGGCTGATGCGCTGGTTGGTCGGTGGCCTCGACCACCAGGTGGTCCACCATCTCGTGCCCAAGCTCCCGCACACCCTCTACCCCAAGATGCGCAAGCGTCTCGAGGCCGCGTGCCTGACCCACGGCATCACCCTCCGAACCCACGTGAGCATGCTCGACGCCCTGCGCTCCCACGGTCGGTGGCTCAAGCTCATGGGTCAGCAACCGAGCGTCATCGTCACGGTCCCGCCGATCGATGTCATCGGGCGTCCCTGAGGGTTGTTCCGATCAGCTCCCGGTCGGCGCCGACGCGCCAGACTGAGCCATGGCCACGCCCCAGCACGACCTCCCGCTCGACCCGGATGGCGATCTCGGGGGCAACCTCGACCTGACCGATCCGGCCACGATGGAGTGCCCGTACGGGCTCTATCGAGCACTCCACGACCGGGACGTCCGAACGCTGGCCGTGGCTGGTGTCGGCCACTGGGTCGGGAGGATGGCCGACGTGCGCGACGTGGCCACCGACACGGCCCGATTCTCGAACCAGTACTTCGGCGACGACATCCGTCCAACCGGGGTGAGCGGACTGCCCGTCGAGGACGATGTCGCGGCGATC
The DNA here is from genome assembly GCA_009886115.1 of Actinomycetota bacterium. Taxonomy (GTDB): domain Bacteria; phylum Actinomycetota; class Acidimicrobiia; order IMCC26256; family VFJJ01; genus VFJJ01. Next base: position 36,080 of record VFJJ01000027.1, read on the forward strand.
TTCGATGCCGGGCCCCGGGTCCGCAAGGCACTGTGGATGACCGACCCGCCCGTGCACTCGTTGCACAGGGCGCTCGTCAACCGGGCGTTCACGCCGCGCCGGGTGGCAGCGCTCGAGCCGGTGATCCGCCGGATCGCCCACGATGCGATCGATCGCTTCGCCGAGCGGGGCTCGGTGGAGTTCATGTCCGAGTACGCGATCGTGATCCCCATGACCGTGATCGCCGATGCGCTCGGTGTGTCGCGCGACATGCTGTACACGTTCAAACGCTGGTGTGACGACATCCTCGCCGGCAATCTCGACGTGCTCGACCACCAGCGACGCCGCCAGGTCGCCACCTCGTTCGTCGAGTACTGCGAGTACTTCGCCGACGTCGTCGCCGACCGTCGGGCGACCCCGCGCGACGACATGATCTCGGCCATCGCCAACGCCGAGGTCGACGGTCAACGGATGGATCTCGCCGAGGTGCTCGCCGCCACCGAGACGCTGTTGCTCGCCGGGAACGAGACCACGAAGAACCTGATCGGCAACGCCATGCTGATGCTGCTCGAGCACCCCTCGCAGCTCGCCGAGGTTCGGGCCGATCCCGACCTCGTCCCCAACATGCTCGAGGAGGTGCTTCGCTACGAGGGTCCGGTGCAGTGCCTGTACCGCCTGGTGACGGGCGACACCGAGATCGCGGGGACACCCGTCCAGGCCGGGAGCATGGTCATGCTCGGCTGGGGCTCGGCCGGGCGCGATCCCAGCGTGTTCGACGATCCCGATCGCTTCGACATCCACCGCTCCAACGCCAGGGAGCACGTGAACTTCGGCTTCGGTCCTCATTTCTGCATCGGCGCGCCCTTGGCCCGAGCCGAGGCGCGCATCGCCTTCGAGGTGCTCTTCGAGCGCTTGGGCCCGATCAGGCTGGCCCCGGGGGCCTCGACCGCACACGTCCCCACGTTCGCCACCCGGGGTCTGCAACGCCTCGATCTCGACTTCGAGCACTCATGAGCGACTCGGAGTCGGCGACGGTCCCCCAGCTCCAGCCGGTGCCCGAGGATTGGCGACGCGCCCTCGCGATCGTGGCCCATCCCGACGACCTCGAGTACGGAGCGGCCAGCGCCATCGCCCGCTGGACCAAGCAGGGTAAGGACATCGCGTACCTCCTCGCGACTCGCGGCGAGGCGGGAATCGCCACCATGGACCCCACAGAGACCGGGCCCGTCCGGGAAGCCGAGGAACGAGCCGGGGCCGCGCTGGTCGGCGTCTCGACCGTCGAGTTCCTCGACCACCGCGACGGCGTCGTCGAATACGGGCTGGCCCTGCGTCTCGATCTCGCTCGCGCGATCCGCCGCCATCGACCCGAGGTGCTGATCACGATCAACCACCACGAGCGCTGGGCCTTCGGCGGCGTCAATCAGGCCGACCATCGCCACGTGGGTCTGGCCGCGGTCGACGCCGGGCGCGACGCAGCCAATCGATGGATCTTCCCTGAGCTGCTCGGCGAAGGGCTCGAGCCCTGGAGCGGTCTGCGTTTCGTGGCCGTGAGCGAATCACCGTTCGCCGGGCACGCCGTCGACGTGAGCGGCACCCTCGACCTCGGGATCGCGTCGCTGCGGGCCCACGCGGCGTACCTGGCTGCCCTCGATCCGCCGCCCGATCCCGACGCCTTCGTGCGGGGCATCGCCAACGGCGCGGCCGAGCAGTTCGGGGGTCGCCCCGCCGTCCGCTTCGAGATCATCGATCTCTGACGGGCGTCGATCTCTGACGGGCGTCGACGGCTCAGTCGTCGTCGGGGAGCCGGAAGCTGTCGCGATCTTCGACCCGGGGCTGGCGTCCGGTGCGGAACGGCGAGAGCGGCGCGTCGACGAGGAGAACCCGGTGCCAGTCGCGGGCCACCGCGGCGGCAGCGTTGCGCCAAGCCATGATCGAGGGATCGGTGTACTGGGCCTTCTCGAATGCCGCCCAGTCCTCCCACGTGGGGATCGCCCACAGGACGAGCGCTTCGGAGTCGTTCTTCATCGCAGTCACGAACGCGCCAGCGAGCTGCCATCCGAAACGTTCGTAGGCGGGGACGGCCTCCCGGCGCACGAGCTCGATGTACTCCCATGCTGCGCCGGGGCGAACCTGGACCATCTCGTGGGCGTACGTCTCGCCGCGCACACCGTCGGCGCACAGCTCCTCGATGGTGCGGGTCCACGGTGCCGGGATCATGAGCCGGTCCTCGCCGCTGCGGCGGAACTGGGCGGCCCGAGCCCACCATGCGCTCAGCGTCGGGTTCTGGAGCGTGGGGTGGTTGAACTCGTGGCGGAACGAGCGGGCCATCCCGTCGAACCCGTCCTCCTCCCACATGTTGACGACCTCGGGCCAACGCCTGGTCGTACCCACCGTTCCCCAGACCCCGTAGCAGAGCTGGTGGCGCTCCTCCTGGGCGATGGGCGAGAAGTTGGCCGTCATGTGGTGCATGTAGTTGGCCCGGTTGGGCCCGATGATGTCGATGTACTCGTGGATGTAGAGCTTGTCGTTCACGGAGTCCCTGATCGAGCGGCGATGGACGTGAGGGGCCCCACGTGATCTCCCACGGGCCCCGGCGAGCACCAGCTCGCCAATCGGGAGGGTACGGCCATGAGCTCAAGCGACTCGGGTTGGGTGCCACCGGGGTGGTATCCCGACCCTTCGGGAGAGCACGAGCTCCGCTACTTCGACGGCCAGACCTGGACCGAGCACGTGTCGGGCGCGCACCTCGGGCCGGGAACCAGCAGCGGCCCGACGAGGTCCCCGTCACCCTTTGTGGCGACGGGGCTCACGTGGCGGGCCCGTCACCGTCCCCTGCCGACGGCCGAGCGAGGCCTGGGCGCGGCGGGCGGGACGCTCGTGGGTCTGGGCGCGGTCGGCTTCGGCGCCGAACGTCTGGAGACGAGCGGATCGTCGAGCCTGGGGATCGCCGTCACGGCCGCCCTGGTGATCGCAGGTGTCGTGGGCGCGTACCTGCTCGACGGGGCGCTCCGGTCGAGCAGCAGGCCACCGCGTACGAACGCGTCACGATGACCACCGCTGACCCCGACGTGGGGACTGTCAGGAACTTTGTCTTTGGGCGTGATGGTTAGCGGTGTCCGAGCTCGGTGTTCTGGGCGGGCCCTGAGCGCCGTCTGACCTGGTTGTGGGAGGCTCTGTGGGTGGAGAGTCCGCCCACTGGCACCGTCACCTTTCTGTTCACCGATATTGAGGGTTCGACGCGTCGGTGGCAGGACGAACCGGAGGCGATGCGGGCGTTGTTGGTGGAGCATGACGCGATCTTGCGGGACGTGATCGACAAGCGGCACGGTCATCTGTTCAAGCACACCGGGGACGGGGTGGCGGCGGTGTTCTCGTCCGCGGCCGACGCGGCGAACGCCGCCGTCGACGCACAAGGACGCCTGCAGGATGTTCTTCCGGTGCGGATGGGTCTCCATACGGGTGAGGCCGAGCTGCGTGACGGCGATTATTTCGGTTCCACGTTGAATCGTTGTGCTCGTCTGATGGGTGTGGCGCACGGCGGTCAGATCGTCTGTAGTGCAGCTACCGTCGAGCTGGTGCGTGATCGTGGGGATCTACGCGATTTGGGTGAGCACCGTTTGCGGGATCTGAGCCGGGCGGAGCGGGTGTGGCAGGTCGGTGGCGGCGAGTTTGCGGCGTTGCGGTCGTTGGAGAACTACCTCACGAATCTGCCGTTGCAGTTGTCGTCGTTCGTGGGCCGCGAACGCGAGATCGTCGAGGTGGGGCGGCTGTTGGGTGAGCATCGTCTGGTGACGTTGACCGGCGTCGGCGGGGTCGGTAAGACCCGTCTGGCGGTCGAGGTCGGAGCCGAGGTGCTGCCGCACTACCCCGATGGGGTGTGGTTGGTGGAGTTGGCGCCGTTGGCGCATGACGAGTTGGTGTTGTCGACGATCGCGGAGGTGTTGGGGGTCGCGGCGCAGACCGGTGAGCCATTGGCGACGACGTTGGTGGGCCGGCTGAAGGCGAAGCAGTTGTTGGTGATCCTCGACAATTGTGAACACGTGCTGGGCGTGGTGGCGCGCATTGTCGAGCAGGTGGCGGCGGGGGCAGCGGGGGTGCGGGTTTTGGCGACGAGCCGGGAGCCGTTGGGGATCGCGGCGGAGCGGGTGCGGGCGGTGCCGCCGTTGGCCGAGGCGGTCGAGTTGTTCCTCGACCGCGCCGCAGCCTCCGGGGCGGTGTTTGACGGGTCGGAGCAGCGACGGGCGGTCGTGGAGATCTGTGCACGCCTCGATGGGATCCCGTTGGCGATCGAGCTGGCCGCGGCGCGGGCCCGGATGATGGCTCCGACCAAGATCTTGGAAAGGCTCGATCAACGCTTCCGGTTGTTGACCGGTGGTGGGCGCACGGCGGTGGAACGGCATCGGACGTTGCAGGCGACGGTGGCGTGGTCTTATGACCTGCTCGATGACACCGAGAAGCGTGTGTTCCAACGCCTGTCGACGTTGGCGGGGAGCTTCGATCTCGAGGCCGCGGAGGCGATCGCCGCAGGCGGCGAGGTCGAAGGCTTCGAGGTGCTCGACGCGCTCGGGCATCTCGTCGACAAGTCGATGGTCTTGAGCGTGCCACCGGACGGGGTGCGGTATCGGCTGTTGGAGACGTTGCGCCAGTTCGCCGCCGATCGCCTCGCCGAACAACTCGACGCGACCGAGGTCCAGGACCGCCACGGCGCCTATTGGTGTGACCGGGCGGGGGCGTTGGGTCCGGGCCTCTTCGAGGCCGGCCAGGCCGGTGTGCTCGACGCGATCGACGCCGATATCGACAACTACCGCACCGCGTTCGCGTACCTGCTGGCAACCGGGAACGTGAACGACGCCGCCCGCGGTGTCCTCGCCCTCGGCAGCTACTGGTACTTGGTCCGCAACCGTGAAGGGCTCGCCTGGTCCCAGCAACTCCTCGCCCGCTCCGACCTCGACGCCGACCAGCGACTCTTGGCCCTCGCCAATGCAGGGCAGACCGAAGCCATGTTCGGCGACTTGCGGGCGGGTGAGCGGTACGCGACCGAGGCTGTCGCGCTCGCCGCCGCGACCGGCGTCGACCCGCCCTGGGAGGCGTTGCGGGCGCTGATGAACGTGGCCGTCCACCGTAACGATCCCGTGGCGTTCCGGCAGCGGTGGGAACACGCCCACCAGATCGTGACCGCCAACGAACCGCGCGGCCGGCAACTCCTCATCGAGGTGCAGCGCGGTATGGTTTTAGGGGCGTGGGACAGCGGCGAGTTGATCGGACACTACGAACGGCTCCTCCCCAAGGTCCGCCGACACGGCACCCCCGGCCTGCTCTACACGTGGGCGGCGTGCTTCGCGACGGTCCTGTACCAGGCCGGCCAATTCGACCGGGCCCGTGAACTCGCTCGATCGGCCATCGAGCCCGCCCGACCGACCGGACCCACCCTGCACGCCACCGCCCTCACCCTGGCCGCCTCGTACGATGCGCTTGCCGGCGACACCGACCGTGCCCGCACGGCCGCCGCCGAAGGCATCCGCCTCGCCCGCGACGAAGGCCTCACCCGCACCGTCACCTACGGCGTGTACGTCGCCGCCGCCCTCGCCGCCCAAGGCCACGACCCCGAAACCGCCGCTGTGCTCCTCGCCGCCGCCGCAACCCACGCCGACCTGCTCGGCATCGCCGGGAACCCCATCGTGAACGCCTGCCGCAGCCTTGCCCAAACCGCCGTCGACGCCCACCCCGGCGACCTCACCACCGCCCGACAACGCGGCGAGAACATGACCGTCGACGAGCTCTGCGCCTACACCCTCGACACCCTCACCTGAACACTTTTCGGGCGAGTAGCCAACCAGGCTGGGGGTGCGGATCTGCCGTTCGGGCTGGTCGACGGCAGGCGCGCGATCGGGCATTGTGTGCCGTATGGACGAGTTCAGTCAGATATGGCTCGACACCGCGAGCGCTGCGTTGTCGGTCGTTGAAGGATCGCGTGTTCGCGAGTGGTGGGCCGAGCCCTCGAGCCTGTCCGGCATGACGGTCGGTGCACTCGCTGGACATCTCATTCACAGCGGCATTCTCCAGGCTGAGCAAGGTTTCGTCGTCGTGGGCCCGGCCGGACAGCCAATCCCGGCGGCCAAGATGTACTCCTGGGTGCCGCTCGACGAAGACAGCCCGATACACGACGGTGTGCGCGCCGTTGCCGAGGAGCAGGTGGTCGACGGAAGAGAAGGCCTGATCGAGCGAGGGAGGGCAAGCTGGAAGCGGAGCGAGGTCGTGCTCGCTGACGCTTCGCA
>VFJJ01000037.1 GCA_009886115.1 Actinomycetota bacterium
GGCGAAGCGGATCGACCACCGCGGCGAGCCGTAGGTGGTGATGCCCACGATGCGGCGCACCTTCCCCAAGCCCCGCTTGACCTTGTGCGTGCTGGGATCGAGCACGAACCCCACCCCGGGGACGAGCACCCGCTCCAACCATCCCTTGAGGATCGCCGGGAGCCCGAACCACCACGTGGGGTACACGAACACGAGCATCTGCGCTGCCTTGACGAGCTCGACGTGACGGGCGACCTGCGCGTCGAGAACGGGAGCGTCGGTCTCGTAGGCCCGTCGCTCGTCGGTGCTCATCCGGGCCTCGAACCCCTCCTCGTAGAGGCTGATGCCGGTGACCGAGTGCCCGGCGCTCTCGAGCGCCCGGACCGCGGTCCGGTACAGGGCGGCCGAGTAGCTGTCGGCGCTGGGGTGCGCGTGCACGACGAGCACGTTCATCGCTGGGGATGGTACGACCTGGGCCATGGATCTCCGCAGCTGGCTCCTCGCCGACCACGCCGACGTCGGCACCCGCATCCGCGCTCAGGTGTTGGCCCGGGTACCCCGCGAACGGTGGAACGAGCACCTCGACGACGAGACGTCGTCGATCGCCTGGATCCTCTGGCACACGTTGCGCCATCAGGACGTGGCCGTCAACGCCATGGTCCGAGGTGTCGACGAGGTGCTGACGACCGACGGATGGGCACAGCGGCTCGGCGTCACGTCCCTGGCCGCGGGCACAGGATTGTCGGAGGCCGGCGACCGCGAGGCCGCGGCGCTCGTCGACCTCGACGCTCTCGGCGGCTACGCAGAGGCGGTCTGGGCGGCCACGGCGGCCTGGCTGGCACAGGTGGAGCCTGCCGAGCTCGACCGGGTGCCCGACGCCGCTGCCGGTCTCCAGCGTGCGGGGGTGTCTGAGGACGGCTACCCGTGGCTGTACCGCATGTGGACGGCCAAGCCCGTGGCCTTCCACATCTCCTGGGAGACCATCGGCCACGGCTACAACCATCTCGGCGAGATGGTGAACGTCCGCAACCGCATGGGCCACGGCGGTTTCTGAGAGGGCGCTGTTTCTGGCGGGCCCCTGGCCTCCGGCAGCGCACCGGTCCCGTCGTCGAACGCGACCCAGAGGCCGTCACCCGCCCAGGCTGCACAGCCCGGGGAGCCAGTGGTCGAGCGGGGGGACGGCGGCGTCGGGCACCTTGGCTGCGTCGTCGGCCCGGCGGAGCGCCACGATGGCTCGCCAGTCGGGGTTGGCCTCGAAGGCCGCGGTCTCCAAAGTCGTGAGCTCGCCGCCCTGGGCCGCCAGCGTCTCGATGCTCCCGCTCGACAACAGCGCCCGGTACGCCGGGTCGACGGTCACCAGGTAGCGCTTGGCTGGGACGTGGCCCGCGATCAACGCCGCGATCCGGTCCCCCAGCAACCCGCGCACGGCATCGGCCCCCATCAGCGCGTGGCGGGGCATTCCCGGCTCGTCCCACGGATGTGCCAGGTCGTGGATGAGCCCGGCCACCTGGAGCTCGACATCGTCGGATGCCGCGGCCTCCAGCAGCGCCGCGCACTGGAGCCCATGATCGAGCTCGGCGAAGGCGTCGGTCTCGTCGGACGGGATCGTGCCGAGATAGCGCAAGTGGTCGATCAGCTCGTCGACCGTCGCCAGGACGTGCACAGGAACCTCCGATCGCTGGCGCAGCGGACACTACCGGTCACCGGGCTGAGGCGTCGCCGCCGCATCGGGTATGAGAGCATCGGGCCCATGAGCATGCGCCGTCTGGCCGACCTGCGAGCCCCCGAGATCGCCGAGCGGGTCACGGAGCGCTCGATCCTGGTGCAGCCGCTGGGCGCGGTCGAGCAGCACGGCCCGCACCTCCCGCTGTCGACCGATCTCATCATCGCCGAAGCGGCGAGCGAAGCGGTCATGGCCGCACGAGGCGACGAGCTCGACCTGTGGCTCCTGCCGCCCCTCGCCTACACGAAGTCGAACGAGCACGCCTGGTCGCCAGGCACGGTCTGGCTGTCGCCCACCACGCTGCTCGCCGTGCTCGACGACCTCGGCCGCTCGCTCGCCAGCACCCGGGCCCGCAAGGTGGCGTTCGTCAACGGCCACGGCGGCAACACCGCGCTGGTCAACGTGGCGTGTCGCGAGCTGCGGCTGCACCACGGGCTGCTCACGTTCTTGTTGCACCCGTCGGTCCCACCCGACCACGGCGGTCCGTCGACGGCCGACGAGCTGGGCATGGGCATCCACGGCGGGCTCGACGAGACCTCGGTGGTGCTGCACCTGCGCCCCGACCTGGTCGACATGACGACGGCCGTCCGCAACGTCCCGGCCCGCCTGGCCGAGAATCAGCACGTCCGCTTCGGCGGGTCGGTGAGCTTCGGCTGGCTGTCGAACGACTTCGGCCCGTCGGGGCTCATCGGCGATCCGTTGGGCGCCACCGCCGAGCGAGGACGGGCCCTGTTCGAGTCGAGCGTGCAGGTGCTGGGCGAGGCCTTCGCCGAGATCGCCCGCTTCGAGCTCCCCCTCGCCTGACGCGCTTCTGCCGGCCCGCCCTCCCCGGTCCCCCACCGCCCGAGCAGGAGTGAGTTCATCCGCCCTGGCGGGGCTCAACTCACACCTGTTCGGTTGTTCTGGGCTCAGCGTCGAGGTGCAGGGGCGTGGTGACGTTCGGGATGCCATCGGCTGAGGCCGTGGCCACGACGGCGGGCACAGCTCCGCCAAAGCAGCGCTCCAGCAACGCCAGCGTCGGATCGATCACGGGGCGCTCCTCGACAACGTGGCCCCGGCGCCGGGCCCAGGCGTCTGGTCGTACACCTCGTTGACGACGACGTCGCAGACGACGAACGTCCGGGGAACCAGACGGTCGAGGAGATGCCGCTCGTACCCGTCGACCTCGCGCACCGCTCGAAGAACTCGTCGCAATAGCGGGCGATCCGTTGATGATCGGCGGCGCCGGCAGGGTTCACGGAGGTCACGATCCCCTTGATCTGGACCGATCGCAGGGTCATCACGTTCCGCTCGGCATGCTGAGCGCCTGGAACCCCAACGTGAAGTGCCGCTGAGGTCGCCGGCTGAGGGGGACGGGAGACCGTCCCCCTCGGTGCCCCCCTCAGTGCCCCCCTCAGCCCCGCCTCCCCGTCAGCGGCGGCGCTCTTGGCGGCGCGAGTCGATGACCCCGGTGTCGAAGCCGGCGAGATGCAGGCCTCCGGCGAAGCGGGCGTGCTCGATCTTGATGCAGCGATCCTGCACGACCCGCAGGCCCGCAGCGTGCGCCATGGCGACGGCTTCCTCGGATCGCAGGCCCAGTTGCATCCAGAGCACCCGGGCTCCGACGGCCACGGCCTCCCGAGCCACCTCGGGGAGGTCTTCGGCACGCCGGAAGGCCACCACGACCTCGGGCGGGGCGTGCTCGAGCGCCAGCGCGTCGAGCGACGGATGGAACGCTCGGCCCAGGATCGTCGCTCCGGCTGCAGCCTCCTTGGGGTTCACGAACGTCACGTCGTAGTCGCACGACGACGAGAGCAGGTACGTGGCCACGAAGTACGACGGCCGGGCGGGGTTCGAGGACGCACCGACGATGGCGATCGACCGTATCGAGTCGAGAATCTCCTTGCGCTGCTTGGCCGAGGGCGGCGTCCAGGGTGGGGTGCTCATGGCACCACCGATCCTCTGAGAGCTCGGTCGAGGTCGTCGACGATGTCGTCGAGATCCTCGATACCCACCGAGAGCCTCACCATGTCGGCGCTGACCCCGGCGGCGAGCAGGGCATCCTCGGGGAGTTGCTGGTGCGTGGTCGAGGCCGGATGGATCACGAGGCTCTTGGCGTCGCCCACGTTCGCCAGGTGCGACACCAGTTCCAGACCTTCGATGAAGCGGGAGCCGGCGGCCCGTCCTCCCCTGACCCCGAAGGTGAACACGGCCCCCGGGCCCTTGGGCAGGTAGCGGCGAGCAAGCGCGTGGTAGGGCGACGAGGCCAAGCCGGCGTAGCGCACCCATGACACCCGGGGATGCGCTTCGAGGAACTCGGCCACCGCCGCGGCGTTGGCCACATGGGCGTCCATCCGCAGGGGCAGGGTCTCGAGGCCGTGCAGCAACAAGAAGGCGTTGAAGGGCGACAGGCATGCGCCGACGTCGCGAAGTTGCTCGACCCGAAGCTTGGTGCAGAAGGCGTGCTCACCGAAGTTCTCGGTGAACCGGAGCCCGCCGTACGAGGCGACGGCTCGGTCATGTGCGGGAATCGTCCGTTGTCCCAAGGGAACCGGCCCGACTCCACGATCACGCCACCGATCGAGGTGCCATGGCCGCCGATGAACTTGGTGGCCGAGTGCACCACGATGTCGGCGCCGTGCTCGATGGGTCGGCACAGGTAGGGCGTGGCGAACGTGGCGTCGATCACGAGCGGCAACCCGTGGGAATGCGCCATGTCGGCCAGCGCCGCAACGTCGGCGACGGCGCCCGACGGGTTCCCGATGATCTCCGTGTAGATCAGCTTGGTCCGGGGCGTGATCGCCGCCGCGTAATCGTCGACGTGGTCGGAGGCCACGAACGTCGTGGCGATCCCCAGACGCCGCAGGGTCACGTCGAGCTGGGTGTAGGTGCCTCCGTACAGCGCCGCCGAGGCCACGATGTGGTCGCCCGAGTCGCACAGGGCCGTGAAGGTGAGGAACTCGGCGGCGAGGCCGCTCGCGGTGGCGACGGCGCCGATCCCCCCGTCGAGCGACGCCATCCGCTCCTCGAACGCGGCCGTGGTGGGATTGGCGATCCGGGTGTAGATGCTGCCGTACTTCTGGAGGGCGAACAGGTCGGCGGCATCGGCGGTGTCCTCGAACACGAAGCTCGTGGTCTGGTAGATGGGCACGGCCCGGGCGCCCGTCGCGGCGTCGGGACGATTGCCGGCGTGCACGGCTCGGGTCCGAAAACCTGGCTGGCGGTCGGCGGCGGTCATGGCTGGGGGACCGGCGCTCGGGTGGAGGCGATGGCAGGAAGGTCGATCTCGGCACCCCAGATCTCGATGCTGGCCACGACATGCTCATCCGACGGGGTGTCGGGCGATCCATCTGCCGCGTGCGGATTCCTGTCGTAGCACGGGAAACGAGCGCCCGAGATGTCGAGCCGCAGCCGGCTGCCCGCCGGGATCTCAACAGCCACGGGCCGCAGGCGCAGCTCGACGGTCTGCGGCTGCGCCGGTCCGTCGGCGACAGGCCACCCCCGCCTGGCCCAGCCCGTGAGGGCCCGGGACTCCCCTCGACGGTCGACCGCGGTGAGGACGGCCACGAGGTCGTGGGACAGACGGTCGCTGCGAGCGGTGACCGTCACGACCGGGGAGCCGGCGATCGTGAGCGAGGCCGCCAGGGGCTCGGAGGTGAAGCACAGCACGTCGCGGCGGTCCTCCGACGACGACTCGTCGGAGAAGTCGAGCGGCTCACCGGGATAGGGCACGAGCGGCTGCGCCACGATCACCGACGCCGGTCGGTGCCCGGGCGCGACGCCAGCGGGCGCGAGTACCCCGTCGCCCCAGCGGGAGTTGGCGTTCCCACTCGGCGACCAGGCCAACCAGCGCTGCAGCGTGGTCTCGGGCGGAGGCCAGGCCGATGCGGTCTGCCACACTCCAGAGCCGAGCACGAAGTAGCGCACCCGTGCGCCCGTCGCGGCTGCGGCGACGACGGGCGATCGACCGGCACTCCCGCGTTCGAATACCCGGTCGAAGAAGCCGATCATCGCCTCGGCCACGAACGCCGGTGACGTCGTCGGCCCGAGGTCGACACCCCCGTGCACGCTGCCCCACGGCATGTGGGCCCACGGGCCGAGCACCGCCTCGGCCCCCAGCCGCTCGATGAGGACGGCCGTCCCCGACGAGAAGTCGTCGAACCAGCCGCCCACGGTGAACGCCGGAACCTCGATCGCCGACAGGTCGGGACGACGGTCGGCCCAATACCCGTCGTCGTGCGGATGATCGAGCCACTCGGTGAACCAGGCAGGAGGGTTCGGGCCCAGAGCCGACGACCGGGGCAGGACGCCGACGTCGTACGGGACGGGCCCCGTCCCCTGCTCCTGGCCGGCGAGCTGCGCCGCCCAGAAGCACACGAACGGCCACCGGAGCAGCCCGCCTTCGTAGGTCCAGCCGTCGTAGGGGTCGGGGCAGCACATCATCGGAGCGATGGCGCGGAGACTGGGCGGGCGCAGCGCGGCGGCATGGAGCTGGGCGAGGCCCTGGTACGAGAAGCCGTATGTGGCGACCCGCCCGTCGCAGTATGGGAGGCGGGCCGCCCACTCGATCGTCGCGGCGCCGTCGGGGCCCTCGTGCACAAACGGCGAGAAGGCGCCGGTCGAGGCGCCCCGCCCGCGACAGTCCTGCACCACCACGGCGTAGCCCTGCCGAGCGATCCAGGAGGGATGGGCCAACACCGGCGTCGATGCCACCGACCGGCCATAGGGGAGGCGCTGCAACAGCACCGGCCACGGCCCGGTGGAGGCGTCTGCCGGGTGCCAGGCGTCGGCAACCAGGGTCACGCCGTCGTCGAGCTCGAGCTGCAGCCCGTTCACTCGCACGACATCGTCGACCAAGCCGCCGTGTACCGCACCGTCGCTCACGCCACCATCACCCAACCCCCGAATCGCTCGCCGAGCACACTTGCGGACACCACCACCGCGGTCAACCATCGCGCGATGCAACACGCCGTTCACCGAACGGCAACGATGCTCGACGCGGGCCCGGGCAGGCTCGATCCGGACCGGCACGCGTGTTCGCCGACAACTACACGGGGACCATACGACCGATGCTTCTCCACCAACTGCTGCGTGACGGCGCCGAGCGCACGCCCGACAAGACCGCCTTCCACTGGGTCGACCGTGACCGCTCACTCACGTACGCGCAGGCCGTCGAGCAGACCGACAAGGCGGCCGGCGCCTTGGCGGCCCTCGGGGTCGGTCGCGGCGACCGGGTGGGGATCTTTGCCCACAACGGCCTCGACTACCTCCTCGGAATGTTCGGAGCGTGGCGCCTGGGAGCCATGTGCGCACTGGTGAACGTGCAGTACGCCGACACGCTCGACTACTACGTCAACGACTGCACGCCGCGCGTGCTGATCTACACGCACGACCACCTGGCGACGCTCGAGCGGCATCGGGCCAACCTGCCGTCGATCGAGCACTACCTGTGCATGGACGGTCCTCAAGCAGGCGCGATCTCGTGGCCCGACGCCGTGGCCGCCGCGCCGGCGCCGCCCCCCGACACCACGACCGACGACGATCGGGCCCACCTCTCCTACACGTCGGGGACCTCGGGCAAGCCCAAGGGAGCCTGCCTCGCGCACGAACCGACGATGCGGGCGACCCGGTGCATCGCCGAGCGACTCCGGGTCACGGCGGCCGACGTGAGCCTCGGGCCCACGGCGCTGTCGTCGTCGTACCAGCTCGTGGCCAACCTGCTCCCGGCGCTGCACCGAGGCGCGACGGTTTGCGTGATGAGCAGGTGGGACGCCGCGAAGGGTTGGGACGCTGCTGAGCGGCTCGGCGCCACGATGCTGGCCGCCAACCCGACCGTCCTGCGGGATCTGCTCGCCGAGTCGCGCTCGCGTGGACGGGCACCTTCGGCGTTGCGCCTGTCCCTCTCGGGCGGCGGACCCGTCCCGCCCGAGCTGAAGCTGGCCTGGCGCGACGAGCTGGGCCTGCCGCTGTGCGAGAGCTACGGCCAGAGCGAGCTCGGCGGCTTCGTGGGCCTGTGGGCGGCCGACCAACCCGTGACCGAGGAGCGCGTGCTGTCGTGCGGGCAGCCTCTCCCCGACAAGGAAGTGCGCATCCTTTCTGATTCGGGGGCCGAGGTCGCGCCCGGAGAGTTGGGTGAGATCTGTCTGCGGGGCGGGTTCATGGCCGGCTACTGGAACCGGCCCGACAAGACCGCGGAAGCACTGCGCGACGGCTGGCTCCACACCGGCGACGTCGGCTTCATCGACCACGAGGGTTTCGTGTTCATGCGGGGCCGCCTGAGCGAGCGACTCACCGTGTCCGGCGAGCACATCTACCCGCGCGACGTCGAAGAGATCCTCATGCGCCACCCGGACGTGTCGGAGGCTGCGCTCATCGGCCTCCCCGACCCCGTCCTCGGCCACCGTCCCGTGGCGTATGTCACCGCCCGACCGGGCGCCGACGGCATCACCGGGAGCATCGACATGGCCGACGTGCTGGCCCACCTCGCGCGGTCATGGAGCCGACAGGTAGAGTCGCTCACCATCGACGTCATCGGGGCGATGCCCATGACCCCCACGGGAAAGATCTCCAAGGCCGAGCTGCTCGACCAGGCCCAGGATTCGACGCGGTGAACGCTCGGAGCTCCGTACCAGCCGGGGTGCCTGCGGAGCACCCGGGCAGGCGCATCGCCAGGCTCGTCATCGGGCCGACCGTGGTGGCTGGTGCGGTCATCGGGCTCTGGTACTTCGTGCACCACCGGGTGCTCGAGAGCCAGCGCCGGTTCATCCTGCCGGAGTTCCACGTCGTGATCGACCACGGGTTCCTCGACGCCGACCACGCTCGTGAGCTCCTGAAGGGGTTGTGGCTCACCACGCAGGTCGCGCTGCTCGGCTTGGTGGTGGCGGCGATCATCGGGATCGGCGTCGGCGTGCTCATGAGCCAAGCCCGCTGGCTCGAGCACAGTGTCTTCCCGTACGCCGTGATCCTCCAGACGATCCCGATCATCGCCATCGTGCCGCTCATCGGACTGGCGTTCGACTACAGCTACGGCAGCCGGGTCACCGTCGCAGTGCTCATCGCCGTGTTCCCTGTGATCACCAACACGCTGTTCGGGTTGAAGTCGGCCGAGACGTCACAGCACGACCTGTTCACGCTGCATCAGTCCGGACGGCTCACACGTCTGAGGAAGCTGATGATGCCCGCCGCCCTCCCGGCGATCTTCACCGGCTTGCGAATCGCCGCCGGAGCATCGGTGATCGGGGCGATCGTCGGCGAGTTCTTCTACCGGCAAGGGGCCGACAAGGGCATCGGTCGGCTCATCAGCGAGTACCAGTTCGACAACGACTTCGACCTCGGGATCGCCGCGCTCCTCCTGTCGTGCCTCCTCGGGATCGTGCTCTTTTGGGTCATCACGTTCGTTGGCAACCGATCAGTGCGCCATTGGCACTCGTCGGCCCTGCCGCGATACCGGCCGCCGCGCGCTCGCACGGGCGGCCAAGGGGGCCCGCCAATCGGTCAGCACCGGTTGACGGGCGGTACGAGCACCGTTGTGGCAACGACAGCACTCAGATGATGGAGAAAGGGAGAGCATGAGGAAGCTCAGATTCACAGCCGTGGCCATGATGGCCGGGCTGGCACTCGTCGCTTCGGCCTGTGGCGACGACGACGATGACGCCGCGACCCCGGCGACCGACGGCACAACCGCACCAACAACGGGCGAAACCACCGCAGAGACCACCGGCGAAACGACAGCAGAGACCGGAGGCTCAGCGGCGGGCTCACTCGTCGGCGTGTGTCCCGACCCGTTGATCATCCAGACCGACTGGTTCCCCGAGGCCGACCACGGGTACTCGTACCAGGCGATCGGGGTCGATGGCGTGGTCGACGCCACCAACGGCACGTACTCCGGTCCGTTGGGCGACACCGGGATCACCCTCGAGGTCCGAGCGGGCGGCCCCTACGTCTCCTTCGCCCCGCCGGCGCAGCAGATCTATGCCGACCCCGACATCTTCGCCGGCTACGCCGACACGGGTGACGTGATCCGCAATGCAGGTGGCGAGCAGTCTCTTGTGAGCGTGTTCGCCAACTACGACAAGGGCCCGCAGATCATCCAGTGGGACCCCGCGGCGTACCCGGACATCACGTCGGTCGAGGACATCCGTGACACTGGCGCCACGGTCTTGTACTTCGAGGGTGCGGCCTACATGGACTACTGGCTGGCCAACGGCCTGTTGGACGAGGACCAGATCGACGCCTCCTACGACGGCAGCCCGACCCGCTTCGTCGCCGAGGGCGATCTGTTCCAGCAGGGCTTCGCGACCGCCGAGCCGTTCAACTACGAGCAGGGCGGGATCGGGTGGGACAAGCCTGTCGAGTACCTCTTGGTGCACGACACCGGTTTCGAGATCTACCAGTCCGCGCTGTCGGTTCGTCCCGACACGCTCACCGACGAGGCCGACTGCCTCGCGGCGCTGATCCCGATCTTCCAGCAGTCGCTGGTCGACTACATCACCGACCCCGTCCCGATGAACGCCCGGCTCACCGAGATCGTCACCGAGCTCGAAGAGTTCTGGGTCATCACCGATGAGCTCAACGCCGCCGCCGTCGAGGTCATGCTCGAGCAGAAGCTCGTGACCGACGGCGACAACGGCTTCATCGGTGACTTCGACTGCGCCCGGGTCGACACGCTCATCGAAACGCTCCGTCCCGTGTACGAGGGCGAGATCCCCGATGATCTGGCGTGTGACGACGTGGTCACCAACCAGTTCCTCGACGACACGATCAGCCTGGGTAAGTAGCGACACACATGGCTGTGATCGACGCCGAATCCCGCAGTGCTGGCAAGCGGGGTACCGGTCAACCGGGTGCGGCGTCGATGCTGCCACCGCCGGTGCCGTCCAAGATTCCTGGACGGCACCGGCAGGTCGTGGCACAGGTGGTCTCGCCGATGGTGCTCCTCGGGCTCGTCGTGGCCGGGTGGTACCTGTTGCACGCGCAGCTCGGCGACCGAAAGAAGTTCCTCGTCCCGCAGCCCCACGTGATCGTCGACCACGGCTTCCTCGACGGTGCCGTGCGCGCCGACATCTTCGAGGCGCTCCGGAACACGACCAAGGTGTCCCTCGTCGGGCTGGCGATCGCCATCGTCCTCGGGGTGCTGTTCGCGACGCTGATGAGCCTGGCCGGCTGGGTCGAGCGCAGCTTCTTCCCGTGGGCCATCGTGCTCCAGACCGTGCCCATCCTCGCCATGGTGCCGCTCATGAGCGCGTGGTTCGGATACAACATCAAGAGCCGGGTGATCGTCTGCGTCCTCATCGCCCTGTTCCCGATCATCACCAACACGCTTTTCGGTCTGCTGTCGGCCGACGAGTCGCACCACGACCTGTTCACCCTCCACCGGGCGTCGTGGTTCACCCGGCTGCGCAAGCTCCAGTTCCCGGGCGCCCTTCCGGCGATGTTCACGGGCTTTCGGGTCTCGGCCGGGCTCGCGGTGGTCGGAGCCATCGTCGGCGAGTTCTTCTTCCGCCGGGGCGACAAGGGACTCGGCAACCTGATCGACAGGTACCAGAAGACCAACATCGCCGAGACCCCGAAGCTCTGGGCAACGGTCGTGGTGGCCTGCCTGCTCGGTGTCGCGGTGTTTCTCGTGTTCGGACTGCTTCAGCGGCTGTGCGCCCGGCGATGGCACGGGTCGGGGCTCTCAGACCGGTGAGCCCTTCGTGAGCCCTTCGTGAGCCTTCCCTGGGGGGTGTGGTTCGAGCCCACACAGCCGGTGCGGCGGCTCGTCGAGCTCGCGGTGCTGGCCGAAGGGCTGGGGGCCGAGGTGTGCTTCGTGGCCGACGAGGGCACCGAGCGCGACGTGTACGTGGCCATGACGGCCATCGTGCTCTCAACGGAACGTCTGGTGGTGGCTCCCGCCATCACCAACCCCTTCTCGCGCCATCCCGTCACCACAGCAGCGGCCATCGCCACCCTGGCCGAGATGGCTCCGGGCCGGGTCTGGCATGGGCTCGGCGTCGGCGGGAGCCGGGTGCTGGAGCCGCTCGGGCTGGCGCCGGAGCGGCCCTTCACCGCCTTGCGCGACACGGTCGCGCTCAATCGCGCCCTGCTGTCGGGCGTCGCGGCGGGGCCGGCGACGCTGCACTTCGGGCCGGGCGCGTCGGGCTCGACGCCGGTCCCCCTGGCCATCGCCGGACGGGGGCCGCGGGTGCAGGCCCTCGCCGCCAGCGAGGCCGACTGGGTGATCTTGTCGGCGAAACCCTCGGCTCACTTGGGTACGGAGGCGGCGAGGATCAGGTCCGCTGGCTCGGCCAAGATTGCCTGGTCGGCCTACATCGCGTGGTCGCACACCGAGCGTGCCCGGGTGCTGCGGCACTTCTCGTACATGGCGATCGACGCCCCGCCTGAGATCCGTGCGGCTGCGGGACTCGACGACGAGCGAGCGTCGCTCATCAAGGCCGCCATGCTCTCGGGCCGGATGGACGATGCCGCAGAGCTCCTGCCCCCGGCGCTCGTCGATCAGTACGCGATCGCCGGCACCCCATCGGAGTGCACGGCCGCCATTGCGTCACAACGGGCCCACTTCGACCTGTTCATGCTCCCCATGAACGACGAGCCGAGCTGCGAGGAGCACATCACCGTGTGCGCCCGAATACTGCAGGCGGTCCGGTAGCCGTCTCTGGCTGTGTCATTCCCCGACGTGCGGGGATTCAATCACGACAAGCGTCACGCCCGGCGCCTCCCGGGGCCCACGGGTCAGACCGGCGTCGAGATCAGCGCTTGCGGAGCTTCCAGACCTGCTCCGAGGGGAAGCGCTGCGCCCAGTCGGCGGTCACGTAGAACGGCGAGTCGGCGCGGCCCGGCGGCGCCTGGATCTCGATGTAGTCGATCACGTCGAAGCCGGTGTCGCGAAACAGCCGGAACCACTGGGAGATCGGGAGGTTGAACTCGACGCCACCGGGGTCCTCGACGGCGTCGCGCCAGTCCATGGAGTGGAGGCCGAAGTAGTCGCGCTGGAGCTCGGTGCGGGCCGGCCCCGACCCGTCGACCGGGACGCAGATCACCGCGAGCGGCGTTCCCCCCAGGAACACCAGCTCCCCACCCGGACGCAGCAGCCGGTGGGCTTCGGGGATCCAGACGTGGGGATCGCACCAGATGGCTGCGCCGTACTCGGAGATCGCGAAGTCGAACGACCTGTCGGGGAACGGCACCGCCTCGGCCGAACCGTGCAGCAGGGTCAGCTCGACGCCGTGCTCATCGGCGAGCCGACGCGCCGTGGCCAACTGGCTCGCGGAGTTGTCGATCCCCACCACGCGGGCGCCACGCCGGGCCATCCACGCTGACACGTACGCCGTCCCGCAGCCGAGCTCGATGGCGTCGATGCCCGACATGTCGGTGGGCAGCAGCGTCACCTCGTGGTCGGGTATCTCCCACATGCCCCACGTGGGGACTGCAGCGGCCCAGCTCCGTTCGCCCGGCGCCACCCATCGGTCGGCTGTGGCGTCCCAGAAACGGCGGTTCTCAACGACATGCTCGGGAAGGGCCGGTACGGGCTCGACGGCGTCGGGCGGGGAGTATTCGGAGTGCGTGGGCTGCGCTTCGGAAGGCTCCATGACCCCAGCATCTCACTCGGGGATGGCGGCGTACGCGGGAAAATCGGGGTCGACGACGGTGTGGATGCCCAGGCCGTCGGCCACCCGGTTCACATAGTTGAGGTGGGCGCACTGGGCGTTGGCGTCGACGATCGCGAGATCGTCGAGACCGACGGCCCGGAGCCGGTCGAGGTCGGCGGCGGTCACCTGACCCGGGCTCCGGGTCAGCTTCACCGTGTAGCGCACCAGCTCGGCGTCGGCGGGCGCGTCGGCGAGCGCTCGGTCTGCGAAGCCCAACGGATCGTCGCCGAGCTCGACGATCTGCTCGCTCGACAAGCCGGTCTGGCGGAGCTTGATGGTCACCTGGCTCATGCAATACACGGTGCCGTTGATGGCCGAGGTGACGTACGAGATCAGGTTGCGTTGACGCGGCGTGAGTGCCGACGGGCACTTCTCGGTCGCCGCATACAGATCGAGACGGGCGGCCACCAGGGGCGGATGCAGCGATCCGGCCAGGGTCATCTCGGTGGGTTCACCGAGCGTTCGGGCCTGACGCTCGTAGCTGACCTTCAGCTCACCTTCGGCCTCGCCGTACGGGACGGTCTTCACCCACATGGTGGCCTCCGCAGGTTGACGTGCTCACGCGGCGCATGTGCGAACGTATCCGGCATGTTCTCAGGTCTCGGGCTCTCGCTGTCGAACGAGGATCATCTCGGCGTCACGCTGGCGTTGGCGCAGCGGGCCGATCGGCTGGGCTTCGACGAGGTGTCGATACCCGAGAGCCGCCAGCATCGCTCGGTGTTTGCGGCCGCGGCGGCCATCCTGGCGACGACGAGTCGGATCAGGGTGCGCATCGGCATCGCCAACCCGCTCACCCGTCATCCGGCCGTGCTGGCCATGGAGGCCGCGACCCTGGCCGAGATCGCCGGGCCGTCCCGCCTGCGCTTCGGGCTGGGCGCGGCCGAGTGGACCATGAAGGCGCTCGGTTACGCCCCTGATGGCTGGCTGCCGTTCACCCACACGGTGGAGGCGACCAGGGCGATCAAGCGTCTGCTGGCCGGCGACGACATCGGTTTCGAGCCGACCACCTTCGCTGCGCCCCCCACGTGCCGGCTCGACTTCACGCCGGCCGGACCGATCGCCGTCGACCTGGGTGCTGTGAATGGGCGGATGCTCGAAGCGGTCGGCGAGCATGCCGACGGGGTGCAGCTCGGCGCCATCACGAGTGTCGGCTACACCCGCTGGGCTTTGGCCCACATCGCCGCTGGCGCGGCCCGAGCCGGGCGTGACCCGTCGCTCCTGCTGGTGAGCGCCAACGTGCTCACCTCGGTGGATCGCGATCGACGGGCCGCCCGGCTGGCGGTGCGCGAGGTGCTGGCCTACTACCTGTGGCGGGTCGAGGGGGTCGTGGTCGACGAGTCGGGGGCCGACCTCGAGGCGGTGGCCGCAGTCCGTCGAGCCGTCGCCGACGGCGGGGTTGCGGCCGGGGCGGCGGTCGTCGCCGATTCGCTCATCGATTCGTTCGCCGTTGCCGGAACGGTCGAGGACGTGGTGGCGCAGCTCGCGCCGTTCGCCGCGGCCGGCCTGGCGCTCCCGCTGGCCTGGTACACCTTCGGCCCCGACCCCGAGTGGGCCATCGAAGCCCTCGCCGGCGACGTGCGTCCCGCGGTGGTGACCCTCGTCCCACGGTGACGGCAGCCGACGCCAGCGCTCTCGCCGGCCTCTGAGACGGGATCCCGGCGCTTTCTTCGCGATTTCGCACAACTGCTGCGCGAAATCGCGAAGAATCGAGGCGGAGGAAGGATCGGCCACGTCGCGGGTTCGGTCCAGGCGCATTCAGCCCATCCACTGGCCGCCGTTGACGTCGAGCGTGGCGCCGGTGATGTAGCGGGCCTCGTCGGAGCACAGGAAGACGATCGCCGCGGCGAGGTCGGCGGGCTCGCCGGGGGCTCTGTTCGCAGCCTCGCCTCCCGGGAGCATGGCGAGCATGCCCCGGCGCCGCTCCGGGTCGAGGGCCTCCCACATCGGCGTGTCGTGCGGACCGGGCGCCACGGCATTGCACCGGATGCCGTCAGCCGCGTGCTCTCGGGCGATGAACCGCGAGAGGGCGAGCAGACCGCCTTTGCTGGCCGCATAGGCAGGACCCGACAACGCCGAGCCACCGAAGCGCCCGGTGACCGAGGCCACGAGCACGATGCGGCCGTCACCCTGCCTGCGCATCCCGGGGATGGCTGCGCGCGCGACGAGGTAGGCCGAGGTGAGGTTCACGTCGAGGATGCGCCGCCAGTCGTCGGGAGATTCGTCGAGCAGGTTTCCCCGGCCGGTGATCCCGGCGCAGTGGACGAGGACCGTGGGATCGCCGTGGCGCTCCCTGACGGCCCCGAACGCCGATTCGACCGCCGATTCGTCGCGAACATCGCAGATCGTGACGGTTCCCGCGTCGGCAGCCGAGGCGCCATCCTGCGGTGCCGGTGCACCGGCTGGCCCTGCTCCGAGCTCGAGTTGGGCGGGCTCTACGCACACCAGGTCGAGGCCGACCACTTCGTCTCCGAGCGCGGCGAAGCGCCGCCGGACGGCCGAACCGATAGCCCCACCGCCACCGGTCACCACGACGACCCGGCCCCGGGGCCCTGTGACGCGAGCCATCAGTGCCGCTCCTTCGGCGTGTCGGGATCGGTATCCCACTCGGACCACGATCCGTCGTAGACCGACAGCTCGCCGCCCACGCCGGCCATCTTGAAAGCCAAGAGCGCGCCCGTGGCCGCGACACCGCCTCCGCACGTCAAGATCGTACGCGTGGCGTCGGCCAGCGTCGGATCGGCCTCGAGGATCCGGGCCCGGCACTGCTCGGGGGTCATCCACCGCTCGCCGTCGACCAGGAAGCCCAGGCCGGTCACCCGCACCGAGCCTGGGATGTGACCCGAGGCAGCGGCGTAGGCGACGCCCATCCGGGCGTCCACGATCCGGACCGGGCTGCACTCGCCGCGCGTCGATTCTTCCGCAGAATCGGCGGTGCTGTCCGATTCGCCGCGAGCAGGATCTGCCTCTGAAGCGGCGGGTCGAGGATGTGCCACATCACCGGCCGCGGCAATCGGCGCCGGTGCTGCGACCACCGAGACCACGTCGGCCTTGGTGGCGTAGAGCGATCGGTCGAACCGGGCCGTGAAGCGAGCAGGGGGGTCGCACGCCGCAGGCGGTGCGCCCGAAGCCACCCGGTGTCCCTCTGCCCGCCAGCGGGTGATCCCACCGTCGAGCACGGCGGCCGCCTCGTGTCCGTAGACCTGGAGCGCCCACCACACCCGCGCGGCGACCGGAACGTGATGATCATCGTAGGTGACGACCATCGTGGAGTCGCCGATCCCCAGTCGCCCCATGGCTTCGGAGAAACGATCGCCGTCGGCCAGCATGTTGAGCGATCCTCGGGCCGGGTCGGCGATCTCACGGTCCCACGCCAGATATCGAGCGCCGGGAATGTGCCCGGCTCGGTACTCGGCTTCGCCGTCACGCTCGTCGAACGGTCTGAGATACCACCGGCAATCGAGAACCACGAGATCGCGATCACCCGACGCGAGTTGGTCGGCGAGCCACTCGACGGTGACGAGCGGTTGCCCGGGAACGGTGTCGTCCAGCACGAGACGAGTGTCGCGCACCCCCGTAGACTTCGCTCGAGCACGGCGGTGCACCCACCGGCCGACCGACGAAGGCTCCGTCCGGACACGCTGCCGATCCCGAGATCGAGGAGGCCGACGTGCAACACGGAGTGTTCTTGTTCGGAGCTGTCGAGATGAGTGACGCCGGCGCCGGCCCGCCTGCGCCCACCGACCGTCGCTACACCCAGAAAGAGATGTGGCACGCGACCCTGCGCATGCTCGACATGGGCGTGCACGCCGAGAAGGTCGGCTTCGACACCTACTGGCTCACCGAGCACCACTTCCAGTACGAGGGCTACGAGGTGATCCCCAACGGGGTGCTCATCGGGGCCGTCCTCGCCGAGCGGACCAAGCGCATCAGGATCGGCGCCATGTTCCACATCGTGCCGCAGTGGCATCCGCTGCGCTTCGCCGAAGACTGGGCGACGATGCACAACCTCTCGGGCGGGCGGGGCGTGCTCGGTGTCGGTCGGGGAACGGTGCCCCGCGAGGCCCAGCCCCTCGGCACGCTCGTCGGGAGCTTCGACAACCCCGACAAGGCCGACGCCGACCGCATCAACCGCGAGCAGATGGACGAGATCATGGACGTCATCCTGCTCGCCTACGAGAACGAGACGTTCAGCTATCACGGCAAGCACTACGACTTCCCGCCGCCGGGGATCCCCGACCGGGGCGGCTCCGTGCAGGAGCTGACGCTCGTCCCCCGGCCCCTGTACCCGTACGAGGTCTGGCAGCCGATCACGTCGCCCCCCTCGCTCGAGCAGGTTCCCAAGCGGGGCTTCGGCGGCGTGTTCTGGCTCCTGAACCACCAGTACGCCAAGCAACGCTGGGACCGGTTCCAGGAGGTCTACGAGAACACCCACGGCACGACGCTGCGGCCCGGTGAGAAGCGCCAGATGGTGCTCAACATCTGCGTCGCCGACACCCACGAGCAGGCCTGGGCCGACGCCCGCACCGGCCACGACGAGTTCTGGAAGTTCCTCGGCCCCTACGGCTGGTCGAAGGGCTACATGGGTCCCGACGGCAAGCCGTCGCCCAGCGGGCTCATCCCCACCCTCGAGGAGTCGGTCGACCAGAAGGTGTGGGTCATCGGAAGTCCCGAGGAGGTCGCCGAGGGGCTCGCCTACTACCGCGACATGCTCGGCGGCATGGAGCAGCTCACGGTGTTCCCGCAGTTCCCAGGCGAGACCTACGAACGGGCCGAGGAGCAGATGGCCCGCTACATGGAACAGGTCAAGCCGCTCTTCGACCGCTGAGCCGCCGCCGCTCGGCCAACGCCCGCTCAGGCATCCAGCCGTTCAGACATCCGGCCGCTCGGTGCGACGACCGCCGGGGCGGCCGAGTCGCCGCACGACGCGGCGGGGACGATCGAGGCGCGCGACCACCACGGCGGCGGCGTTGCGGCCCGAAGCGCCCCAGATACCGGCTCCGGGGAACGTGGCGGCGCCAGTCAGGAAGAGCCCGGCAACCGGCGTCTCGTAGCGCGTCAGCTCCTTGTCCTTACCCAGCATGGCAGCGAGTGGACCGCCAGCGAAGCTCGGGGCATAACCGCGGGCCATGCGGAATTCGGACTCATATGCCGGCGGGTCCATCACTCGCCAGTCGACGATGTTGTCGAGGAAACCCGGCTCGACGAGCTCGGCGTACCGCTCGAGCCACCGGCGCGGCTCGGCCGACCCGGTCCAGCCGCCGTCGAGCGCGTACGGCGTGTACAGCACCTCGAGGCTGAACACGTGGCGCCCCTCGACCTGCAGGCTGGGATCGAGCACCGACGGCACGTTGGCGAAGAGCATCGGACGCTCCGCCACCCGTCCCCGGGCCATGAGCTCGTGGGCACGATGGGCCTCGGCCAGTGGTGGCGCGATGATCACCGTGGGCACGAGGGGATCGGCGCCGTCGAGCAGGTCGAGGATCGTGTCGTCAACATCCCGGTAGACCGGTGGGCGCATGACCAAGGCGTCGATCTTCGACTCGTAGCCGTCGTTGACGGGCGCCGCACGCCATCGTCGCTGGAGGCTGTCGGCCCCGGTCGGGGGGGCAGCGCCCAACCAGTCGACGAGCACCCCCCGGGGATCGCATGCCGCCACGACCGCACGGGCCCGAAGGGTCTCGCCCGAGCAGAGGATGGCACCGGTGACTGCTCCGCGCTCCACGAGCAGACGCTCGACCGGCGCGCCGCAGCGAACCGTTCCGCCCATGGCCTCGAAGGCTGAACGCAACGCGGCCGGAAGCGCGCCGCTGCCGCCGACCGGGCGCCCCGGGGTCACCAGATGCTTGAGCGCGAACCCCAGCGCCCCCAAGCCCGTCCCCGGCGTCTCGGGGGAACAGCCCCACACGGCGGGCCCGGTGGCGAAGGCGGGGGCCATGATCGCCTCGTCGGTGAAGAACGAGCGCAGCACGTCGCCCACCGACCGCCGACTCCACCGCAACAGCGCCGCGACTCCCGCGCCACGAGCCGAGGCCACCGTGTGGAGCGCGCTGCGCGGCGAAGGTGCGGCGGCGGCCATCTCGATGAGCAGACGGGCCACCGGCGTGGCCGCGGCCAGGTACCGCCGGTACCCGTCGACCTGGGACGGATGCGTACGGCGGAGGCCGTCGATGGTGCGTTCGGCCGAGCTGAAGTGCAGCCACGGCGCCTGGTCGTCGTCCCAACCGATCGCCAGCTGGGCCGGGTCGAGATCGAGATACCGCAAGCCGTGATCGGCGAGCGAGAGCTCGTCGGCGATCGCGGTGGCCCGCACGAAGATGTGGTCGCAGTTGCAGATGTTGACCCGGGCTCCCACCGCGTCGACCGTCGAAGCGCACCCGCCCACGGTGTCGCGAGCTTCCAGCACCAACACGTCGAGCCCGGACCGGGCCAGGTACGCGGCGCACACCAACCCGTTGTGCCCGGCGCCGACCACGATCACGTCGGCGACTCCGGCCGCCGACGCCGGGCCCGGGTCGAGCACCTGTGAGAAGTCGGGGCCAGAACCCTGTGTACTCACAGGTGCTCGGAGTCGGGTAGGGGGTGGGCCCATCCTCCGGCGCAGATGTCGGCCAGCACCCGGCGCAGCTCAACCGTCGGACGGTCGATCTTCAGGTGCACCAACGCCGCGAGGTCGAGCTCGTAGTCGGGCCAGGTCTGCTCCAGCAGCCCCTTGTCCTCCATGGTGACGCGCCGGTCGAACGCGACCACGTCGGCCGCGGCCACATCGGCCTCGGTGTCGGAGCGCAAGCTCACCTGAATGAGCCGCAGGTGCGTGTCGTCGACGGGTGTTGCAGCCATCACGATCGCATGGCGTACCCCGCTCGGGTACGTGTTGTCGAGCACCCGGAAGAACGGCGCATGGAACGTGGTCGTGTTGATTCGCCGGGTCGTGGCGGCCTCGGGGGCCGAGCCGGTCACGTGCGCGAGCCCGGGTGCGTTGGCCACCTCCACCTCGTAGGAGATGCGGAACCCGTCGGCCGTGCGCTCCAGGTCGGGGACGGGCACTGCGGCCTGCGCCGGCCCGAAGGTCCCGGTGTGGACGAACGCGAAGTGCGCCTGGTCGAAGCTGTTGTCGAGCAAGCGGGGAGCCGCGGCCGCCCAGACCTCGTCGAACTCGCGGATGTATCGAAGGCCGGGCACGCTCCAGACCTCGACCTCGGGAATCGGCCGGACGGGTTCTTCGAACGCCACCCAGACCATGCCGTAGCGCACGTCGCAGTGCAGCGATCCCAAGCGGGCCTTGGCCGGGACGGGTGCTCCGGGTTCGAGCTGCGGGATGAACACCGCGGCGCCATCGGGCCCGTAGCGCCACCCGTGGTACGGGCACACGAGACATCCGTCGACGGTCGTTCCGCCAGACAGCCGGGCCGAACGGTGCGGGCACCGATCGTGCGCCGCGCTCGCCGCTCCGGGCGATGGGCTCCAGACGACCACATCGACACCGAGCAGGCGTCGGGCGAGCGGCCCGTCGGCCAGATCGTCGAGGAAGCACACCGCGTACCAGAACGCCCGGAGATGCGGTTCCTGCGTGACGAGCATCTCGCGACCTTACGACCCCCTGATGAGCGCCGGCGGGGCCGACCGGGCCAGCGGTTCCCGTTCTTTGTGGCCGAGACCGCGCCAGGCGCGGCCCTGCGCACAAAGAACATGGGTGATCGGGGCGGGGGTGCAGCATCTCCGTAGTCTCGGGTGTCGGAGGGGGTATGACAGACGACGCAGCGATCGCCATGGCCATGTCCCTGCCATCGGAGTGGGCATCGGCGGCGCCGACGGTGGCCCGGGCGCTCGACCCGCAGACCGTCTACGAGACCGAGTACGTGGGCCTGGTAAGGCTCGCCGTCTCGCTCGTCGACTCGCGCGAGCGGGCCGAGGAGATCGTGCAGGACGCGGTGGTGCGGGCCCTGCGGCGCTGGGACTCCCTCGCCAACCCCGGCGGCTACCTGCGCGTGGCGGTCGTGAACGGCTGCCGGAACGAGCTCCGCCACCGGTCGCTCGTGCGCCGCCGCGCCCCGAGCGGGCCCGATCGGCCCGAGCTCCCGGCCCAGCACGGGCCCCGGCGCGACGAGCTGCTCGACGCGCTGGCCACCCTCAGCCCCCGACGGCGCATCGCCCTCGTGTTGCACTTCTACCTCGACCTGCCCGAGACAGAGATCGCCGAGATGCTCGGCGTTCGTCCCGGCACCGCTCGCAGCCTCGTCGCCCGAGGCATCGCCGATCTCAGAAAGGTGATCACCCGATGAACCTCCCCACGTTCACCGACACCCCCGACCCCTCCGACAGCTCCCCCGCCTCAGGCTCGGCCGGCGCCTACGGCCAGCTCGGCCTCCGACTGGCTGAGGCCGTCGCTCACCGGGTCGACTCGCTCGCTCCGACGAGCACCGTCCGCCTGGCTCCCTACTCGGCGTTGCGGCGCAAGGCCGAGCGCGTCCGCAATACCCGCCGCTTCGCCATCGCCGCGGTCACCGGCGCGGTCGCCATCACCGCCGGCATCGCCGTGGGAACGGGTGTCTTCGGCGGCGACAACGAGATCGAGCTCGGCACCAACGAGCCCCCCACCCCCGAGGAGCAGGCCGCCGCCACCGTGGGCCGCTACGCCCCCACATTCGTGCCCGACGACCTCACCCTCCAGTCGGTGATGTACCAGGGCTCGGCCACCATCGAGCCTGTCGACGACACCTGGGTACAGGTCTTCGCCCCCGAGACGGCCGACCTTGCCCACCCCGGCCTGCTCGTCTCGACCACGCCTCCACCGGACGTTGACTTCTACGAGTATGGGGAGGAGCTCACCGTGGGCGGCCATCCCGCTTGGCTCGTAACCTCGGCAAGTGGGGCACTGCAGCTAGATGTTGAGCGGCCCGATGCAGTCATCCGGTTCTTCACGATCGACTTCACGCGTGCCGATCTCCTGGCGATCGCGGCCTCGGCCATTGTCGAGCCCGGTCGACGGGGTGTCGCTCTCGAAGGGCTTCCGGTCGGCTGGTCACAGGTGGTCTCTCAGATCGAATCCGCTGGACCACAGGTTGCGTTGTCGTACCGCGACGACGACGTGATGCGTCAGCTCAGTGTCGAGGCGTACGTGAGTCCGGCTTGGGCGGGATTCGAGATCCGCTGGGCCGCCGAGCCGGTGATCCTGGCCGACGGGGCCCAGGCGCAGCTGTTCCGCTCGTCCGACGGATCCACAGCGATCTCCTGGCTCGCCGCCGACGGTGTGCGGATCACCATCTTCGCCTACCAGCTGGACGAGACCGAGGTTCTCGCCGTGGCCGACAGCGTGCGGTCCCTTGACCCCGACGAATGGGACGAGGTGGTGGCCAGCGCCAAAACCGTCGAGAACTACCTCAGGAACGATCCGAGTGCCGACGCCCAACAAACTGCGACGACCGCAGCTACCCCGGTGGTCGCACTCCCTGGGTCCG
This sequence comes from Actinomycetota bacterium, assembly GCA_009886115.1. Taxonomy (GTDB): domain Bacteria; phylum Actinomycetota; class Acidimicrobiia; order IMCC26256; family VFJJ01; genus VFJJ01. The sequence continues at coordinate 22,785 of VFJJ01000037.1, forward strand.
GCCCCAACTGGCAGGACGCCGGCTTCGACCTCGACGAGCTGCCCGTCGGGTCGTGGCGCACCGCCGGTGAGTACTCGGGACCGTGGCTGGTCGCCCGCATCGATGACGACACGCTGGTCGGTGTGCTCAACTCGGACGCCAACCTGGCGGGCACGTGCTACATCCTGCCCGTGGGTGCCTCGAAGCCCATCCCCTTCGGGAGCCCCGTTGCGACCGGCACCGTCGCCGACCCCGACCGGCCCGGGGCGGCGGTGTTCGTCAACGACTGCACGGGAGCCACGTACTCTCTCAACGGCGACGTTGTGAGCGGATCGGCCGTCGGGTTGACGACGATCCCGGTGCGGATCACGGCAGAGGGCCGCGTCGAGTACGCCCCCGACAAGCCCCAAGCCGGCCGCCCCGCCGCCGCCTGACGAGCGAGCCCCGTCGACCCACCGACCCCGCACCGGCCGTTCTTTGTGTCTACGACCGCTTCAGGAGTGGGCCTGGACGCAAAGAACGGGCAGGCAGCCGCGGCGGAACCGCTAGGCCAGGGGCAGGCTGGCGAGCTGCGAGATGAGGGCTTCCTTGCGCTCCTCGAACACCTCGAAGCTGATCACCTTGTCGTCGAACTCCTGGTGCAGGGTCTTCATCTCGACCAGGAGATCGGCCATCGTGGCGCCGCTGTGGCTCACCGGCTCGTCCGACTCGGGCGCGTCGTCGTCGCCCTTGTCCTGGCGCTTCTCGCGCTTGGCGGCGGCCTTGGCCTTCTTGGCTCGTTCGCGTTGCAGCTTCTCGAACGTCGTGCGTTGCGTACCCATGAAAACTCCTCGCAGCCACCGGTCCGTCGTGGAGATGAGCCGCCGGCACGATCGAGGCCAGCAGCGAGGACGGTGGGAATCGTGACCCGCCTACCTTACGGCTTCGACGCTCGTTTCCCCGCCTCGGGACCGACCTCCGAAACGGCCGAACCGGGCTCAAGGGGGATGCGCCAGTCGACGGGCTCCCGACCGGCAGCCACGAGCGCCTCGTTGGCCCGCGAGAACGGCCGGCTACCGAAGAACCCGTTGCGAGCCGACAACGGCGACGGATGCGCAGACTCGATCACCGTGTGGCGGTCGGTGTCGATGAGGGCCTTCTTGCGCCGGGCGTAACCGCCCCAGAGGATGAACACGACCGGCTCGGTTTTGGCGGCGACGACCCTGATGACCTCGTCGGTGAACGTCTCCCAGCCCTGGCCCTGGTGTGACGCCGCCTGGTGGGCCCGCACGGTCAGAACGGCGTTCAGCAGCAGCACGCCCTGGCGGGCCCAGCACTCGAGGTTGCCGTGGCCGGGGGACGCGACGCCGAGATCGGCCTCGAGCTCGGCGAAGACGTTCACGAGCGAGGGCGGCGGCGTCACTCCCGGGCGCACCGAGAAGCAGAGCCCATGGGCCTGGCCGGGGCCGTGGTAGGGGTCCTGGCCGAGGATCAGCACTTTGGTCTGGGCGTACGGCGTGAGGTGCAGCGCCGAGAAGACCTCCTCGGCGGGAGGGAACACGCTGGCCCGAGCGCGCTCGGCGGCGACGAACGCTTGCAGCTCCTGCCAGTAGGGCTTGACCAGCTCGCCGCCGAGCACGGGGTTCCAGTCGGTCTTCATCCCAGGTCCGACGCTACCAACCGCTCCGGTACAGTGATCACTGACACAGACGTCAGGAAACACGGCGAAGGTTGAACGATGCAGCGCAGCCTCTTCGACGACGAGCACGTGCAGTTCCGGTCCAGCTTCCGGCGCTTTCTCGACAAGGAGATGGTTCCCCACATCGACGAGTGGGAGCGGGCCGGGATCGTCCCCCGCGAGGTGTTCCTCGCGGCCGGCACCCACGGCTTCCTCGGGATGGCCATCCCCGAGGAGCACGGCGGTGGCGGCACGCTCGACTTCCGCTACAACCTGGTGATCAGCGAGGAGATCCAGCTCTCGGGCGTCGGGGCCTCGGGCATCGGCATCACCTTGCACAACGACATCTGCCTGCCCTACTTCTTGACCCTCGCCACCGACGAGCAGCAGCAGCGCTGGTTGCCAGGCATCGCGTCGGGCGAGCTCATCACCGCCATCGCCATGACCGAGCCGGCCATCGGTTCCGACCTGGCGTCGATGTCGACGAGCGCCATCCGCGACGGCGACCACTACATCGTCAACGGTGCCAAGACATTCATCACCAATGGCATCAATGCCGATCTCGTCGTCACCGCAGTCAAGACCGATCCCACGCTGCGCCACAAAGGAATGTCGCTGCTCGTTGTTGAACGCGATATGGACGGGTTCGAGCGCGGCCGTAATCTTGAGAAACTCGGCCTCCACGCGCAAGACACCGCCGAGCTCTTCTTCACAGACGTGTCGGTACCGGTCGAGAACCGGCTCGGCAACGAGGGCTCGGGCTTCACCTCCCTGGTCACCAAGCTGCCCCAGGAGCGACTGTCGATCGCGGTCCAGGCTGTCGCCGCCAGCCGGGCCGCCTTCGAGTGGACGCTCAGCTATGTGAAGGAGCGGACGGCGTTCGGCCAGAAGATCGGGTCGTTCCAGAACTCCCGCTTCGTGATGGCCGAGATCGCCACCGAGGTCGACATCGCGCAGACCTACGTCGATCGCTGCGTGATGGCCCTCAACGCCGACGAGCTCACGCCCGAGGAAGCCGCGCAGGCCAAGTGGTGGTGCACCGAGTTGCAAAAACGCAC
>VFJJ01000178.1 GCA_009886115.1 Actinomycetota bacterium
CCTCGCGAGGCGAAGTCGACGCCCAGGAGGTCGAACTCCTCCTTCATCCAGCCCGTCCCGAAGCCGCACACCAGCCGCGAACCCGACAGGATGGCGACGGTGCCGATGGCCTTGGCCAGGCTGAAGGGATCGCGCAACGGCGCGATGTGCACGCCGGTCGAGAAGGTGATGCGTTCGGTCGCCTGGGCCATCGACGCGATGGCGATCCACACGTCGGGCCAGACGCTGTCGGGATCCCAGGTGGTCTCACCGTCGCCGCTGTAGGGATAGCGCGAGGCGACATCGGCCGGTGTACGAGGTGATCGGGAAGCGCGATCCCATCGAACACGTGGGCCTCGGCGGCCCGGGCGACGGGGACGAGCTGCTCGAGCTCGATGAATCCTGCGTTCAGCCAGTACCGCACGACGATCCCGTTCCTCAGCGAAGCTCGGCGACGAGCGGGGCGTACCGGTCGAGGAACGGCATCGTGGTCGACGGGTCGTCCCAGCCCTGTCGGCTCCCGCCGAGCACCACCCGTTCGACGTCGTAGCTGCGATACAACGCCAGGGTCTCGGCCGTGGGATCGCCGAAGGCGACCAGGGTGATCGGGATCACGGCCGGGTCGCGTCCGGCCTCAGAGGCTGCGGCGCGGAACTTCCCGATCTTCCTGCCCACGCCGGCGGCATCGCCGAGCGCGACGTCCATCGGCATCCAACCGTCGGCGTTGGCCACGGTGTGCACGGTTCCCAAGCGGCCGCCCACGCCGTAGTGGACCGCCGGATGGGGCCGTTGCAGAGGCTTGGGCAGCGACCAGATGGGATCGAAGTCGTAGTACTCGCCGTGGTACTCGGAGTGGTCGTCGCTCCAGAGCCGGCGTAGGGCACCAACGCACTCGTTCAACGCCCGGTAGCGCTGCGCCCAGGGGACCGGCCGATGGTTGGCGAGCTCCTCGACGTTCCAGCCCACGCCCACGCCAAACTCGAAGCGCCCGCCGCACAGGCGATCGAGGGTGGCGACGGTCTTGGCCAAGGCCAGCACATCGTGCTCGAGCGGCAGTGCGACGGCCGTGCCGAGCTTCAGCGCCGCGGTGGCGGTTGCCGCGAGCATCAGGCTCACGTAGGGATCCATCATCCGGCGGTACTGGTCGGGGAGCTCACCGCCGGCCGGGTATGGGGTGCGCTGCTCGACCGGGATGTGCGTGTGCTCTCCCATCCACAGCGACTCGAAGCCCCGCTCCTCCAACGCACGAGCGAGCGCGTCGGGCCGGATCTCCTCGGCCGTGTTCATCGACGAGAATCCCAGATCCACCGTTTCCCCTTCGGTCGCCGTTCGCCGCACGCTACTTGACGAGTGTGTCAGCTCGATGGTGTCATGCCCCATGACCGGCACCGGCTCCACCCCTATCGATCCGCGAACCTGCACCACCTTCTGGGAGCTCCTCTCGCGGCGGGCCGAGCTCTCGGGCGACCGACCGGCCCTCATCGACGAGAGCGATCGCTCGTTCACCTTCGGCGAGTGGGTCGTCTGGAGCGAGCGGGTCGCCGCCGGCCTCATGCGCCTTGGCATCGGGCCCGGAACACGTGTGAGCTGGCAGCTCCCGACTCGGATCGAGACCGCCGTGTTGATGCTGGCCCTGGCTCGGCTCGGGGCCGTCCAGAACCCGGTGATCCACTTGTACCGCGAGCGCGAGGTCGCGGCGCTCGTGCGCCAGACCGAGGCCGAGTGGCTGATCGTGCTCGGGTCGTGGCGAGGGTTCGACTACGAGGCGATGGCCACCAAGGTGCTGGCGCAGACGGGGAGCGCGGCCCAGCTCCTGGACCTCGATGACGGGCTCGGCGACGGGCTGCCCGAAGGCGACCCGGCCACCCTGCCTCCGCCGCCTGCTGACGGCACGACCGTCCGCTGGATCTACTCCACCTCGGGAACCACCTCCGAGCCCAAGGGGGTTCGCCACACCGATCAGACGCTGCTCTTCGGCGGATGGGGATCGGTGGCCACCCTCGACCCGGCACCGTCCGACGTCACGTCGATGGGCTACCCCATCGCCCACATCGGAGGGCCGCTGCAGCTCATCATCAGCCTGTCGCGGGCGCTTCCGATGGTGCTGATCGAAGCCTTCGTCCCCGAGCTGGCATTGGAGGTGTTCCGCCGCCATGGCGTCACCATGGCCGGAGGCAGCACTGCGTTCTACCTTGCGTTCCTGAACGAGCAGCGCAAGGACCCGTCGACGCCGATCCTTTCGAGCCTGCGGATGCTCCTAGGCGGGGGGGCGCCCAAGCCGCCCGATCTCTACTGGCAGGTGCAGCGGGAGTTGGACGTGCGCATCCAGCATGGCTACGGCATGACCGAGTGCCCGATGATGGCCAACGGTGACGCTCGTGACACCGACGAGCAGCTTGCCAACTCCGATGGTGCGCCGGTGCCGGGATGCGAGATCCGCATCTGCTCCGGAGCCGACGGGTTGCCGGTGGCGACCGAGGTCGTCGGCGAGATCCAGGTGCGCGGACCCATGCTGTCGAAGGGCTATCTCGACGCCGAGCTGACCCGTGAGAGCTTCCTGGCCGACGGCTGGTTCCGCACCGGCGACGTGGGCTGTCTCCGACCCGACGGCCATGTCGTGCTCACCGGGCGCACCAAGGACATGATCATCCGCAAGGGCGAGAACATCGCCGCTCGCGAGGTCGAGGACGTGTTGCAGACCCATCCCAAGGTGGGCGCCGTGGCCGTCATCGGCCTCGCCGATGCCGAACGGGGCGAGCGGGTGTGCGCAGTGGTCGAGACCCGTCCCGGCTCGGATCCCATGTCGTTCCTGGAGATGCAGGAGCACTGTCGCGAGGCCGGGCTGATGGCCCAGAAGATCCCCGAGCAACTCGAGATCATCGACGCCCTCCCACGCAATCCCACGCTCAAGATCCGCAAGGACGAGCTCCGCGCCCGCTACGGGTGACGGTGCGGTGAAGGCCGGAGTGGCCGGCCCCGGCTTCGGGTCACCCTTCACTCACCGATGGGCCAGTGCTCCACGCTGAGCTCCGGCATGGGGAAGTCGGCCACGTTGGCCGTTGCCAGGGCGGCCCCGATCCCCACCGCGGCGGCGGCAATCAAGCAGTCGGGCTGATGGACGGTGAGGCCCTGGCTGGCGAGTTGACGCCGCCAGCTACCGGCCCGCATCCCCTCGGCCACCCCGAGCGGGGCCAGTCGGAGGCCCCGGAACAAGCGCTGGGCGACCGGCTCCTCACTGGGGCGCAGGCCACGCCAGATCTCCTCGACCGAGATCACGCACACCCATGGTTCAACCCCAAGCCGCCGGAGACCTGCCAGACGACGTGCGGCTGGACGACCTCGCAGAGCGTCGATGATCACGCTCGAGTCCAACAACAATCGCCCCAACGTTCAGCCTGCTCGGCGAACGTCGACGTGGCGCTGTTGCTTCACCCAGAGCGCGGGATCGTCGTCCCAGTCGTGACCTCCGTCAGCGATCTGGCCGAGCGACGCTTCGATGTCGTCCCAGCGCTGCTCGTCGTCGAGACCACGCCGAACGAGCTCCGCTATGAACGCGCTCCGCCGACGAGCACCGGCTCGTCGATCGATCTCGGCCACCAGCTCGTCGTCCAACGCCAGGTGCAATCTCATGGGCCAAGCTTAGCCCACAGAACTGCGTCAGCGGCCGCCTTCGCGGATCATCGACTCCTGGGCGAACGAGGCCACGAGTGCGCCGGACGCGTCGTAGGCGTGACCCGTCCCGAAGCCGCGGGCCCCCGCCAATATCGGGCTCTCCTGGGCGAAGAGCACCCAGTCGTCGATTCTCAGCGGCCGGTGGAACCAGATGGAGTGCGTCACGGGCGCGGTGTGGAGGCGCCCGGGCGAGTCGGCCTGGCTGAGACCGTCGATCGGCAACAGCGTGGTACCGATGAGCGTGAGGTCGGACGCGAACGCCAGGATCCCCTGGTGGTGCGCCTGGTCGTCGCCGAGCGGGCGGGGGACCCGGAGCCACAGGTTGAAGCGGGGCGGGCGCACGGCGGGGTCGGAGAGGTCGATGCCGTCGACGACGCGCACGTCGATCGGAAGCATGTCGAGCTCGGTGGCCACGGCGTCTTCGGGACGGCCGACGGCGGGCTGGGGTACCTGGTGCTCGAGCCCGCTCTCCTCGGGAGCGTGACACGAGACCTGCGCCACCATGATCGGCTTGCCCGAGCTCTGCACAGCGGTGAGCGTGCGGGTGGAGTAGGCCCGGCCATCATGGGGACGGACGACGCGGAACTCGACCGGCTCCTCGGTGAGACCCTCGCGGGGGAAGACCACGTGCATCGACTTCACCGTCTTATCGGTGTCGGCGGCAGCGATGCCGATCACCTGGGCGAGGAGCTGACCGCCGAAGATGCGGTAGTACTCCATGTCGATGTTGGGTGCGGTGTAGGTGTCGTCGCCGGTCTTTTCGACCTGGAGGGAGGTCAGGATCTGGTCAAGGTCGATGAAGGCCATGGGATGTCTCTCTCGTGATCGTGCGGGCGGAGGGGACCGCGCGGTGGGGACCGCGCGGTGGTGGCGGTGGCGGTGCGGGAGCGGTCGTTAGTGCTCGAGCTCGCGGGTGGGGCCGGCGAGGTGGCCGCCGTCGACGACGATCCCGGTACCCGTGACGTACGACGACTCGTCGCTGGCGAGGAACAGCACCACGTTGGCCACCTCGATCGGAAGTCCCATGCGGGCGATGGGTTGCACGGCCGTGTACCGGTGGAGACGGGCCATCACCTCGGGGCTGGCGGCGTCGAGCATGGTCGAGGCGATGATCCCGGGATGCACCGAGTTGACCCTGATCCCCCGAGCCCCGAGCTCGAGCGCCGCCGACTTCGTGATACCGGTGACCGCGAACTTGCTCGCCGTGTAGCTGGCCATGCCGGCCACCCCGGCGATCCCGTCGATCGATGAGATGTTGACGATCGACCCACCGCCGGCTCGTCCCATGGCGGGCACCGCGGCTCGGATCCCGTGCCACGTGCCGTTGAGGTGAACATCGATCTGGCGGTCGTGGTCGTGGCGCGATGTCGTGAGCATCGGATGCGGTGACACGCCGATCCCGGCGTTGTTGACGAGAACGTCGAGACGGCCGAAGCGCTCCTCGGCGAGGCTCACCGCGGCGTGCCACTGCTCCTCGTCGGTCACGTCGAGATGGACGTAGGCGCCTCGGTCGCCCAGCGATTCGGCCGTCTGAGCGCCGAGATCGTCGAGCACATCGGAGACCACGACGCGCGCACCTTCGCGAACGAAGAGCCGCGCCTCCTCGGCGCCCATGCCCCGGGCCGAACCCGAGATGAGAGCGACCTTGCCATCGAGCCGTCCGGTCATGTCGAGTATCCGATCGACTTCGCGACGCGATCGCGCAGCTCGTACTTGAGGACCTTGCCGCTGGCGTTCAACGGCAAGGCGTCGACGAGCTCGATGGATCGGGGCACCTTGTAGTTGGCCATGTTCTCGCGACACCACGCCACGATCTCGTCGGTCGTGGTGGTGTCGCCCGTCCGCTTGATGACGAACGCCATGCCCACCTCACCCATGCGCTCATCGGGAACGCCGATCACCGCCACCTGGCTGATCGCCGGGTGCGACGTCATCACGTTCTCGATCTCGGCCGGATAGGCGTTGAAGCCGCCTACCACGAACATGTCCTTCTTACGGTCGGTGATGACGAGAGCGTCGTCGTCGCGCAGCATGCCGATGTCACCCGTGTGGAGCCAGCCGTCGGCGTCGACGGTCGTGGCGGTCTGCTCGGGGTTGGAGAGGTAACCCTTCATGATCGAGTAGCCGCCGACGAGCACCTCGCCGGTGATGCCGCGAGCGACATCGATTCCATCGTCGTCGACGACCCGCACCGAGATGCCCGGCAGCGGGCGTCCGGCCGTGGTGGCCACGATCTCGGGGTCATCGTCGAAACGGGCCATGGTGACGATGCCCGACGACTCGGTGATCCCGAAGCCGGTCACGACCGCGACCCCGAGCTGGGCCCGAAGCTCGCGAACGAGCTCGATGGGGATGGCCGCGGCTCCGATGATCACCACTCGCAATGACGACAGGCCGAGCTGGGCGAGGTCGGGACGATCGAGGATCGCGAAGAAGACGGTCGGGGCCCCGGGCATGTGGGTGATGCGTTCGGTGCGGATGAGCGTCAGCGCTTCGTCGACGTCGAACGCCGTCCGCGGGATGATCGTCGCGCCGCGCATGAGGCAGCACAAGATGCCGGCGTTGAGCCCGAACGAGTGGAAGAACGGCAGGACCACGAGGTACCGGTCACCGGGCTGGAGATCGACGGCGTCGCAGAACTCGTTGTATGCCCTGCAGACGGCGCCGTGGCTCAGCATGGCGCCCTTGGGAGTTCCGGTGGTCCCCGAGGTGAACAAGACGTGGCAGGTGTCGTCGTCGGCGACCGCGGCGCCGCGAGCGGCTCGGGCCGTTTCGTCGACCTCGCCGGCCCGGTCGAGGAAGCGCTCGAACGACGTGGTGCCTTCGGGTGCGGCGCCTCGGAGGACGACGATCTCCTCGAGCGTCTCGATGGGGCCGACCTTCGCCAGCATCGTGAGATAGTCGACGCCGAGGAACTCGTCCATCGTGAACAGCAGGCGGGCTCGACTGGTGCGCAGGATGTGCTCGGCCTCCCGGCCCTTGAAGCGGGTGTTGACGGGAACCAGCGTGGCACCCGAGCAGTGGATGGCGAGACCGGCGACGACCCACTCCCACACGTTGGGCGCCCAGACCGAGACCATGTCGCCGGGCCCGATCCCACGGGCCATGAGCGCCCGCGTGGCCACGTGAACCCGCTCGCGCAGCTGGGTGAACGTGAGGCGCACGTCGTCCTGGACGAGCGCCTCGTTGTGAGGGAACGCCGCGGCGACGTGATCGATGAGCGCGGGGATCGTCGACCAGGGCTGCGGAGTCATGTGGCGCAGATTACGAACTCGCGCAGCGCGTCAACAATCGTGGAGCGGCGGTGCGTTCCCGAGCCCTCGATCACCTGGGCTCGCGGGGCAGACCCAGGATCGACTCGCCGATGATGTTGCGTTGCACTTCCGACGTTCCGGCGTAGACCGTGCCGCTCATGGAGTTGAGCATGAAGATGTCGATCCAGGAGTTCGTGGAGTTGGGGGCGCCGGGGTCGTCGGTGCGGAACGCCCGGGGTGGCCGGCGACCGCCATCACGCACGAGACCAGCCAGGCCCAGTATCTGCATGGCCAGGCGGGCGGCCACCTTGTGGTACTCGCTCCAGTAGAGCTTCGAGATGGAGGCCTCGGGGCCGAGCACGCCGTCGCGCAGGTACCCGGTGAGGATGCGGTATCCGAGGCACCGCATGGTCTCGACCTTCATGTGGCACCACGCCAGACCGTCACGGACGACGGGATCGCCGAGGCGATCGTGCTGGCGGGCCAAGGCCACGAGCCGGTCGAGCTCGAAGCGGAACATGATCGGGTTGACCGCGGCTTCCTCGCCCCGCTCATGGGCCAGCAGGCTGTTGGCGACGGTCCAGCCCTCGTTGACCCGTCCGACGATGTTCCCGACCGGTATGCGCACGTCGTGGAAGAACACCTCGCTGAAGTCGGAGAGGCCCGTCAGCATGCGGATCGGCCGCACCTCGACGCCCGGCGTGTCGATGGGGCACAGGAGAAAGCTGATGCCGCGGTTCTTGGAGGCGTCGGGGTCGGTGCGGGCCAGGACGAAGATCGAGGTGGCCTTGGTGGCGAAGGACGTCCAGATCTTCTGCCCGTCGAGCACCCACTCGTCGCCGTCGCGGCGAGCCGTGAGCCGCAGACCGGCGAGATCGGAACCGGCGTCGGGCTCGGAGTACCCCTGACACCAGACGTCGTCGCCGGCGAGGATGCGGGGCAGGATCCGCTGCTTCTGCTCCTCGGTGCCCCAGCGCACCAGGGTGTTGCCGAACATCTTGACCGTGACGGTGTCGCTCCCCGGGCCCAGTGGCACCCGGGCCCGGGCGCACTCCTCGACGAGCACGAGATGCTCGAGCTTGGTGAGCCCGCCGCCGCCGTACTCCGTGGGCCAGGCGACGCCGAGGAGCCGGCGCGCATGGAGCTTGTGGCGCCAGGCCCAGAGGAACTCGTCGGCCTCGGCGCCGTCGAGCGCGCCGATGCCCTCCCAATCAGAGGGAAGGTGCTCGGCAAGGAACGACTTCACACGCTCTCGGAAGCGTTCAGCCTCGGGCGGATAACGCAGGTCCATCCCCGGTCCTCGTCTCACACCGTTCGAGTTGACGACATCGCCAACTTTAGGCTCGGGCCCTGGCTGTGGCAGCGCTCGGGCGGGCGGATCCCCTGCCCAGAGGCGCTGCCGACCAGCGGCGCAACGTTTCGGACGGAGGGCAGCGTGGGCTCAGCAGGTTCAGGGGGTTCAGGGGGCTCAGCGGCATCGGTGAAAGCGATCGCCACCTACCTGCCACCGTGGGGTGCCGGCACGACCCGCATCGCCGGACCCGACGAGGATGCGGTCACCATGGCTGTGGCCGCGGGGCGCAGGGCGCTGGCCGGAGCGGCGGCCGAGACGGTCGACGAGGTCGTCGTGGTCACGCGCGACTTCCCGCTCCTCGAAGGCGGCAATGCAGCGGCCATCCTGGCCGGGCTGGGCCTTCCCCTGACGGTGAGGCTCACCGAGCAGTTGGGCGGAGCCTCAGCCACCGTCGATGCGCTCGTTGCCCGACACGGATCCGCCTTGGTGATCGGGGTCGACCTGGCCCCGGCGGGCGCGGCGGCCGTGGTGCTCGGTGCGGCCGACGGCCCCGCTGCTGGACCTGCTGCTGGCCCTGCTGTTGGCCCGGCTGGCGGTTCCGTCAGGCTGAGCGATCACGCGCGCCTGAACCGTTCGATGCCCATCCGCACGCGTTCCGACGATGGCGATGTACACGAGTACGACGATCCTCGGCTCCTGCGCGATCTCGGAGTGGGCTCGACGGTCGCGCGGTTGCACGCGGCGTCGTCGGCGCCACCCGTCGCGGTCGCTGGTGTGAGCGCTCGCGATGCCCGTTCGCTCAGCGGCGGAGCTGCTCCCGCCCTCCCCACCACCGGGGCGAGCGCGCCCCTGTTCGCGTTGGCGGCGCTGCTCGAAGCCGGCCAATCGGGAACGCTGCTCGCGCTCGACCAGGCCACGGCCAGCACGGTCACCGTGTCGAGTTTCCCGGGTGATGCGGGACTGGTGCAACGCGACGAGGCGGCACCCCGGGCGCTGCCCGTCCGGGCCGAGAGCTCGGCGGCCGAGATCAAGATCGCGCTCTCGGCCTACGACCGGGCGTTTCCGGCCAAGCTGGGTCTGGCCGCGGGCCGCTGCCCCTGCTGCGGCGGGCTCTCGTTCCCCGTCCGCTACCGGTGCATCGACTGCGGATCGGAGTTGCCGAAGGAGCTGACACCCTTGCCCCGTCAGGCGACGGTGTACTCGGCGGTCACGATCCACGTACCCGTCCCCGGCCTCGCCACGCCCTACTCGCTGGCGCTGGTCGAGCTGGGCACGAGTGGCGTTCGGACCCTGGTGCACGTCACCGACGCCGAGCCCGGAGCCGCCCAGATCGGCGATCGCGGAACGATGGTCATGCGCCGGGTCGCCGTGCGCTCGGGTGTGCCCGATTACGGGTACGCCTTCCAACCCCAGACGACGGTGGAGGTCGGGGCATGAGCTCGCTCAGACGGGTGGCCGTGGTCGGAGCGGGGATGACCGACTTCGGCGAGCACTTCGGGTTGGGGATCAAGGACCTGTTGCCCATGGCGGTGAGCGAGACCGTGCGGTCGGTCGACAAGGGTTTCGACCGTTCGGCGATCGAAGCGGCCTGGTTCGGCGAGCTCACGTCAACCGACGGGTTCGCCTCGGGAATCCTGGCCGACTCCTGCGGCCTGCTCGACATCCCGGTGACGCGCATCGAGAACGCCTGTGCCACGGGCAACGACGCCGTCCGCAACGCGTTCATCGCCGTGGCCGGCGGGTTCTACGACGTGGTGCTCGTGGTCGGAGCCGACAAGGTGCGCGAAACGTCGGCCCGCAGCACCTTCTGGGACTGGATGGGTAACACCCGCGACATGGCCTGGGACTTCCCGCTCGGGTTGGTCGCGCCGGCGAACTTCGCGCTGCACGCCACCCGATATCTGTACGAATCGCCGGCCACCCGTGAGCACATGGCGATGGTGGCCGTCAAGAACCACAACCATGGATTCACCAATCCCAAGGCGCAGTTGAAGGTGAAGATCACGGTCGAGCAGGTGCTGGCCGCGCCCATGGTGGTGGAGCCGTTCGGGCTCTACGACTGCACGCCCCAGAGCGACGGAGCCGCGGCGATGCTGCTTGTGGCCGAGCACCTGGCCGACCGTTACACCGACCGGCCCGTGTGGATTCACGGCGTGGGGATGGGCCTCGACCGGGTGATGCATCAGCACAAGGCCGATCTCACCACCTTCCCGGCCACGGTGAAGGCGGCCAAGGCGGCGTACACGATGGCCGGTATCTCGCCGAGCGACGTCGACGTCGCCGAGGTGCACGACTGCTTCACCGCTGTCGAGCTGATCAGTTACGAGGATCTCGGGTTCTGCGAACGCTTCGACGCCTACAAGCTCGTCGAAGCCGAAGCCACGAGCGTCGGCGGCACGTTGCCCGTGAACCCCAGTGGCGGCCTCAAGTCGAAGGGCCATCCGCCGGGCGCCACCGGTGTGGCTCAGTGCGTCGAGCTGTTCGAGCAGCTCCGCGACCAGGCCACCAACCAGGTCGACGGCGCCCGCGTCGGCTTGGCCCACAACGTCGGCGGCCCCACTGCCGTCTCGGCCATCACCATCCTCGGCCGCCACCGCCCGTCATAGTCCGGCGATCGCCCGCGTTCGCCCACTGACCGACCGGTGCAGCACCGTTCAGTGGCGGGCGCGAGGGTCGCCGGGGAGGAGGCGGTCGGTGAGGGCGATGGCGACGGAGCCGGTGGCTGCGGGGTCGATGACGATCGTGTGATCGTCGGTCCGGACGAGGGCGATGTTGGCCCCGGCCAGGGCGGCTCGGGCCGAGCCGAGGTCGGTGACGTGAAGCGCCTGGAGATGCACCCGGGGCCGGGGGTGCTCGACGCCCCACAGGGCGACGGAGGAGGGACCGTCGACGACCGGGTAGAGGGCGAGCGTGCAGTCGCCGACCGAAACGCCGGCGACGGGATCTCCGGGCCGGGCTGTGGCGTCGACGAAGGTGACGGTCGTGTCGAAGACCTCGGCCAGGCGGGCCGCCGCAGCGGGAGGTTCGGCGACGACGGCACCCACCCACGCCATGCGATCGACGGGTATGAGCGGTGGCGCGGCGAAGTCGGGGAGTGGCGCGCCGAAGCGGGGATCGAAGTCGAGCTCGTCGTCGCCGAACTCGAGGAGCAGCCCGGCCGTGTCGCGCGGGTGGGTGAATGCGAACGTGGGCTGCGGACGGGCACCGATGCGCACGCCGAGGCCAACATGACGCTCGAGGGCGGCGTCGAGCGAGTGCACCTGCATGCCCAGCGAGTGCATACCCGAGCCGAAGCTCGTGACGAACCGGTCGGCGGGGGCGCCGGGCACGATGGGCTGGCCCAGCTCGATCGAGCCGTCACCCAGCCAGCACATGCCTCCCCGGCGGCCGACCCCCGGATCCTCCATCACCGTGTCCTCCATGACCCGGAGGCCGAAGAGGGTGATCAGCGCGTCGCGAGCGGCCACGTAGTCGGCCACCATCGCCGTGGAGTGGAACATCCAGCGCACCCTGTGGTCGGCCATCATGTGCTTTCGCGGACGGGATTCGCGGACGGGTTCACTGACGCGGTTCACGCCGGGCGGTCACGGACGGGGCTCGCGAGGGAGGCCGAGGACGGACTCCCCGAGGATGGTTCGCTGCACCTCTGAGGTGCCGGCATAGATGGTGTCGGCCACGCCGTTGTACAGGGCGCCGATCCACGATGCCGACGAGTTGGGGGCTCCGGGATCGTCGGCGCGGTACACGCGCATCGGCGGGCGCCCCTCGACGACGAGAGCCTTGGCGCCGAGCACCTCGACGGCGAGACGGGTCACGTCACGGTGGTACTCCGACCAGTACAGCTTGGAGATCGAGGCCTCGGGGCCGATGGTGCCGCTCGTCAGAACGCCGGTGAGTATCCGACAGCCCAGGAAGCGCATGGTCTCGACACGGATGTGGGCGTCGGCCAAGCGGTCGCGAATGACAGGGTCGTCGAGGCGCCCGAGCTCGCGGGCCAGAGCGATGAGCCGATCGAGCTCGGCCCGGAACAGCACCGGGTTGGTCGCGGCCTCGTCGCCCCGTTCGAGGCCCAGCACCGTCTGCGCGACAGCCCAGCCTCCGTTGACCTCCCCGACGACGTTGTCGGCCGCGGTGCGGGCTCCGTCGAAGAACACGGCGTTGAACGACCTCTGGCCGCCCATGGTGGCCATTGGGCGGATGTCGACTCCGGCCTGGTCGAGCGGTACGAGCAAGAAGGTGATTCCCTTGTGCTTGGGGGCATCGGGATCGGTGCGGGCGAGCACGAAGATCCAGTTCGACTCCATGGCCCGGGTCTGCCAGATCTTCTGCCCGTGCAGCACCCAGTCGTCACCTTCGCGACGGGCGCGGGTGCTGAGCGACGCCAGGTCGGAGCCGGCATCGGGTTCCGAATACCCTTGGCACCACAGGTCTTCACCGGAAAGTATCCGCGGCAGGAAGCGCTGCTTCTGCTCCTCGGTGCCCCAGCGCAACAGTGTGTTACCCACCATCTTCACGCTGAAGACATCGTTGGGACCCACGGCGGGAACGCCGGCTCGCGCCAGCTCCTCGACCAATACCACCTGTTCCAGCTTCGACAGCCCGGCGCCGCCATATTCCTTCGGCCACGACAGGCCCAGGAACCCGTTCTCGTACAGGGTCTTGCGCCACCGGTCGGTGAAGGCGTACGCGTCGTCGCGGGCCAGCGCGCCGATGCCCTGCCAATCGGGTGGGAGGTGCTCGGCGAGGAACGCCTTGACCCGGGCTCTGAACGTCTCGGCTTCGGGCGGGTAGCGCGGGTCCACGTTCAGGGCTCCCGTGTCACTGCGGGACGAACGGCGGGAGCTCGGGGAGCGGGAAGCCCGCCGGGAGCGGCTCGAAGCGGGGGAGTCGCTTCTCGACCAACGCGGCCACCCCTTCCGCGAAATCGGGGTTGGATGGGTCGTTCATTCGCCGCATCGCCGCGAGCCACTCGGCGTTGGCCTCGGTGTAGCCGCGGCTGAGGTCGCCCCAGACCTGCCGGCGGATGGCGGCCATCGACCGGGGTGAGGCCGTCGTGGCCAGTAGACGGGCGTAACCCTGCGCTGCGCCGAGCAGCTCGTCAGCCTCACACACCCGGGTGACGAGCCCGATCCGCTGCGCCTCCTCGGCTTCCACCGGGCGAGCCGAGAGCAGGAGGTCGAGCGCCCACTCGACGCCGATCAGGCGGGGCAACAACCACGACAGGCCGTACTCGGCTGGGATCCCGAGCTTGGCGTAGGCCGTCGAGAGCTTGGCGCCCTTGGCAGCGAAGCGCACGTCGCACACCAGCGCCTGCACCAGGCCGATGCCTGCGCAGCCGCCGTTGATCGCGGCGATCATGGGCTTCGGGATGCTCAGCGCGTGGTGCTGCGATCGACGCCCTTCCAGCTGGAGGCCGACAGGGCCGGCGGCGTCTTCGAGACGGCGGGAGTCGAGGCCGGGGCAGAACGACCGCCCGACGCCGGTGAGAACGATGGCCCGTACGTCCTGGTCGGTCGCGGCCCGGTCGAGGAGCTGGAAGTACTGCTGCTCCATGTCGCGGTTCCAGCCGTTGTTGCGCTCGGGATTGTCGAGCACCAGCGTGCACACACCGTCGGCGACCTCGTAGCGAACCAGCCGTACCTCCGTCATCGGCCGAGCCTAACCCCGAGTCGTTGCTGACGATCCGACGCCGGAGCATTGAGCTGACCGCCGTCTAAGTCTGGGGGTAACCGGCGCAAAGGTGGCGGCTCATGAGGGGTTCGGGTTCGCCGAACCGTGCCGCCGGTGCGGTCAGGCCGGTTGCCGCCGAACCGCGCGGCCGGCACGCTGGGCCGGTCGGGGCCGACCAGGGTCAGGCCTTCTTGAATGTCGCGATGGTGTTCTTGACGTCTTCGGTGGCGAAAGACTCGGCCTCGGCCGAGAGGGCGAACGGGGCGACCATGGCGATGGCGGCCTGGAGGTGCATGTTCAGCGCCCGCTTGGTCTCCTGGATCGCCTGGGGCGGCTGCGCTGCGAGCTCGTGGGCAAGTTTCATGGCCTCGGCCATGAGGTCGGCATCGGGGACCGTCCGGTTGGCGAGACCCAGTTCGACGGCCACGGCGGCCGGGATCCGCTTGCCGGTCAGCAGGTACTCCTTGGCCTTGAGGAGGCTCATCATCAAGGGCCACATGACTGCGCCGCCGTCGCCGCACACCAGGCCGATGTTGACGTGCGTGTCGGCCATCCACGCGCTCTCGGCGATGAGCACGATGTCGCACGTGACGGCGATGCTGCAGCCGAGCCCGACGGCCGGACCGTTGACCGCGGCGACGACCGGCTTAGGGAACTCGGCCATGGCGTCCATGAGCCGTCGCGCGCCCCGGAGCGAGATGCGGCGCCACTCGGGGTCTTCGTAGCTGCGGATGAAGCCGGGGATGTGCCCGCCGGCGCAGAACGCCTTACCGGCGCCCGTCAGCACGACGGACCGCACGGAGCGGTCGTTGGCGAGCATGGTCCAGATGTCCTGGAGCCCTTCGTGCATGTCGTCGAGCAGCGAGTTGCGCATCTCGGGGTTGTTGATGGTGACGATCGTGACGGGACCGTCGGTCTCGATCAGCAGGTGGGGGGTCGGCGCATAGACCATGGGGCAACTCCTGAGTGGGCATCGACAGCGGTTCGTGCGATGCAGGGGGCGCGAAGCGTTGGGGCTGGCAGGTACGAACTCGACGAATACGTCAAGTATTGTCCGGGACCCGGTTTCGGCCGGAACCGTCGGACTGAAAGCGAGATCGTGACGACCTGGAACGACATCGTCATGGAGCGCTGGTTGCACTCCGCCGATGCTGCGATCGTCACGTCCACCGAGGTCTGGTCGGGCGACGAGCTCCTCCATCGGGCGGGCGGAGCCGCGGCATGGTTGTCGTCGTTGGGCTTCGGGGCGGGCGAGGCGGTGCCGGCTCTGGTCGACGAATCGCCGTCGGCGATCGCCTTGACCGTAGGGGCCACCTTGTCGGGACGGGCGTTGGCGCCGCTGGGCACGAAGCTCCCGGCGTCGGATCTGGCGCATGCGGTTCGCGGGCTGGGCGCTCGATCCATCGTTGCCACTCCCGAGTCGATCGCCATCGCGAGCAGGGCCGCTGAGCTTGCCGGGGTCGAGCTGCACGTGTTGGCAGCGCCGCCGGAGCCCGGCGACATCCCGAAGGTCGCGTGCAGCCCCGACGACGTGGCCCTCATCGTCCACACCTCGGGTACGACGGGCGCTCCCAAGGCCGTGCTGATGCGCCATCGCGAGCTGGCGGCCCGGGTCGACGTGTACGGCGACGCCATGGCCATCGGGCCCGGCGACCGGTACAGCTCGGCCTCGCCGTTCCACCACACCGGTGGCGTGACAATGGTCTACACCGTGCTCGGACGGGGCGCGTCGATCATCCCGCGCGCCTGGTTCAGCATCGAGGGCTGGCGTGAAGGCGGTCGTCTCGGCGTCACGCACACGTTGCTCGTGCCCACCATGATCGACATGTTGCTGGCCGAGGGAGCGCTGGGCGACGCCCGACCCCGGGTGCTGCAGTACGGCGCAGCGCCCATCGACCCGGCAACGCTCACCGCCGCGCTGCGCACCCTGACTGACACCAGGTTCGTGCAGATCTTCGGCCAGACCGAGGTGAGCCCCATCACCGTGCTCACCCATGACGACCACCTCCTGGCGGCCAGCGAACGCCCCGACCTCTTGGCGACGGTGGGGCGCCCGGTGCGCGGTGTCGAGGTGCGGGCCGAGCATCCTGATGGCGACGGGATCGGCGAGCTCGCGGTGCGCGGGCCCCACACGTTCGTGACCGACGCCGACGGATGGCGGCGGACGGGCGATCTCGGATGGA
>VFJJ01000086.1 GCA_009886115.1 Actinomycetota bacterium
CATCCGCGGATCGCCGAACGCCCCGCGAACGCCCGCGAACGCCCGCCGAATGCCCGCGAACGCCCCGCGAATGCCCCGCGAATGCCCGGCGAACGCGTAGCCGTCCGGTCACCGTGCGAGGTATTCCAGGCGCCCCAAGGGGAAAGTATCGATCGACCCTTCCCGGGGTTCTAGGGTGACGAAAGATGGCGCTCGATCGTGAGGATCTCGTACGGCAGGATCGGGAGTTCCGAGCCGCGCTGATGATCGGTGCCTTGGCGTCGCTCGGCGGGGTGCTGCTCGCCCTCGGGTCCAAGAGCGCGACCACGACCCGGATCGTCCTGGCGTCGCAGTCGGTGCTCGTGCTGGCGTTCCTGGTGCTGTTCTTCGTGCTCCGAGCCCGCAGGCGGCTGGTGCGAGCCGTGGCGGCGCTGGAAGGGGCCGAGCAACGCTTCGCGGGTCTGGTGGGGAGCTCGGTCGACATCATCGCGGTGGTCTCGGCCGAGGGTCTCGTCACGTACGTGAGCCAGGCCGTCACCCGCATGCTGGGCTACGAGCTGGAGTCGCCGGTCGGCCAGACCGTCTCGTCGTTCGTGCATCCCGACGATCTCGACGAGGTCGTCGCGGGCCTGGGCGCTCTGGGCTCCGAGGTGAACGAGCGCGAGCCTCGGCGAGTCCGGATCCGGGCCGTCGACGGGCTCTACCACTGGGTCGAGGTCATCAGCTCGAACATGCTCGACGACACCGTCATCCAGGGCTACGTCCTCAACGTCCGCGACATCTCCGAGCGCATCGACTCCGAGGCGGTGCTGCGGGAATCGGAGGAGCGTTTCCGATCGGCGTTCGACGGCGCCCCGATCGGCATGGCGCTCGTGGCCCCCGACGGAAGCTTCCTCCGCGTCAACCAGGCGCTCGGCGACATGCTCGGTCACACCGAGACCAGCCTCCTGGCAGCGCGGGCCGCCGACCTCGTGCATCCCGACGACCGGGCCGTCATCGGCGACGCTCTGGCCTCCATCGCCGACGGGAGCTTGGCGCTGCACCGGGCGGAGACCCGCTACCTTCGAGACGACGGTCGGGTGGTGTGGGCCATCCACACCGCGGCCGCGGTGCGCGATGCCGAGGGCCAGCTGCTGTATTCCACGGTCCAGGTGATGGACGTGACCGAGCAGCGCGAAGCCGCCGAACGGCTCGAGCACCAGGCGCTGCACGATCCGCTGACCGGGCTCCCCAACCGCGCGTTGTTCCTCGACCGGCTCGAGCATGCGCTCGAACGGACGCAGCGCTCGGCGCTCGGCGTGGCCGTGCTCTTCCTCGATCTCGACCGGTTCAAGGTGGTCAACGACAGCCTCGGTCACGGCGCGGGCGACGATCTGCTCAACGAGGTCGCGCAGCGTCTCCGGGCCGTCGTGCGCCCGCTCGACACCGTGGCCCGCTTCGGGGGTGACGAGTTCACGGTCCTGATCGAGGACGTCGTCGACGAGGAACAGGCCACGATCGTCGCCGAACGGATCGGGGAGGCCATCTCGGAGCCCTTCGATCTGCACGGCTCGGAAGTGTTCGTGAACACCAGCATCGGCATCGCGCTCAGCTCCGTGCTCGACGTCGACCCCGAGACCCTCGTGCGCGACGCCGACGCCGCGATGTACCGGGCCAAGGAGCGGGGTCGAGCCCGCTACGAGGTGTTCGACGAGCGCGTGCGCCACTCCGTCGTCGAACGGCTCTCGATGGAGAGCGCGCTGCACCGGGCCTTGGCCCGCGGCGAGTTCGAGCTCGTCTACCAGCCCGAGGTCGATCTCCGTACCGGGAGGATCATCGGCATCGAGGCCTTGTTGCGTTGGAAGCACGCCGATCGGGGAGTCCTCAAGCCCGGGCACTTCATCACCGTCGCCGAGGAGACCGGGCTCATCGTCCCCATCGGTGCCTGGGTGCTGCACGAGGCGTGTCGCCAGGCCGAGCGGTGGCGGACGGCCGGCGCCGGGAACGGTCATCCCAACGAAGTGCCGGCCGTGTGGGTGAACCTCTCCGCTCGCCAGCTCTCCCATCCGGGGCTGCGCGACGCGTTGGCCGACGCGCTCGTCGAGACCGGCGCCCCTCCCGGCTCGATCTGCCTGGAGATCACCGAGAGCGTCCTGATGGGTGACGCCGCGGCGACCATCGAGACACTGGAGTCGCTGCGCGACCTCGGAGTGCGCCTCGGCGTCGACGACTTCGGTACCGGGTACTCGTCGCTCGTGTATCTCAAGCGCTTCCCGGTCGACGTGCTCAAGATCGATCGCACCTTCGTCGACGGTCTCGGGCGGGAGTCCGACGACACCGCCATCGTGGCCGCAGTCATCGGTCTCGCCCATTCGCTCGGGCTCACCGCGGTGGCCGAAGGTGTCGAGACCGCCTTCCAGGTCGCCGAGCTACGAACCTTGGGCTGCGACGTGGGCCAGGGGTACTTCTTCGCGGAGCCCCAACCGGCCGACGTGATCGACGCCCTGCTCGGGCGCCCCCTGCTCGCCGGGACGCTGCTCTCGGGCGGCGGCCCCGATTTGATCGACCTCCGGGCCCAGGAGCTCCACATCTGATCGGAGTGGGCGCCGTCGGTTGACTCAAGTCTCCCTGGTTCGGGCCGACGTGAGTCATGTGCACTGGCGTCCTCCCGCGTGGCTGATCCTGCTGCTGGCTGCTGTGATCTACGGTACGTACCAGCATCGGGCCACCGCGTCCGAGCTCGGTGTAGCCAAGGAGATCGGTGGCATGGCGGCCTACTGGTCACCGCTCGAGACCGCCGATCCGGTGGCCGGGGGCGCCGTCTTCGATGGCATCGTCGGATCGCGGCCCGGGGCCGTCGCTGCGGGGCTCGCCGGCGTCGTCGCCGTGGGTCGGCAGACCGACGGCGACGGAGGCACGGATGCCGCCGTGTGGGCGTCGGTCGACGGGGCCGCGTGGGCCCGGGTCCCCGATGGCAACGGCGAGCTCGGCGGTCCTGGCAACCAGGACATCCGCGGAATCGCCGCGTGGCCGACCGGGGGATCGCAGAGCGGTTTCGTCGCCGTTGGCGTCGACACGCTGGTGACCGGGGTGAGCGCGCCCGCCGACGGTTCCGAGTCGGCCGAGTCGGACGCCGCGATCTGGGTCTCCGCGACCGGAGTCCATTGGCAGCGCGTCGGCCACGACGTCGACGATCTCGGTGGTCCCGGAGCGCAGGTGATGGAGGCGGTGGCCCCGGCTGGCGTCGGGATGGTTGCCGTGGGCTGGGCCCGGACCGGGCTCTTCCAGGGCGAGGCCGCGGCGTGGGTGTCGTCCGACGGGCAGGTGTGGCAGCGGATCGAGTCAGAGGCGTTCGGGGGCCCTGGGGAACGACGCATGCTCGCGGTCACGGCCTTCCCCGACGGCGTGGTGGCCGTGGGCTGGGAAGCGGACACCGATGGTGTGCACCATCCCGCCGCATGGGTGTCGAACGACGGGACTGCCTGGGCTCGGGCCACGAACGTCGCCGGGTCGATCCCCCTTGCCTCGTTGCCTGCCGGAGCGAGCATCGACCAGCTTCCGATCGGCGAGCTGCGCTCGGTGATGGTCACGTCGGAACAGATCCTCGCGGCTGGACACATGACCGGGATCGCAGGCGAGCGCGTGGGCGATATCGACGGTGCGCTGTGGACATCGACCAATGGGATCACGTGGAACGCCATCCTCCCCGTCGAGCGCGGCACCGCCATCTTCGGCGGCCCCGGGCGGCAGTCACTGGTCGGGGTCGTCGCCGCGCAGACCACCGATGGGCTGCGTTTCGTGGCCGTGGGCGAGACCCAGCGCGTCGAACCCGTGGACGACGGGCCCGATGACTCCGACGATGCAGCCAGCACCGACGATGCCGGCACCGGTCCTGCCGACGGCAGCTCGATCGGTGCCGCCTACGGTCCACCGGTGTTCGCCACGTGGTGGTCGGCCGACGGCAACGTGTGGCGCCCTCAGGGCGTGCTCGGTGTCGGCGACTTCGAGGCGTCGTCGGCGACGGCGTTGATCACGATCGAGGACCGGTTCCTCGCGTTGGGGACGGCTGCCGAGCCCGGGGGCGACGCCGAACCGGCCGCCTGGTATCTCAGGCTCGAGCTCGCACGACCCGACCAGCCGGGTTGACGGTCGTCCAGACGGCTCGACCTCCGCCGGTAGTGTGACCCGTTCGCGCTTCGAGGGAAGAGACACATGGCTCCCAAGCTGTCGGTGTTCGTGACCGAGGTCCGCGATCCTCGTCGGGCCGTGGTGTCGACGACGGAGGCCGAGGCGCTCGGCTTCCACGGAGCGTGGTTCCCCTCGACGATGGCGTCCGATGCGCTGACGCTGGCCGCCCTCGCCGCAGCGGCGACCGAACGGATCGGTGTGGGCACGGCTGTCGTGCCGATGCCGACGCGCCATCCGATGGTGCTCGCCCAGCAGGCGCTGACCGTCCAGGCCGTCGCACGCGGACGCTTCAGCCTCGGGGTGGGAACCGGGCATCCGCTCCTCGTCGCGCAGGCGTACGGCGTGCGCCCGATGCGTCGACTCGTCGAGGTGCGCGACCACCTCGACGCGCTGCGCAACGCGCTTTCGGGCCCCGACGGCTCCCGAGGCGGCGGTCCGGCGGGGCTGATCATGGTCGAGCCGAGCCTGCCCGTCGGGCTCGTGGTCGGGGCGCTCTCGCCCCGCCTGGCCGCCCTCGGGGGCGCGCTCGCGAGTGGTGTCGTCACCTGGCTGACGCCGGCGTCGTACATCGCCGACATCCTGGTTCCCGCCGTGGCGTCGGGCGCGGAGCGGACCAATGTGATCGCCCCTCCGACGGTGGCCTGTGTCCCGGTGATCCTCACCGGGGATCGTGAGCACGCCCGTGCCGCAGCGGAGGCCGAGATCGGTGTGGCGCTGCGCCTCCCGGCGTTCCGGGCCATGCTCGAATCTGCGGGGGCGATCGGGCGGGGGCAGCCGGCCGACCTCGGGTTCACCGACGTGCTGCTCGACCGGGTCGTGGCCTGGGGAGACCAGGAGCTCCTCGTCTCCCGCCTCGCCGACTACGCCCGGGCCGGGGTGAGCGAGATCGCCGTCGCTCCCATCGGCGTGGGCTCCGACGCCGACTCCGATCGAGCCCGCACCCGGGCGGCGATCGCCGAGCTCATCGGGTGATCGAACCCGGGACCTGACGCTCGACCGACCTCGCCGCCTCGCCGATCTCGGCGGCGTCGAGCGGCGTCGAGCGGCGTCGAGCGGCGTCGAGCGGCGTCGAGCGGTGGCTGCAGTTCCAGGGGCGCTCCCAGGTCGGTCGTGCTGGGCCGAGCCGTCGACGATCTCGGCTTCAACAGCGGCCTGGGCGTGGTCGTGCTGGCATTCGGCCGAGCTCCGGGTGCTCGATCTGGGCCTTCCGGCGGTTCCCGACGCGGTTTGCCGGAAACCGGGGAATCTCCTGGCAGCAGAGTCACCAGAGGCGTTGTACCGTCCGCTCGTCGACCTCATCGACACGCCCCTCACCGGGCGTCGATCCCCACGGACGGGCCCACAGGCGAGCGGGCAGCGCATGATGAGCAGCGATCAGATGGGTCTGGGCGACGGCGCGCTGGCTGACCACCCGGGTGCGCCACCGTCTCGCGTGCCGGCCTCGGTGGCGATGGTGTTCCAGCACCTGGCGCACGTCCTCGACTCGTCGGTGCGTTCGTCGCCCAGCGTTCCCGTGCCGATCAGGGAGTTCGCGGCCGAGCACTGCGGCGTCGCCCCGGGGGAGATGGTGTGTGCGTCGGAAGATCTCTCGGCGCTCACGACCCAGCTCGTGGGTCGGGTGCTGGGTCGGCTCCTGCACGCCCACGAGCACGCGCCGGCGGGGGTTGCGGTGCGCGGGGTCGACGACAACGATCCACCCCACTGGGAACGGCTCGTGGTCGACGGGCACGTCGAGATGATCCCGTCGTCGATGGCGGCGGCGTTCCCATCGGGAGCGATCACCGAAGCTCCGGTCGTGCTCGTGCTCGAGGAGCGCTACGGCGACCGCCAGATCTCGGTGTGGTCGGCCCGGGCTCACGCCGAGCAGGGCTACACGGTGCTCCAGGAGATCCTCGAGCGTGCTCGCACCGTCGACAATCCGTTCCGGGGGAAGGTGCTCGAAGCGACGATCGAGATGAACCGGGGCCTCGTGTTCCGGGCTCCGAAGCCGCCGACCGCCGAGCGTCATCGTCTCGTGCTCCCCGATGCGCTCTGGGAGGAGATCGACCTCAACGTGCACGGCCTCTTCGCCAACCTCGAGCGGCTCCAAGCGGCCGATCTCGGGACCAACCGGGGCCTGCTGCTCGTCGGGCCCCCGGGGACGGGCAAGACCTGGATCTGCAAGGTGCTCGCGGCCGAGCTCGCCGGCGAGGTGACCGTGGTCTTCTGCTCGGCCCGGGCGGTCACGCACTGCATCGGGCTGATCTACGAGGAGGTGAAGTGGCTCGCTCCGGCGCTCGTGGTGATCGAGGACATCGATCTCATCGTGCCGAACCGGGCCCACGCCCAGAGCGGCCTGCTCCAGGAGTTCCTGCTCGCGCTCGACGGGGCGATGACCTCGCACGGCGGGGTCGTCACCGTCGCGACCACGAATGCCGTCGACTCCATCGACGATGCCGCCAAGCGTGCAGCCCGGTTCGACCGGATCCTCGAGGTGCCCAAGCCCACCGAGGAAGGGCGCCGCAAGATCCTCAAGACGTACCTCGACCCGCTCGGCGCCGGTGTCCGGGCCTCGGTCGACGTCCAGCGTGTGGCAGCGCTGACCGAAGGCGCGACCGGAGCCGAGCTCAGGGAGCTCGTCCGCCTGGCCGTGCTCCACACCGACGGTGTGGTGAGCACCGAGATCCTCGTGCGTCTGGCCAACGACGGTGCGGCCTCGACCGCTCCCGGGATGTACCTGTAGCCCTGGAGGCGGTGCTCGTCGCCCAGGCCCCCTGGACGCGGTGCTCGTCGGTCAGGCGCGTCGCGAATGGCCGGTCGGCCATTGCCCGTCGGGCGAGCGTGCCCGCTACCGTCGGCGCCATGTCCGGCGGTGTGAGCGAACAGGTCGATCTGGTGGTGGTGGGGGC
>VFJJ01000119.1 GCA_009886115.1 Actinomycetota bacterium
CGCCTGGCGACGATTTCTGCACACAGATGGGGTTGGGGGCTGGGGGTTGGGGGCTGGGGGCTGGGGCGTCAGGCGACGGGCTGGGGCGTCAGGAGCACCAGGGGGATCGGGCGCTCGGTCCGGGCCTGGTACTTCGTATAGCCCTTGTAGAGGCCCGTGATGCGAGGCCACCACTCGGCTCGCTCCTCGGCGGTGGCCACGCGGGCCGTGTAGCGCAGGGTGGCGCCTCCGTGCTCGGCCGAGACCGAGGGGTTGGCGACGCAGTTGTGGAACCAGCCCGGGGAGGCCTCGGCGCCGCCGTTCGACGCCACGATCACGACCCGGCCGTCGCCGAGATCGAGATACATGAGGGGTGAGACGCGCTGGGCTCCCGACTTGGCTCCGGTGGTGTGCAAGAGCAGCGAGGGCATGCCACTGAACGCCAGCTTGCCCTTGCGCAGTCGGTGCAGCTTGGTGAAGAAGGCGTTGAATGCTCGTTGGAACCTCGGGTTCTGCGTCCACGTCTTGGCCATATCAGCCGTTCCCTTCCAGCTTCTCGTCGAGCAGGCGATTGAGCACCTGCGGATTGCCCTGCCCGGCGAGTGCCTTCATGGCTTCACCCATGAAGAATCCCCGCTTCTTCTTGCGGGCCTTGTCGTCGCCGGCTCGGTACTCGGCCACGGCATCGGCGTTGGCCGCGAGGATCCCGTCGATCACCGAGCCCAGCGAACTCTCGTCGCTCACCTGGGCCAGGCCCCGATCGGTCACGATTCGAGCTGGCCGTCGACCGTCGGCCAGCGCCTCGCCCAACACGTCCTTGGCCTGGTTGCGCGAGATCGTGCCCGCGGCCACGAGCCCCACGAGCTCGGCGAGGGCGGCGGGCGCAAGGGACAACGCTGCGGGAGACGAGCCGGTTTCGTTGAGGTGACCGGCGATCTCGCCGTTGACCCAGTTGACGATGTCGCGAGGCGACCCGCCCCGGGCCCCGTCGACCGCGAGAGCCTCCAGCGCCTCCAGCGCCTCCAGCGCCGACACCGCGGCCTCCGCGTAGTCGGCGAGACCAGGCGTACCCAACAACGCCGCCGCGTCGCGCTCGGTGATGGCCCACGCAGCGACGAGCCGATCGCGCCGGGCCGCCGGCAGCTCGGGCATGGCGGCTCGTACCGCGGCCCGCATCTCGGGCGTGGGGGCGACGGGCACCAGGTCGGGCTCGGGGAAGTACCGGTAGTCGTAGGCCTCCTCCTTCGAGCGCATCGAGTGGGTCTGACCGTCGTTCTCGTTCCAGTGACGGGTCTCCTGCACGACCCGTCCGCCGGCCTCCAGCACCTCGATCTGGCGGGCCCGCTCGTACTCGATCGCTCGCCCCAACGAGCGGATGGAGTTCACGTTCTTGGTCTCGGTGCGGGTACCGAAGCCGTCGCTGCCCCGACGGCGCACCGACACGTTGGCGTCGACGCGCATCGAGCCCTCCTCCATCTTCACGTCTGACACACCGATGGCTTCGAGGGTCGCCCGCAGCTCGGAGGCGTAGGCCTTGGCCTGTTCCGACGATCGGATGTCGGGCTCGCTCACGATCTCGAGCAGCGGCACGCCGGCCCGGTTGTAGTCGACGAGCGAGAAATCGGCGTCGTGGATGCGTCCGCCGCCGCCGACGTGGGTGGTCTTGCCGGTGTCTTCTTCCATGTGGGCCCGCGTGATCGTGATGCGCACCCCGTCGACGTCGAGATGGCCGCCCAGGCAGATCGGCTCGTCGTACTGCGAGGTCTGGAAGTTCTTGGGCATGTCGGGATAGAAGTAGTTCTTCCGGGCGAACACCGACTGCGCCGGCACGTCGAAGTGGAAGGCCTCCCCCACCCGCAGCGCGTACTCGACGACCAACTCGTTGAGGACGGGCAACGCGCCCGGCAGCCCCAGGCACACCGGGCACACGTTGGTGTTCGGCTCCTGCCCGAACTCGTTGGCACAGCCACAGAAGAGCTTGGTGGCCGTCGCCAGCTCCACGTGCACCTCGAGGCCGACGACGAGCTCCCAGCCGTCGGCGTGACCGTCGAGACCCACCTCGATGGTGTCGGGCGCGTCGGTTTCGGAAGGCGTGGTCGGCGCCGACGGGGTCGACGGGGTCGACGGCTCGGGCGGGGTCATGCCGGTCCTCCCGGTCGGGCCCTGGCCGCGAACCCGAAGCCCAGCTCCAGTGCCCGGGCCACCCTGAACATCACGGCCTCGCCGAGCCCCGGAGCCAGCACCTGCACGCCGATCGGCAGCCCCGACCCGTCGAGCCCGGCCGGGATCGACATGGCGGCGGCGCCGGCCAGGTTGGTGGGGATGGTGCACACGTCGCTCAGGTACATCGCCAACGGGTCGTCGACCTTGTCGCCCAATGGGAACGCAGTCGTGGGCGTCGTCGGCGACAGCAGCACGTCGAAGTGCTCGTAGGCCCGGTCGAAGTCGCGGATGATGAGCGTGCGCACCCGCTGGGCCTGCCCGTAGTAGGCGTCGTAGTACCCCGCCGAGAGGGCGTAGGTGCCGAGCATGATGCGCCGCTTGACCTCGGCCCCGAAACCGGCGTGCCGGGTGGCGCCGTTCATGGCGGCCGCGTTGGCCGATCCCGGCTCACCGGGCACCACTCGCAGCCCGTAGCGGATGCCGTCGAAGCGGGCGAGGTTCGATGACGCCTCGGCCGGGGCGATGAGGTAATAGGCCGGGAGGCCGTAGATGGCCGACGGCACCGACACCGAGTCGAGCGTCGCCCCCGCCTGCTCGAGCAGCTTGACGGCCTGTTCGAGCGCGGCCGACACCTCAGGCTGGATACCGTCGACCTCGGTGAGCTCGCGCACCACGCCGACCCGCAGGCCCGCCACCCCGCGCTCGAGCCCGGGGAGGATCGGCTCGCACGGCGTGGGGATCGACGTGCTGTCGGCGGGGTCGTGGCCCCACACCGCTTCGAGGAGCAGCGCGGCGTCCTCGACCGTGCGGGCGAACGGGCCCACCTGGTCGAGCGACGAAGCGAAGGCCACGACGCCGTAGCGCGAGACCCGGCCGTAGGTGGGCTTCACGCCGACGACCCCGCACAGCGCGGCGGGTTGACGGAT
This sequence comes from Actinomycetota bacterium, assembly GCA_009886115.1. Lineage (GTDB taxonomy): Bacteria > Actinomycetota > Acidimicrobiia > IMCC26256 > VFJJ01 > VFJJ01. The sequence goes on from VFJJ01000119.1 coordinate 3,069, forward strand.
CGAGCCGCCGGTGTCGGTTCCCAGCGCCAGCGGTGCGAACCCGGCTGCGACCGCGGCGGCCGAGCCCCCCGACGAGCCTCCAGGCACCCGCCCGAGGTCCCACGGGTTGTGCGTGGGACCGAACGCCGAGTTCTCGGTCGAGCTGCCCATGGCGAACTCGTCCATGTTGGCCTTGCCCACGGCGATGGCTCCGCTGGCTTCGAGGCGGGCCACGACGGTGGCGTCGTACGGCGGCAGCCATCCCTCGAGGATGCGCGACCCGCACGTGGTGGGCACGCCCCGGGTGCACAGCACGTCCTTCACGGCCACCGGGACGCCGGCCAGGGGCGGCAGCGACTCGGGACCGTCGCTCCTGCGCTGGGCGTCGAGCGCGTCGGCCCGGGCCCGAGCGCCATCGGCGGTCACGTGGAGGAAGGCGTGCACCGAACCGTCGAGCGCCTCGATGCGGGCCAGGTGGGCGTCGACGACCTCACGGGCCGACACCTCGCCCGAGCGGACGGCCGCCGCCAACCCGGCCGCCGAGCGTGACGTGAGATCGCGGTCGCGGTCGTGGTCGCGGTCGTGGTCGCTGTCGCTGGAGCTCACGCCTCGTCCTCGAGGATGCGGGGCACGCGGAATCGGCCGTCCCGGGCGTCGGGAGCGCACGCCAGCACCTCGTCGCGATCGAGCGACGGCTTCACCACGTCGGGGCGCAGCACGTTGACCATCGGGAAGGGGTGAGCGGTGGGGGGCACGCCGTCGGTGTCGAGCGCCGAGACCCGGGCCGCGTGGTCGAGGATGCCGGCGAGCTGGCCCGTGAAGCGGTCGAGCTCGTCGTCGGAGAGGTCGAGCCGAGCCAGCTTCGCCACGTGGCGCACCTGCTCGCGGGTCAGTTCACTCATGCTTTGGATGGTACCCGGGAGGCCGTGAGGCTCAGTACCCCGAGACGAGGGTCCGCCCGTCGAGATCGATGGCTACGGTGTCGGGGTCGCCGACGTGCCAGCCGCGAACGGCGGCGCCGCTCGACCAGAACACCCACTGGCCGTCCGGGGAGAGCGCCGCCGCTCCGAGTTGCCCGCCTTGGTCGGGAAGGCTGATGAGCTCCCCCGTCGTCGAATCGAAGAGGCGATACTCGGGAGGACCGCCGGTGTATATGACGACCACCTGTCGGCCTGCCGCTTCTGCGGAGAACGGCTCACCGAAGCTGACCCCTGGCCAATTCAGCGCATCGAGGAAAGCCGCCGGGCGCCGTTCGCCCGTCGCCGGGTCGAAGAGCGTCGTCGTGCACCGCAACGCCTCGTCGCACTCGCTGAGAAGAATGATCCTGCCGAGGACTGCTTCGACCTTCCCTGTGGCGATCTGATCGAAGGTGCCGTCCTGGCCGACGTACAGGCCCCCGCCCGCACCGATCACGAGGCCGTCGGGCACGGCGAAGTAGACCCTGGAGCTCGCCGGAGGCCGTGCCTCGCCGGTGACCGTGCCGTCGGCCAGGTCGACCTCTCGGAGCTCGGGGCGCCCGTCCTCGGTGCACTCGTACACCCACCACCGGCCCGGTGTCGCCGACGGGAACCCACCACAAGCGTCGCCGAGCGGCACCGGCTCGCCGCCGCCTCCGGCGAGCGGGATGGCAAGCACGGGTCGCCCGCTGAGCGTGACGACCCAACCGTCGTGCACCATGCAACAGACCGGGTACAGCTCGTCGCCGAGGTTCTCGGCGATCGTGCGTTCAACGCCGGTGTCGAGGTCGATCTCCACGAGGTCACCGTCGTCGGCCACGAGAAGGCGTGTACCGGTCGGGGCCAGCAGGTACGGGCCGTGGGGTTCCCGGGTCGTGGGTACCCCGATCGAGGGCGAGCCCGTGATCACCGACCGCGATCGATCGATGGCCTCGGGCGAAACCGCCGGGCCGTGACGGGTCACCGACGACCGCTCGGTCGCCGACGGTGTGGTGGACGGGGGAAGCGGCGGCGCTGCAGTGGTCGCTGCGGCTGTCGAACCGGTCGTCGAGCTGGCTGAGGAGCTCCCCGGGGCGACGTCGGCCGAGCGCACGGCCAGCCCGATCGCCCCGCCGATCAGCGCCAGACCCACCGCCCAGGCACCCAGCCGACGCGCTCGCGAGCCGGGTCCGGCCCTGCCGGGCACGGCGACCGCCTCGATCGACTCGATCTCGTCGATCGAACGCTCCACGGCCAGCGGAGCGAGCACGTCGACCGCGTCGTCGCCTGGACGCCGTCCCTTCACGGCGCACTCTCATTCACCCCGGCCACCCCGGCGTGCTCAGTATCCGCCGATGAAGGTGCGGCCGCTGAGATCGAGATCGAGATCGATGACATCGGGGCCCCCGACGAGCCAGGCGCGCACGGTGCCACCGGACAACCAGAACAGCCAACGACCGTCGGGCGAGAGCACCGTGACCCCGTCGAAACCGAATCTGTCGATGTCGGAGCTCTCGGGCAGGTCGAAGACCTCGCCCGACTCCACGTCGATCACCTGGACCAGCGGGCCCTGCCCGTCGTAGGTGACCGACACGAAGCGGGAGCCGGCGATGCTGGCGACCGACCCGCCGTAGAAGCCGAATCCGGCCGTGAGCGGCACATCGACCGGCCGGCTGTCGCCGGTGACCGGATCGACGAGGAGCATCTCGCACTCGAGGCGCTCGTTGCAGCTCGTGACCAGCACGTGCGAGCCGAGCACCACGCCGCCCGATCCGTCGGAGACCCGTCGGATGTCGCCGTCGCCGTCGGCCACGTACACCCCACCCGGCGCCGTGATGACCAGGCCGGCGTTGGAGTCGCCCGACACCGGGATCGGGAACGGGGGCGTGAACGTGCCCACCCCCACTCCATCGTCGAGCCTGATCTCACGGAGCTCCTGGACCGGTCCATCGCACTGGTAGATCCACCAATGCCCGGGCTCGGCTGACGGGAACCCGCCGCACCCTCCGCTTCCGACGCGTCGGGGCTCCCCACCCTCGACCGGGATCGCCGTGATGGTGTCGGTGGAAGCAACGATCCAGCCGTCCTGCACGCGAACCGAGCCGGGATACAGGTTCTCGCCGATGTCTTCGGCGACGAGCCGCTCGGCTCCGGTGTCGAGGTCGATGGCCACGAGATCGCCCCGGTCGGCCACGAGCAGATGGGCTCCCGTGGGGACCAGCAGGTACGGCCCGTGCGGTTCCCTGGTGGTCGTGGTGCGGTCGCTTCGGCGCGGGTTGGTCGTCGGGGTTCGGCCTGGCCGGCTCGTCTCCGACTGCGGATCGTTGCCTCCTGCGGACGACGTGGTGGTCGAGGCACCTGCGTCGAGCTCGCTACCGGAGCCGTCACCGGCCGAGCGAACCGCGAGCCCGATCGCCCCGGCCACGACGGCCAGTCCGAGGATCCAGGCCCCGGCCCGCCGGAGACGGGCCCCGGGCTCGTCGTCCGACGCTGCTCCGCCGACGGCCAGGGCCGACCGGTCGTCGAACAAAGGGTCGATCGCGGCGAGGTTGCCCGACCCGGCGGTATCGGCAACCGGCGCACGGGTGACCCGGCTCGGGCGCAGGCCCAGGGCGGCGCCACAGGTCGGGCACACCGTGGCCCCTGCCGGGCATCGCGCGAAGCACTCGGAGCACACCTGCTGGGGCACGGGCATCGCCGGCTCGGAGGGGGGCTGCGACGGGGGGAGCGGCGGATGCGGCGGGGGCGGCCGGGTCATGCCGCTCCCTCAGCCGCTCGTGATCCGGACGGCGAAGGCGACAGCCTGTTCCTCGATGAGCGGGGCGTCCCAGTCTTGTGTGGCCACGTGGTACGAACGCTCGAGCGACACCCGCACGACCGACCCGGCCACCGCCTCGGCGTACACGTCGGACGACCCCGGCGGCACCACGTGATCGTCGACCGAGGTGAACACGAGCGACGCGCAGCGGATCTGGCTCAATGCCGGCGCCACCTCGTCGCGCACTGCTTCCAGGAGGGATACCAGCGGCCGCAAGGGCGTGCCCACGTAGGCCGTCTCGATCACGTCGGGCTTGGCGATGTCGGAGCCGATGCCGGCCATCACCTCGCCATTGGCCAGCTCGGCTTCGAGCAGGGGGATGAGGTCGGCGCTGGCCGGGTCGAACAAGCCGTTGACGGTGACCACGCCGGCGACTCCCTCATGGCGCGAGGCCAGCCATGCGACGAGTGTCGCCCCCATCGACAATCCGACGACCACGACGCTGTCGACCCGGGCAGACAGGTCGAGGTACTCGGCCTCCAGCGCAGCGGACCAGTCGGCCCACCTGGTCGGGAGCATGTCGTCGACGTGGGTGCCATGGCCCGGAAGTCGAGGCAGCTCGACCGTGAAGCCGGCAGCGGCGAAACACTCGGCCAACGCGCGCATCGAGCCCGGGTTGCCCGTGAAGCCGTGACTCAGGAGCACTCCGTGCCGACCGCCGGCAGCCGACCATGCCTCCGCGCCGTCGATCACGGGATACGACGACCAACCATCAACCACGGTGACCTCCGAGTGCGAGCGCGAGCGCTGGGGAACGAGCCGATCGACCGGCCACGGGCGTGGAGCCCGGGCGGATGCAGGCGACGGGGCACACCGGCACGCACGCCCCGCAGCCGGTGCACGAGCGGGCATCGATGGAGACCCGGGGGCCCGCGACACGAATGGCGTCGAACGCCGGCGGGCACGCGGGCAGGCACAGCAGGCACGACACGCACAAGGTCGGCTCGATCCGTAGCGCACGCACGGACGCCAGGGTAGGCGGTCGGGACGCCGGTCGTCGTGCGCCCCGACCGGGCTCCGAGCGCCGCCCCGCAGTACCCGTCGATCGGGGACGGACGGCCGGCGCAACGGTCGCCCCGCCGCTCCCGAGGCGCTTCCCTGTCTGCCCGAAGCGGCCCCCGTCGGCGGGCAACGGCGACGTTCTCGGCCCCGGAGCTCGTTCCGACACCGGGCCGACCCGATCGCCACGGTCGATAGCATCGGGCGACATCGCCGGCCGTCCCCAGGAGCGCTCGTGGCCCTCACCTTCCTCTCCGACGAGTGGTTCACCAAGGTCGCCGAGTTGGTGTCCGAGCACGGCGGGGCGCCGCCGAACGCCAACCTGGTGATGAACCTCGTGGTCACCGGCGGCCCGTTCGACGGCGACCGTCTCATGCACATGGGGGCCGAGAACGGTCACGCCTTGTGGGGGTCCGGGCATCGTGAGGTTGCCGACCTCACGATGACCACCGACTACCAGACGGCCAAGGACGTGTTCCTCTCACGCGACGCCCAGGCCGGGATGCAGGCGTTCATGACCGGCAAGGTGAAGGTGCAGGGCGACCTGGCCAAGCTCATGCTTTCGCAGGCCGCGGGGACGGGTCCGAGTCCCGAGCTCACCGACGCCATCGTCGAGATCACCGAGTAGCTCGTAGCTCACCCGAGGAGGCCACGCAGGGAGGCCAGGAACCCACGAAGGGAGGCCAGGACCAGCGCAGCCGCACCTCACCGATGGACGGCGCGCTCCGGCGGCGGCCCGAACGCCAGCGCGAACCCCACGGCGATCGCAGCGATGCCCGTGAGCACCAGGTAGGACACGAAGAATCGCCCGGGCGTGCGATCGTCACCCAGCACCACGGTCATGAGCTGGATCCCCACCGTCACACCCACCTGCGACAGCATCTGGTTGGCGGCGCCCGCGGCCCCGAGGTCGTGCTCGGCCACCGACCGGGCCACGAGCGAAGCCATGGGCGGGAAGGCCGCTCCCCCACCGATCCCCGTAAGGGCCAGGCCGATCACCACGAGCGCCGTCGAACCCTCGCGAGCGCCGAGACCCGTCACGATCATCCCCGCCGCCAACACCATGAGCCCGAGCACGGCGCAGCGCCGCTCCCCCAGTCGGTTCGTGTAGTGGCCGGCGATCGCCGAGGCGCCCGATGACGTTCCCGGTCGGATGATCATGAGGAACGCCGCACCGCTCACGGAGTACCCGAGCACCGAACGGGCCAGGGCCGGGCCGATGATGAAGCTCCCCATGTAGGCCATGTTCGCCAGAGCCGACGCCGTGACGGGAGCCCAGACCGAGCGCAACCTGAAGTACGCCAAGGGCACCACCGGTTCGGGAACCCGCGCCTCATGGCGTAGGAACACCACCAGGGCGACGGGCGCCAGCGCGAAGCCGACGATCACGACCGGATGGTCGAAGCCCCAACGACCGCCCCGGTCGAGCGCGAACAACGCCGAGACGGTCGTCACGCCGAGGAGGATCGCGCCGCGCACGTCGATCGACACGTGATCCCGCCGAGGCGTTTCGGGAATCACCCGCCAGGCAAGCATGAACACGACGGCGATGATGGGCGCCTGCACGGCGAAGATCGCCCGCCAGCCGAGCGTGTCGACCATCGGTCCGCCCAGCACCAATCCGGCGACGGGTGCCGACGCGCCGACCCCGGCCCACCAGCCGAGCGCCCGTGGCCGGTCCTCGAAGCTCAGGGTCGAAAGCAGCAGGGCCATCGACGACGGCATCAGGGCGCCCGTCGACGCGCCGGCGAGTGTGCGGACGACGATGAGCGACGCCGCGTCCCACGCGAACACCGCACCCAGGGTGAACAACCCCGATGACGCGATGCCGATGAGGAACAGCCGGCGATGGCCGCGCAGGTCGCCCGTCTTGCCGGCGATGGGCATGGCCACCACGAAACCCAACATCGGACCCGTGACCGCCCAGGTGAGCGTGGCGCTGCTGGTACCCAGGCTCTCGGCGATGTCGCCGAGCGACACGGCGAGGATCGTGACCGAGTACCCCGTCCCGAACACACTGGCGAGCACGGTGAGCAGGACCCGCCGGGGAGAGCTCGGCGGCAGGTTCCGGCGACGACTTGACACTTTCGTCAAGTAAGCGCGCCCGGATCGGCGGGCGGCGGGCGGAGCGACGGTCACCCTCCCGACGTTACGTGAGCATCCGACCATGCCGGGCACTGGCATGCCCCCACGGCATGCCCCACCCACCCAGGGCCGTTAGCGTGGGCCGGGACGGGTGGCGGAACTCCAAGCACCCGCGAACCGGAGGATGCCTTGGCGCGAACCGGCTGTGCCATCACGGGGATCGGGCGGACGACCTTCACGCGCCGCTCGGGCCGGACGACACTGGCCATGGCGGCCGAGGCATGCCGCGCGGCCGTGGCCGACGCCGGCCTGACCATGCCCGACGTCGACGGCATGATCGCCTTCCAGGCCGGCGACTCGGTGGGACCGCTGTCGGTCTCGCGGGCCGTCGGCATCCCCGAGCTGGCGTGGAACATCGACGTGCTCGGGGGTGGGAACGTCGTCGCCAACATCGTCGCCACCGCAGGAGCTGCCATCGATGCCGGGCTGTGTCGAGCGGTGCTCGTGTACCGGTCGCTCAACGGCCGCTCGGGGTACCGCTTCGGAACCTCGACCTCGCGCCAGCAGGTGGGCGGAGAGATGCAGTTCGACGCACCCCACGGATACCTCGTCCCTCCCCAGTGGATCGCCATGTGGGCCCGCCGCCACCAGCACGAGTACGGCTCCACGTGCGACGACCTGGGCCAGATCGCGATCACGCAGCGGACCCACGCCACGGCCAACGAGCATGCGATCAACCGCTCGCCCCTGAGCCTCGACGAGTACCGCGCCGGACGCTGGATCAACGAGCCGTTCCGGATCTACGACTGCGCCTACGAGATCGACGGCGCGGTGGCCATCTTGGTGGTGGGACCCGAGCTCGCCGAGTCGTGCGCCGTCGCACCGGCGTGGCTCATCGGCTCGGCCGACTCGCAGTCGGGCGACGGTTGGACCCAATGGGACGACCCCACGTCGATGTACTCCCGCCACGCCGCACCCCGGCTGTGGAACCGGACGGGCCTCAGCGCCGCCGAGATCGACGTCGCCTGCATGTACGACTGCTTCACCTACACCGTCATGGCCACGATCGAGGACTTCGGCTTCTGCGCCAAGGGCGGCGTCGGCGAGTACTTCTCGTCGGGACGGGCCACCTATGGCGGAGACGTGGTCGTGAACCCGCACGGCGGGCTGCTGTCGGAGGGCTACATCCACGGGCTCAACCACTACTTCGAGGCTGCGCTGCAGCTCCAGGGCCGCGCCGGTGAACGCCAGGTGCCCGATGCCCGCCGGGCTCTCGTGACCGCCGGCGCGGGCCCCTACGGCGGCGCCACCGTGCTCAGCGCCGACCGTCCATGAGCGCGCCCATGGACGGGGCAGTCGGGGCAGTCGCGGCAGTCGCGGCTCCCCCGTCGAGCGAGCCGCCGCAGCCCCTGCCCGACCTCGACACCGAGGGATTCTGGCAGGCGACGGCCCGGGGCGAGCTGGCCCTGTGTCGTTGTCACGACTGTCTGCTGTGGGTGCAGCCCCCGCTCGAACGCTGCCCGTCGTGTGCCGGTCCCACGTCGTTCCAGCCGGTGAGCGGGATCGGGCGCGTGTTCAGCTTCATCGTGGTGCGCCATCCGGCCGTCTCGGGCTTCGAGCACGAGCTCCCCATGGTGGTGGCGATCGTCGAGCTCGAGGAGCAGGTGGGGCTGCGCCTCACGAGCCGCATCGTCGGCCCGCTCGAGGAGGTCGAGATCGGTTCGCGGGTCGTGGCCGAGCTCGTCGCCCTGCCCGGGGGCGACTTCCACGCCCCCGTCTTTCGCCCCACCTGAACGGAACCCATCCCAAATTTGCGGGGTGTTTGGGTCCGGGGCGGGAGGGGGGCTACGGCGTGATCTCGACGGGGGTGCCAAGGGGGACGTGCTCGGCGAGGAGGGCCACGACGTCGTTGGCGACGCGGACGCAACCGTGCGACGCGCTCCTGCCGATGCTCCCGGGCTTGTTCGTGCCGTGGATCGCCAGCTGGCCGTCACCGCCGCCGAACTCGGTGAGCACGTCCGAGAACCCGTTGAGGGCCAACGCAGCCGGGCCGTACGCGCCCTGGGGTCGACCCGTGAGCACCACGGCGTTCACGTAGTACGTGCCCGGCGGCGTGGGGGTCGACGGCATCCCGACGGCCACGCTCACGTCGTGGACGACCTCGAGCCCGTGGACCACGACCATCCGGTGCTCGGCGAGCGACACCGAGATGCGCCACTCGTTGGCCACGAGGGTCACCTGGCTCTCACGGATCCAGCCCGTCGAGCCGTTCGGTCGCTGTGGCAGCACCACCTCGAGCCAGCCGTCGCCGGGACGGTCGGTGACGAGCAACACGAGCGGAGCGTCGTAGCGCCACGGGTTGGCGAAGTTGGCGACGGGAGCGAGGTCGCCGGGAGCGGCAAACACGTCGACGCTCGTGCCCGTGGCCCAGGCCGACCATCCACCGATGCCCGCCGGCGGTCCCGGGAGGGACGTCGAGGTCGTCGTGCTGGCCGCCCCAACCTCGACGTCACCTGAGGCGAGCGCCGGCGTGGCCGTAGCTGAGTCCGCGGCCTCGGACGGCGGCTTCGTGGCGACCGTCGTGGGCGCGGTCTCGGGCCGGAGCTCGCCGATGTCGTCCTGGGCCTCGTCGAGCAGGACGGTCTTGGGGGCCCTGAGCCGTTGACCGTCGGAGGCCAGCACGGTGGGAACGGCAATGGCCGACGCCAGCCCCAGTGCGACGAAGGGGACGACCACACGCGCGCGGAGACCCCGCAGCTTGCTCACGCCCAGTGATCGGCGCCGCCGGATCATGGCTTGAGGATTCGGGGCCGCGCCCACCCGTCGGATCGGTTCGACAAGGCCCCCAGGGTACAGACCGTCGTGGGTGGCAGCGTCGTCGGGCTCGGACTCGGCGCCGACGTCGGTGGGCGTCGTGGTCGGGTGGGCGACGTGATCCGGCGGGCCCCCGACCACGTTTTCGGGCGGGCGTCGGCGGGCGGCGGTGTCGGACGGGCACGCGGTGGCGCCCGACGGTGTCGGTCGGCTCACAGAGCGACGACGGCCGCGGCCCGGCCGGTGGCGGTGAGGGTGACCGTTTCGGCGCCACCGGGCACCGCCGGCGCGAAGAGCGACCGGATGCGGGTCTCGAGCACCACCTCGACCACGGGAGCCGACCCCGGCTCGTGCTCGACGCGCACAGACACGACCGACACGTCGCCCAGATCCGACGAGCCCCGGATGGCCACGGCCTCGGTCACGATGGCCCGGGCTGTCTCGGCATCGAGACGGATCACCCCGTCGACGGTGAACTGCCGGTCGGTCGCGATGGCCGCGGCGACGGCGTCGTTGGCTGACGAGTCGGCCAGGTCGACCAACTGGCGCTTGGCCTGGAAGGAACGAGCCGCGTCGACCGACACCGCGGCGAGCATGAACACGATGAGCAGCCCCGCCGGCATCAGCATCAGCGCCGAACCCCGCTGCCGGTCACCGGTGCAGCCCGAGCGCCGGCCACCCAGCCGGCTCCGACCTCCCCACAAGCGACCGCGACCCCGGCCGCGACCGCGGCAGCGACCGCGGCGAGGCAGCGGCCCCCGTCCCCCACCGGGCCTCAGCACAACGCCAACCCGGGGATACCGCTGCGGTACGGATCGACCAACTCGGTGTGACGAGAACGTACCGTCACCAGGCTGCCACCCCACCCGTCGCCCCCGATGGGCAAGCGGACCGTTGGCACGTCGTAGGCGACCTCCACGACCACCCGCTCACAGCGTTCGAAGGCCTCACTGGCGCCGGTCGAGACAACGGTGATCGTGTAGTTGGCGCCCGGCACCGGATGACGGCCGCTCGCCTCGAGCGATGCGCGCGCCGCCGCATCGGCGACCGCCAACGCCTCCGCGTCGGTGAGCACGTCGGCCTCGGCATAGGCCCGGGCCGCTTCCCTGGCGGCTCCGGCTACTGCCTGCTTGGCCTCGATGGTTCCCCACACGCTCACGATGAGCAGCGTGCCGATCACGAACACCAGCACCCCGAACAGGAGCATCTCGGCCCCTCCGACGAACCCGGCCTGGTCCCGCCTCCCTGTACTCGCGACTGTCATGGCATCTGCTCCCGTCGCACCCTGACGGTCCGGTCGACGATGTCGAGGCCCGGCATCCCAGGCAGCACATCGGGGTTGTCGACGATCACCCGCACCACGACGTGCTCGGCCGTCGAGCCCGACCAGTCGAAGACGGCTCGCTCGCCGACCGATCCGAGCAGCTCCCGCGCCCGATCCTCGGCCAGCGCCTCGGTGTCGGCCGCGCGAGCCACCCGGTGCGCGGCATCGGCCGCGACCGCTCCCGTCGTCGACGACGTGTACAGGTGCAGCACGACCTGCACCGAGAACAGCAGGAGCACCATGAACACCAGCACCCCGGCCCACGTCGAGATCAGCCCACTCCCGCGCTCACCCTTCACCGGGCACTCAGTTGCCGATCTGGCGGATCTGCTGGTCGGTGGTCTGGGTCGTGTTGTCGAAGATCCCCCGGAAGGCCAACCACATCCCGGCCCCGAGAAACGCCACGATCATCACCGCGATCGCAGCGCTGATGACTCCCTCGCCGCGCTCGTCGCGCTCGCTGGTGGCGTGGTGCCAACTGGCCGCCAGCCAGGATTGGACAGTTATCCACCAGACGGTCGTCAGGTCGTTCATCGCTGTTCTCCTGTCATGCCTTGGTTGTTGTGGGGTGAAGCGAGCAGCGGAAGCCGACCGGGTAACGCACCTCAGCCGCCGTAGAACCGGAGGGCTTCGAGGAAGGGGATCATGAGGAACACGGCGCCTGGCAGCAGTGTGGCTACCGTCACCGGCACCCACACCTGCTGCGAACGGCGCTCCACCGCCTCGATCAGATCGCGATGCGCGTCGCGGCGGATCGAGCGGGCCTCGTCGGAGATGAGACGCCCGAGATCGCTCGCTTCTCGGTTCAAGGCCAGGACGGCAACGAGCCGGTCGAGCGCCGGGACCGCGGCGAGCACCTGCCATTCGCGTAGCGCCTCGATCTCAGAGAGGCCGTGACGGATCCGGCGACCGACCCGGCCCAGGTCGCGCGCGCACGCTCCGTCGCCCCTGATCGCCAAGCGGCTCAAGGCCGATGTGAGCGAGTACCCAGCCGAGAGCAACATCGCGAGCTGCTCGGACGTGACCGGGAGCTCGAGGCGAACCTGGGTCTGCCAGCGCTGTGCAGCCTTGACCGCCTGCTGCTCGGTCACCAGGAACGCCAGCACCGGAGCCCCGAGCAACATCAGCAGGCCCACGGGTGCGGGCATCTCGACCGAGAGCACGACGACGATCGCTGCCACCAGTGCCGCCAAGGACCAGCCGCCCTGGCGGATGCGGTACTCGGCGGCGGTCGTGCTGGAGTGGACCCGGGCCAGGCGCACGTCCAAGGTCTCCCCAATGCCCAGCGCTCGCGACCCGCGCTCGCCGAGGTCGCGCAGCACCGGCCCGATCGACTCCCGCCATGTGGCCGCCGACCAGATCCGCCCTGGACCCGGCCGGTCTCCCATGCCGGGGACGGCGAGCGGCGTGTACGGACGAACGCGGTCGGCGTACGACTGCCGAGCGAACCATCTGACCCGCGAGAACAGCAGCGCCGCTCCTGCCCACAGCCCGAAGCCGAACACCACGGCGAGACGGGCGCTCATCGGGGCTCCCACGGTCGGCGGAGGGCTGAACGACGAGCTCGCGACCTCGGCGCCCATGCTGCAGGGGTGGCTGCGGAATCAGTACCGAGCGACCGTCCGCCGGCCACGAAGATCCGCTGCTCGCTCGGCAGACGCATGATCCGACCGGCCCACCACCAGCAGCCGCCGATCATCGCCAATGCGACAACGACGGCCGCCTGCCCTGTCGCGGTCTGGTAGGCGGCCCGCCCGTTGCCGATCCCGAGACCGGCGAGGGCCATGCCCATGGGCACGAGGAGCACGAAACGCCGGGCGAAGCGAGCACCCGCCTGACGGGAACGGGCGTCCTTGCGGCCCTGGAGGTCCTGGATCCGGTCGGCGGCGAGCGACTCCAGGACCCGATCGACGTCGTGCCCTCCCACCTCGTGAGCGACGAGCAGCGTCTCGCACACGACGTCGGCGGTGGGGTCGGCGAGTCGAGCCTCGAGCACGGCGACCGTCCGCTCGAAATCGGTCGACAACAGCCACTCGCGCTGGGTCGCCTGGAACGCCGGTCGGAGCTCGACGGGGGCCCGGGCGCCCACCTCGAAGAGGGCCTGGGGTATCGAACGACCGACGCTCCCGGTGAGGAGACGAATCTCCTCGATCATGCGGGGCCAGGCTTCCTGGGCATCGGTCCTGCGCCGTTCCCGACGGGCCCGCGACCCGGCGACGGGCAGCACGGCTGCGAAGAGCCCGCCGAGCAAAGCCGGGACCGGCCCCCCGAACACGGCGAACAGCGCACCGGCGCTGAGCACGAACAGCACCAGCATCATCCCGAGGAACTCCGACGGCTTCACGTCATCGAGGCCGGCCTGGGTCATCCATTCATGCACCCGCCCTCGCGCCGTCGCCCTCCGGAGACCGGACCGCCCGTCAGCACGGGCTGAGCCCACCATCCCGAGGTCGCGCCGGCCCATCACCAGGCCCGTGTAGAGGAGGTGGACGCCGAACGCGCCGCCGAGCGCGACGAGCACGGCCAGTCCGATCATCCGACGCCCCGCAGGAACGCCGGTACGGCCTCACGGCTCGTCGTCGCCATCTCGAGCACGGCCCGCAGATCGCAGCCCGAGATCTCGAAGGCGCCCCGGGCCCGGATGGGTACGTTGCCCGACCACGAGAGCGGCTCGTCCCAGTGCCGCCGTCGGAACACCTCGGTGGTGGTGAAGCTGGTGGAGTCGGGGCCGGTCTGGAGCTCCTCGACCATCACGATCTCGGTCACCTTCACCGAGCCACGCTCACGCGCGCAGTGCACGACGACGTCGACGGCCTCCGACACCAGACTGTTCAGTGCCGCCATGGGCAGCTCCGAGCCCGTGTCGGCCAGCTGACACACGAAACGCAAGCGGGTCAAGGCCTGGCGCGCCGACCCGGCGTGGATCGTGGTGAATCCCTTCACCCCCGATGACAGCGTCAGCAACAGCGGCAAGGCCTCTCGATCCCTGACCTCGCCGACGATCGCGACGTCGGGTGCCATGCGCAAGAAGCCGGCGACGAGCCGTCGGAGATCGACGGCGGGACGGTCGGCCCGCGCCGGCCGGGTCTGCATCGACGCAACGTTCGGCAACGGAACGTCGCACTCGAACACCTCCTCGGCGGTGACGACTCGCAGTGACGGGTCGAGCTCGGCGGCGCAACACGAGAGCATCGTCGTCTTCCCCGAGCCGGGCGCCCCGGCGAAGATGATCGACAGCCGGGCCTTCACACAGGCCCGGAGGAACTCGGCGACCGGGGGGTCGATCGTGCCGTGGTCGACCAGCTCGTCGAGGCTGCGGAACGCCAACCCGTTGAACTTGCGGATGTTCACGATCAGGTTGCCGTCACGCCCGATGTCGCCGTGCACGATGTGCAACCGGGCCCCGTCGTCGAGCTGGGCGTCCTGGAGCCCGTCGGCCGGGTCGAGCTTGCGGTGCGATCCCCCGGCATCGTCGAGGATCTTCGTGAGGGTCCGCACGACGTGCTCCCCGTCGTGGAACACTTCGGAGTGGTATCCGCTCGAGCCCATGTGCCGCTTGACGAAGATCTGGTCGGGCCCGTTGATCATGATCTCCCACACGTCGGGGTCGGCCATCAACGGGTCGAGGGGGCCATAGCCGGTGAGGTTGCGCCAGGCTCGGTCGGCGATTGCGGCCGGATCGGCCAGGTCGTAGGGACGGGCGCCACGCTGGAAGTCGGCGCGCCACCGGTCGATCTCGTCCTCGACGAGGCGGCGCAGCTCGGCTCGTCCAGCGGAGGTCCCCGCGTCGAGGTGAAGATCGTGCGCCCGCTGCTGGACACCCCGTTCGATCTCGACCAGGGGGGAGAACGTGAGCTCGGTACCGGAGGGGTCCTGGGCCAGGGTCGTCACGGTTCACTCCTCAGGGAAGTCGGGGGCGTCGGGGGCGTCGGGGAAGTCGGGCGCGTCGGGGAACTCGGGAAGATCGTCGAACCAGGAGCCGAGCGAGCCCGGTGCCACGAGTTGCGGAGCGACCTCGGGCTCGAGCCAGTCGGCCCGGCGATCCACCCGGGCCAGGACCGCGGTGAGCGCCCGGGCCAGGATCGCCGGGAGCGGCCCGGGAACGGGGGTCGCGTCGCGTGCCGCTTGGTCGACGGGTCGGCGAGGCAGGAACACCGTGGGGGCGAAGGGTCCGACCAGATCGCGTACGAGCTCGTCGAGGGCCCGGCCGAGCACGGCGCGTGTCTTGGGAGCGCGGGGCACGGGGTTGAGGACCGGCATCGTGCGACCCGGATCGACACCGGCCTCGACGAGATCGTGCAGCAGGCCCGTGAGCCCGTGGAGACCTTGCACACCCGGACGGCCGACGGCGACGACCACGTCGGCATGCCTGATCGCCATGCGGGACATGAGGTTCCGCTCCTCGACGTCGATCGAGCCCGAGATCGCCTCGTCTTCGAAGTCGCCGTCGATGTCGTGGACCACGAGCGCCCAGTGACGACGCAGCCCGTCGAGCGCGGCCTCGTGGGCCCGTCGGCGCAACGTCGTCCAGTAGCGGGGACGCCGTAGACCGAGGAGGAGGTCGTAGCCCCGGCCTTCCATCGGGAACGTCAATGCTCGGAGCTCGTCGGCGCCGAGGCGGCCGTGCCGGTGGGCATCGACGAGCTCCTGGATGCCGGGGACGAGGTCGCCCGTGTCGTGCAGCATCCCGAGCTGGGCCCGCCGACACCCGTCGACCAGCAGCACCGACCCCGCCCTGCCCCGATGCCCCGGCACCCCGTCCGAGCTCGACGGGTCACCGTGACGACGCCAGTGGGCCGCGACCCCTTGGGCCAGGGCCATGGCGACGGTCGACGCACCCGTCCCTCCGGGGCCGCAGACTGCGACGACCGTTCCCGCGCCCCCCAGCAGGTCGTCGAAGCCCGAGGCCTCGGCGTCGAGACCGGTCCCGTGGCCGACCATGCGCCCATGGGTCACGAGGAGATCGAGCAGCTCCTCGCGGCGGAAGTCGGGCTCGAGCGCTCCTGTTGCGCCAAGCGCCGTCCAGTCGCGCACGATCCGGGGATCGGTGACGACGATCACGATGCTGCCGGCTGACCGAGCAAGATCGACGAGGTCGCGATCGACGGAGTGCGAACCACCGTCGAGGACGACCGCGGAGAACGGGCGGCCCTGGGCCAGGCTCACCCTGACCTCTTCGGCGCTCACGGCCTTGACGAACTCGATCGGCAACGCGCCCGATGTCGCCCAGCGAGACACGGCGGCGAACCAGGCCGCACGGGGCTGGGCCAAGCCGAGCACGACGAACCGTTCGGTCACGGTCAGGCCCCAGCCGGGATGCGGGCCACGCCGGCCACAGCGGCGGCGGGGCTCACCTTCGAACCGGGCCCGGCCCCGGCGCCAGCAGCGGTCTGCGGGCAGGCGAGCACGACAGCCTCGTCGGTTGCCGTGGTGGTACCGACCACGCTCAACGTCGCCGTGTCGGCTGCGAAGGTGAGGAGGCGGGCGGTTTCGGGGTCGGCGACGGCCAGCACGAACACCACGTCGTCGCGGGCGCCGAGCTGGTCGTCGCCCCGGCGGAAATCGGCCACCAGCGCTCGGCGCACGATCCGATCGGTGCAGGCGCCGGCGGTGTCCTCGAACGTCGCCAACACGTCGACCCGTTCGCCGGGGGTGAAGGCCCGCCCGAGCGCCCGGCTCGTGGGTACCGAGAACGACACCTCCTCGAACCCCGCCTGTGTACCGACGGCAACGACATCGTCGACCCGGAGCATCGAGTGTGCCGCCACGTCGTGCACGAGCACCGAACCCACCACCGTTGCCGCGTCGACCACCAGGCCGGCCTGTACGTCGTCGGGCACGTCGACGGCGAGCTCCTCCAGGTCGAGCCGGGTGATCACGGCTCCGGCGCCGAGGTCACGGTTCACTGCCAGCACCCGAGTGGCAGGACGCGAGTCGGCCGAGGCCACGGTGGCGAACAGCCCGACGGCCGCCGCGGCCACGAGGAAGCCGCCGACGAGGGCCCGGGAGTTGGGCCGCGCCACCCGGCTCTTGGGGCGGGGTCGTGTCCGGGTGTCTCGTCGGGGACGGTCGCCGTCAGCGTCTCGGCTCTCGGTCGGGTGTGCCGGTCGATCGAGCACGGTCATCGGGGGGAACCTCCGCACTCGAGCACGCGGGGGCCGTCGAAGACGTCCCGCGATCGTTGAACATGAAACGATACGAGGTGGTATGAGCGACTATGGTCGGGCCCATGGCGATCGACATCACATGGCTCGGAACCCAAGACGCTGCCCGCCTGCTGGGCGTCACGCCCCGCACGCTGTACCGCTTCATCGATGAAGGGCAGCTCGCGGGGTACAAGTTCGGCCGGGTGATCAGGCTCAAGGAGTCCGACGTGCTGGCCTTCATCGAAGGGTCGCGCATCGAACCGGGCACGCTCGAGCACCTCTACCCCGAGACCCGCTCGTCGCACTGAGCCCGTCACCGTCGACGCGGTCGCCGCTGCGGTCGCCCTCGCCGCTGAGGCCGTCATCGCGACCACGGGGATCACCGCGATCATCGCGTCGCCGCCGGGCCTGGGCCGTCGGTCACGACCTCGGTGACGGCCCGCAGCTGACAGGCGCTCAACCCGCTCTCGCGTGCGTCGAGCTTCACCGTCACCACGTCGACTCCGAGCGACCACAGGCGTCCCGTCACCGTCGTCGCCTGGCCGCCCAAGCCCAACGAGGCTCGTTGCCCGTCGGCCACGAGGTCGGCCAGGAACGCATGGAAGCTCGAAGGAGCGTGGAGGCGACGGTCGGTCGTGGGCGCCGGCCAGTCGGACCCCGGGGTGCGCACCGAGGCGACGGCGTCGAGCACCACGGCTGCGAGCCGGCCGGTCGTGTTCTCGACCACGCAATAGTCGAGGCCCACGGCTCGCACCCGACCCACGTGCTGGCGGCCGGCCGTCGTCTCGACCACGACCGCACGACGGGCCTCGGCGAGATCGATCAGGGCGCTGGCGAAGGTTGCGCACTCACGGGCCTGCTCGCGCAGCCACCGCTGCCGACCCCGGGCGTCGACGGCCTCGGCACGACGGGCCTCGTCGAGGAGGCCCACGATCTCGAGATCGATGCTGTGCTCGTCCACGCTCGCCCCTCCCGTCACTCTCCGTGAGGCGAGCGGACCGTACGCCCGATCCGGTTGGAAAGGGAGGGCGACTGAAGTCACTCAGCGTGAGGTATCGCAGGGTTGCCCGAGTTCGGGACACCGTTCGGAGGCTCCCGAGTGAGCCCGACCGGCGACCGGTTGGCGTGCGGAGCCCGATC
>VFJJ01000147.1 GCA_009886115.1 Actinomycetota bacterium
CTTGCTAGCCCCACAAACACGGACAACCTGCAGGTCAGAGGCACCGAGTTGTCGAGCAGCATCGCATCGGACGGACAGGATCGCCGGTGTCTGCGAGCACAGCGCTCGGACAACTGATTACTCCTCATTTCGGACGTGTGGTTGCATCGCCTCCCGCTCGCTTCGGGTTCGATCCTCCGCCTCGCCGAGTCCTGGCGGCGGAGCCTCGAGGCGTCCAACTGGTCAGCTGTGATCGGCGTGAGATGTGCGACTGTGAAGCGGTCGCACTCGGCGCCGTGGGTCATTGGCTGCGTTGCGCGTCGGGGATGGTTCGTTTCAGGAACTCGTCGAAGAGGGGCACGGTGAATGCGGTATCGCCGTGTGCTGGGCTGTAGATCATGCCCTTGATGATGAGGCCGGACCGTCGCGGTGCGACCGACTCCACCCGGAGGCGTAGCGCAGCTGCGATGTCACCCGATCGGTGCGGACCCGGACCGAGTTCGGCCATGGCCCGTAGGTACTCCCGCTCCTTCGGCGTCAGCCGGTCGAGTCGGACCAGGAAGAAGTTGCGATCGAGTTGGTCGATGACGAACGGCCGGGCGGCCCGTACGTCGTCGAGCGTGATCGGGGTCGTGCTGGCGAGGTTCCAGACGTGGAAGCCCCACTCCTGGAGGAAGTACGGGTAACCCTTGGACTCCGAGACGATGAGCTCGACGGCTGCTCGCTCGAACGTCACCTCGAGGTTGTGCGCGGGGATCTCGATGGCGGCGGCCGCGTCGCTGGAGCCGAGTGATCCGATCACCGGGAAGTCGAACAGTCGCTCGGCGTACGACTTAGCGTCGCCGGCGAGCCCGGGAAGCTGTGGCAGGCCAGCGCCGACGAGCACGATTGGTAGGTTGCGCTGTGTCGTGCGGTGGATGGCGGTGATGAGGGCGGCGAGCTCGTCTGCGGCGAGGTACTGCACTTCGTCTATGGCGAGGAGCATGCCGGTGCTGTCTTCGGCGGCGGCTTCTCCGATTGTGACGAGCAGGTCCGTGAGGTCCTCGCTGAGCAGACCTGAGTCGGCGAGGCCGGCTTCGGGTTCGACGCCGATCGAGATTGCGCTGCCGTCGGGGAGTTGGCAGCTGAACGAGCGGAGCGCACCGAGCGCTCGGGCGATGAGGCGTCGGGCGGGTCCACTGGTATTGAGTGCCAGCAGGACCTTGCGCAGTCGAATGGCGAGCAGCATCTGGAAGTCGCCGGTCTCCGGCGCTTCGATGAAAGCGACCTGCATGCCTTGGCGTTCGGCCACCTCGGCGAACCGGTTGAGTAGCACGGTCTTGCCGACGCCGCGTAGGCCGATCGGCATGTAGCTCTTGCCCGGGCGGTTGTCGAGCGCCCGACGAATCGTCACATCGAACCGGTCGATGAGATCGTCACGTCCGAGAAGTGCCGGCGGTGTCGTACCGGCCCCCGGGCGGTAGGGGTTGTCGAACCGGTCCATGTTGAACGATCTTATCTGATCTTATGTCTCTTATTCAACAGCTGGCTAAGAAATGTCAAGGCTCCCGAACCAGGCGCGGGCTGCGAACGAGATCGGGGTCGAGCCCGATCCTGTCGGAACGATTCCGATCCAGGATCGGTGAAGCGACTCGCTATGTGAGTTGCGCGGAGGTCACGATGCCGCTGTGCCCCCCTCCCCGGGGGGAGGAGCTCGGCTCGTTGGTGTCGCCGTTCGAGTGGCAGGCGACCGTCGGCGTCTCTTTCGCTGGGTCGATCCTGCGTGGGTGGTCGTCGTGGGCCAGGTTGGCTTCTTCGACCAGTTCCCACGGTGCTGATGAGCCGATACTCACAGTGCGTGGCGATCGACTCGACGGGTTGTTTCGATGAGAGGCTCCTCTGGCGGGCGGAGGCGGATCGGGAGGCACTTCGGGTCGGCGGGCCAGTAGGATGGTGGCGTCGCCGTAGCCGTACTTGGAAGGTGTTTGCGTACAACTGATTACTTTACCCTCGACGCTCGACCCCGAGCAGGGAATACGCTGGTGAGTACAGCGTGAGGGGTCTGATAGCTGATAAGGATGAGGTCGCAAGTTCGATTCTTGCTAGCCCCACCCAGCATTTCCGCAGGTCAGAGTATATTTCCGAGGTGTCTCGGAGACCGTCGGGAAGGGCCTGAAACGGGTGTCGTGCCACAAGCGTGCCACTACGAAACCGGGGGGCACTCGACGTGTGGACAGGCAACATGCCGACGTACGGGGAGTTGATGTTGCCAGTTCTTCGGGCGGTCGTCGCGCTTGGTGGTTCGGGGAGTAGTCGGGAGATCACGGATCAAGTGGTACGAGACCAGAGCTTCTCGGAGGAGATGCTCACGGTCTGCTATCCGACCGGCAAGGAGAAGTCGGTGTTGCTCGACCGCCTCGACTGGGCTCGCTCCTACTGCAAGCTCGGTGACATTCTGGAGAGCCCGAAACGTGGCCTGTTTTTGGTCACCGATACAGGCCGAGAGCTGTCTGAGCTGCCGGACGACCGGGCTGTCGAGGCGCTCAAGGAGATCGATCGGGAGGTTCGGCATCAGCGTGGGCGAACAGCCCCAGGCGGCTCAGAGACGATTCCTGAGATCGTCGGCGGAGATCAGCCCGCCCTCGCGGCGGTCGATGAGGAAGATGACGATGGTGCGTGGCGACGCCAGCTCCTTGAACGGCTCCATCAGCTCTCGCCTGCCGCGTTCGAGCGGTTCACCCTATATCTGCTCCGGGCGTACGGGATGGAGCTGCGCCGGCAAGGCGGCCCAGGCGACGAGGGCATCGACGGAATAGGTACGGCACCGCTCACTGATGTGCTGACGACCACGGTCGCAGTGCAAGCGAAACGCTACGAGCCGGGGGGGACCATCGGACGAGAGATCGTTGCTCTCTTCCAGAGCGACGCGACGGCGGCCGGCGCCGAACATGGTGTCCTCGTGACCACGGCGCGCTTCTCCGAGCCCGCCAGGAAGGCAGCTCTGGGAAGGACGCCAACGATTGATCTGATCGACGGTGACCGATTGGCTGACCTGTGTCTGCGCCAAGAGGTCGGTGTCGTCACCCGACCGGTGGTGCGGCACGAGTGGTTCAACCGGTTCGAGGACGAACGCGATCGATAGGGGACTGGCCAGTTGCTCCGGTCGGGCTCGCTTCCGACAGGCGTGACACCCTCAGACAGACCGCCTCCCGGTCGAGACGACAGCGCCGACACTCCGATGCCCGGCCATCCACCGCTGCGCTCCGCCGGTGAAACTCCTCAAGCGGAAGCACTGGACATCGAGAGAGGCCCTCATCTGGCCGACCCCTGGTGCCCGCAGCACCAGGGAATTCCGTGACCGTTGACATGCGATCTCCCACCGATCGAGATCGTGCACGTCCACCCGGCTGCGGTGCTCGATGCCGTGGCCGACGCGCTGCGTCCGCTCGGAGTGACGATCGCCGAGACGCACCTCTCGCCGAGCCGGGTCCGCGAGTTGGTGGAGGCTGCTGCGTGCCCGCCTCGGTGATCAGCGGGTCGCTCGTGAGTCTGCGCCGTCCTGACGGAGACGGGCGGCGACGAGCAGCCAGCAGCCGCTGCCGGCGACGAGGAGACCCAAGAGCATGGCGACGGTCAAGTTGCGACCGGTGAACGCCAACCCGCCGCCCGCAGCGTTGCTCTCGTCGACGCTGAGGGCGACGGTCACCGGTGTGGAGCCGGCGACGGTGACCGTGCGTGCTTTTGAGAGTTCGCCGGTGGCCGGGTCCTCGCCGACGCACTGGTAGCTGCCGTGCGGGAGGTTCTCGGCGGCGAACCCGCCGTCTGCGCCTGAGTAGACCGTCAACGACGTGTCATCGCCGGTGCCTCGGGTCCCGTCGATGCCACCCCACGTGCAGGTGACGACGGCACCGGCGACAACCGCGGCGGTGTCCTGGTCGCGCACGACACCCACGATGGTGCCGTCGCCTCGAGCGGCGAAGTCGGCGACGGCCGTCCCGCCGGTGACGACCACGACGACATGCCAGTCGACGACCGTGTCGCTGTCCCACGTGAGTACCACGTCGGTGCTCGGCGTGTACGCCACAACCTCGTAGGTCCCGCTCGTCACGTTCGTGAACAAGAACGACCCGTCGGCGCCCGTCGTGGTCGACGCGATGCCGAGCACGACGGTGACGCCAGCGAGCGGCAACTCTTCGGCGTCGCGCACCGAGTCACCATCGCTGTCGATCCAGACGTGGCCCTCGACCCGGCCCGGCGCCTCCCCGGCTCCGCCGCCTGAGCCGCTCGATCCGGCCGTCGTCGAGGTGGTCCCGGTCGATGAGCCGGAGCCTGTTCCTCCGGTCGCGCCGGAACCGGCCGTTGTGGATGTCGTGGACATCGCGGTGGTCGTAGTTGTCGAGGTCGAGAAGCTCGGCGAGGATCCCGTCGGGTTCGAGAACGACCCGATCGCGGCGAGGAGCGTAGCGTCTTCCTCGGCTCCCTGGTCATCGAGGTCGGCCAGGATCGATGAGGTCGACTCGCCGGCGGCCACCTCGGTGTTGAAGAACTGCTGGGCGGACATCGCCCCGCAGGTCCCGGCGTAGGAGGTCCCACCCACGCTCGTGCCGTTGAAGATGGCCTGGCCGACGGTGGTCCAGTTCTGGCCCGAGCCGTGGCCGTCCGATGCCGCGTCGGGGATGACATCACCCCAGTTCTTGGCGTTGGGTGGGTAGGCGAACGACGGGTCGAACGGCGATCCCGCGTGATGGCTGTGATCGTTGCCGCCCGACCCGTTCACCGCCGACACGCTGACCGTGATCCGTCGGTACGGGTTCGTCGTCGAGTGTGTCCTGTGACAGATCGTGATACGGCTGGGTGCCGCCTCGGCGGGTGAAGGGCTCTGTACGAGGATGGCGCTTGCTGCAACGAGCATGAGGCCGGTCAGACAGCGGAACATGCGGGCGCGGCGGGCGCGGGGCGAAATGGGGTTCATGGGAGGGCGTGTCGGCACCGCCGGCGATCTCGATAGGTCTCGGGCGAGTTCTTCGAGACCACCGGGCCGATGACCGTTCGATGAGGTCGGGTCATCGTCGAACAGATCGGACAGTTTCAGCCCGAGCGCCGTAACGACGGCATCCGCCGAGCACCCGGCGCGACAGAACACGAGCGCCCTCCGTCGAGCCCCTCGGTCACGTCGAGTGATGGGTTCTGGTCGTCGTGCCCCGGGCACGCCTCCGCGAGCCCTCCTGGCGACCGCCACACCCGGCGGCGTCGAGGGCCTGCTTGAGCCGCTCCGTCGCGCCGCTCACGCCAACGCTCCGGGCTCGGGGTCGGCACCGGTCGCGCGTAGCCATATGCGACACGCCACCCACGGGCAACGCCACTGGTCGAGCGCCTGGAGCCGGCGCTCGCAGCGGCCACAACCTGCGACCCCCCCAACCACAACGGCGCGCCCACCCGTGTGAGCGCCATACGCCGTCATCGCCCCGACTTGAGGCCAGGTACCCCGACCGGTTCGACGACGGCCGCGTCAAGTAGCGCTTCGAGGTCGGCCACGTCGAACCGGATCGACCGGCCGACCTTGTAGAACCGGACGCGCCGCTCGGCGACGAGACGCCGCAGGTGTCGTTCGGACCGAGCGATGAGGGCTGCTGCTTCACCGATCGAGACGAGGTCTCGTCGGGCTGGAGTTCCGGCCATGGGTGGCCTCCTTCGATGTCAGGTGGAGCCAACCGTGGACTCCGAAGCACTTGCGGACAACCCTGGTACGATGACTATCCGATGACGCAGCCGGCAGACTTGAAGCTCGCGACGGAACTGGCCGGGATGCACGCGCCGTCGGGTCAGTTGACACGCCGGGTCGGCGCCACCCTCTGGCCCCGGCCGGCCCGCGTGTGGATCGACGGAGATCGGTTGTGCTCGGACCCGGGTCCTGGCGGTGTCGTCACCGTCGACGACACCGATCGGCTGCTCGAGCGTTTCCTCCGGCTGGCCGACTCGGACGAGCAGGAAATCGTGACGTTCGCGGCCCAGCTCGGCGTGCTCGGGATCTGTGCGCACGGCCTCCCGAGCACCCATGCAGCCCTGGCGGTGACCTTCCCCGATCGTGAGGGATGCAACCCGATCGGATGGCCGAGCCCCTACGAGCCGGTCCTGTACTGGCGGAGCCTCGCCCGGCAAGCCAAGGCGATCCTCCGGTGGGCGGGGCTGCTTCACCGGGGCCTCCCCGTCGACGACGAGATTCGGCTCACGGCCGCGCGTCTCGTGAACGAGACGATTCCGGACTTCGGAGGGCAGATCCTGATCCGTATGGAGGATGCCGACTTGCTCGTCGTCCACCTCGAAGATGCCGAGCCCACGTCAGAACAAGATCGGGTGCAGCTCGGGTGGCTCGTCGACCAGTGGCTCAGGATCGGCGACGTGCGACTCGCGTTCTCGTTTGCCGGCTCGAAGGGCACACTCCGCTTCGAGCCGGGTGGGCTCTTCGGCTCCGTGGCCACACACGTCGCGCTGGCCGTCGCCCGATCCGCAGGGATCGCGTTCTGCGCGAGTTGCACCCAAGCGTTCCCGCCCAGGCGGTCGACGCAGAAGTACTGCTCCCGCTGTGGCGACAGGGCCCGGATGCGCGACGCCCAGCGAGCACGCAGGGCCCGCCGGCGTAGCGGTTGAGGCGAGCCAGTGAAGAGCCCGCAAGCGACCTACGTGCTTGGGTCATGCAAGTGTCGTGCCACAAGCGTGCCACTACGAAGTGGCACGAGGGGTAAATCATGGTCGCTCATGGTCAGACGGAAATGGTGTCTGACCAGGAGATTGACCGTATCTCCGCAGGTGGCGGAACCGGCCCTCGCATCCCTGATAAGGAGGATGAGGTCGCAAGTTCGATTCTTGCTAGCCCCACAAACACGGACAACC
>VFJJ01000125.1 GCA_009886115.1 Actinomycetota bacterium
AGCGGGCCCACGCCTCGCGTCCGTCACGCTCGCGCTCCTCGCGCTCGGCGGCGGGATGCTCGGAACGGGCTTCGCGCTCGTGGCGCACGCCGTCTTCCCTTCGGACTTCTCATCCGAAGGTCGCAGGTTCGAATCCTGCCGGGGGCGCGTGGTGTTCTTCCGGGCGCGTCGGCGAGCCTCGTGGTTGCGCCAGGTGATGAGCGAGAGCTCGCGTTCGGCGCGGCGTTCCTCTCGCTCGAAGCGCTCGCGTTGCTGCATGGACTCGACGGCGGCGACGAGTGATCGTTGTGCCGACTCGGCATCGCGCTCGGCCTGCGCAGCGACGACGGCGAGCCGCTCCAGCCAACGCGTGCGGGCGTACGTCGAATCTTCGTGCAGCGCCGCGTCGGCGAGCTTCTTGACCGCGGCATCCACGTACGACCGTCGTCAGACGGTTGCGCTGGCGCAATCGGCAAGTCTGTGCGGCTCATTTCAAAGGATTCGGAGGGCACGGCGTTGAGGTGCGTCGCGGCGTTCGGGTGCGGGTCGGACGTGATCATGCATGCTCGCGATCGGCGCGCAGGGGATCGGCGGGGATCGGGCCGAGAAGCTGCTCGAGCTGGTGGCGCGCGATGACGACCCGTCGGCCCAGCGTGAGCGACGGGATCTCGCCCCGCCGCACGCACTCGTAGGCGCTCGTAGGCGCTCGTGCGGCAGATCCCGAGGAGCCGGGCGGCCTCGGGAACGGTGAAGGTGAGCCTGGACACGGTGACCTCCGTGGTTTGTCGGACACCTGCGGAAAAGCGCGCCCGGAGGACGAGACGCGACAGCGCACGCGGTGCGTGACCCTCGACGGACGCGACGCGACGTCACGGGCGTCGCGTTGAGGTCGCCCATGCGCTCGTTGAGGGTCGAGTTGAGGGTCACGTTGAGGTCGGGTCGTGGTGATCGAGGTGTTCACCGGGTGGGCGGTCCGCGCTCGTCGCGGGTGGTCTGTGGCAGCTGGGCGGCCACGGTTCAAGATGATGAAGACTCGCGTCATGCGATTCACGTTCACGATCGACAGCACGGATCCCGGTCGCCTGGCGACCTTCTGGGCCGCGGCACTCGGCTACACCGCGGTCGGCGAGTTCGGCGTCTTCTGGCCGCTGTTCCCGGCGGACGCGAGCGAGCCGGCGTTCAACATCCAGCGTGTCGGCGATGCGAAGGTCGGCAAGAACCGGATGCACCTCGACGTCCACGTCGATGACCTGGAGGCAGAGGTGGCGCGCCTGGTATCGCTCGGCGCCTCGACCATGAGTGCGGCGGTGATCTGCGAGCACGAGCACCGGTGGTTCGTGATGGCCGATCCGGATGGCAACGAGTTCTGCGTCGTGCAGCGCCCGTCTGAGGTCGACGAGCTGGGTCGGCCGGTCGACGCCGCGTAGGGCCCGAACCGAGCCAGCCGTGTGCCGCGCGGCAGGGGCCACCGCTCCCGGAACCCGGCGCCCGCCACTGATCGACCCGAGCACGTTTCCCCTGGTTGTGGGAGGCTTCTCGGGTGGAGATCCTGCCGACCGGCACCGTCACCTTCCTCTTTTCCGACATCGAGGGATCGACGCGTCGGTGGCAGGAGGACCCCGGGGCGATGCAGGCGGCGTTGTCCGAGCACGACGCGATCTGGCGGGACGTGATCGACGCGCGACATGGGTATCTGTTCAAGCACACCGGGGATGGCGTGGTGGCGGTGTTCCCTTCAGCGTCGGACGCGGTGAAGGCGTCGGTTGATGCGCAGACGCGCTTGGTCGACGTGTTGCCGGTGCGGATGGGCCTGCACACTGGCGAGGCCGAGTTGCGCGACGGGGACTACTTCGGGTCGACGTTGAACCGGTGCGCTCGCCTGATGGGTGTGGCCCATGGTGGGCAGGTCGTGTGCAGCGCAGCGACCGCCGAGTTGGTGCGCGATCGAGGCGATCTGCGCGATCTCGGTGAGCATCGGCTGCGCGATCTCAGCCGGGCGGAACGGGTGTGGCAGGTCGGCGGTGGTGATTTCGCGGCGTTGCGGTCGCTGAACAACCTGCCGACGAATCTGCGGCCGCAGCTGTCGAGCTTCGTGGGCCGTGAGGAAGCGGCGGTGGCACTGACCGAGGCGGTCGGTGCGGCGCGGCTGGTGACGTTGACCGGACCGGGTGGTGTGGGCAAGACGCGGCTTGCACTCCAGGTCGCCGCGGAGGTGCTGGCGCGTTTCGAGAACGGTGCCTGGCTGATCGAGCTGGCCCCGATCACCGATGGCGCGGCGTTGGCGGAGGCGGTGGCGGCGGCGTTGGGTGCGGTGCCGCAGCCCGGTCTGTCGTTCGCCGCGAGCGTGGTCGAGTTCGTCCGTTACAAGCAGATGTTGTTGGTCTTCGACAACTGCGAGCACGTGGTCGATGACGTGGCGGGGTTGATCGAGCAGATCCTGGCCGACGCGCCGCGCGTCCACGTGCTGGCCACGTCGCGTGAGGCGTTGGCGCTCGAGGGTGAGTCGATCCGGCCGGTTCGGCCGATGACGGTCGATGACGAGGCGTCCGAGGCGGTTCGTCTGTTCGTCGAGCGGGCCCGCGGCGCGCGTCCGGAGTTCGCGATCGACGACGCGAACCGGTCGAGTGTGCTGGACATCTGTCGGCGTCTCGACGGCGTGCCGCTGGCGATCGAGTTGGCGGCCGCCCGGTTGGGCGCGATGGGCCCGGCCGACATCGCGCAGCGACTCGACGAGCGGTTCCGTCTGTTGGCGGCCGGCCGGCGGGCACGGGTGGAGCGGCACCAGACGCTGCGCGCCACCGTGGACTGGTCGTATCAGCTGCTCGACCCGGCGGAGCAGACCGTCTTCAACCGGCTCGCGGCGTTCAGCGGCGGTTGGACCGCCGACGCCGCGCAGGCGGTGATCTTCGACGACACGATCGACGAGTGGCAGGTGCTGGACTTGCTGACGCATCTGGTCGACAAGTCGATGGTCAATGCGACGCCGGACGACCAGGGCGGTGTGCGGTACTCGATGCTCGAGACGCTGCGGCAGTACGCGCAGGAACGGCTCGACGAGCGCGGCGAGGTCGACGAGTTGCGGGCCCGCCACGCCCGTCACGTCGCGGCGTGGCTGGCGCGGATCGAGCCGCTGCTGAAGAGCCGCGACGAGCCCGTGTGGCTGCCGCGGCTCGCGGCCGAGCGCGACAACATCGTTGCCGCGGTCGACTGGGCCCTCGGTGGAGATGATCTCGACACGGCGATCGCGATCGTCGCGGCGCTCGACTGGCACGCCTTCATGGTGCCCGGCCTGGGCCTGACAACGCTTCCCTTGGTGGTGACGAACAGCGATCGATGTGAGGATCATCCCGCCTATGGCTCGGTGGCTGCCGCGGCTGCCCAGTCGCTCTGCGTCGCGGGACGCATGGCGGAAGCAATTGATCTCGCCGAGGGTCTGGTGCGGCAGGACCGATCGAACTGGCTGGCGTACTCCGCGTTGGCGTTCAGCTACAACCACACGAACCGAGGCGCCGACGCGCTGGCTGCTGCCGAACGCGTGGTCGACATCAGCCGAGTGGCTGACGATCCGTGGGTGCTCGCGAGCGCGCTCAGCACCCTCAGCACGGTCCGGGTCACGTATACGGCAGACCCGAGTGCCCGCGGGGAGGCAGCTGAGGCAGTCGCGCGTGCCGAGCGGATCGGGTGTCCGACGCTGTTGCACCTGGCCTACTTCACGCGTGGGTTCGTCGAGGAGTACTCCGATGCCGAGCAGGCAGTGCAATGGTGCCGCAAGGCGATTGACGTTCTCGAAGCGTCGTCCGCATCGGCGCTGCTAACCGGCAGCGCATACGCAACGATCTGTCTCGCGGCGGCCGAGCTCGGCGATCGCGACCTCTTGTTGACGTCGCTGCGCGACGCGGTGACCTTCACCCGCGCCTCGACGGTGTGGTTCGCGCTTTACCACGCGTGCGAATACGGCGGCCAGGCGCTGGTTCGGTTCGGGCATGTCGAGACCGCGGTCCGCCTGCTCGGCGCGGCCTCTACGCAACGCCCCCTCGGTGGCGCCGAGATCGAGAAGCGTGCCGAGGCGCTTGCCGAGGCTCGCGCACTCCTCGCGGAAGCGGCCTACGAAGCGGCCTTCCACTTCGCCGACGGCATGAACCCCGACGAACTGGCGGCGTACGTGCTGGCCGAGGTCGAACGCCTGGAGCGCGGCGATGCCTGAGGAGACCGCCCGAGTGCAGAACACGCCGACCGGCACGGTGACGTTCTTGTTCACCGACATCGAGGGTTCGACGCGGTTGTGGGAGGAGCGACCCGAGGAGATGCGTGCCGCGCTGGCGGAGCATGATGCGATCGTGCGGGGCGCGATCGATGCGCACGATGGGTATGTGTTCTCGACGGGTGGTGACGGGTTCGCGGTGGCGTTCTCGCGGGCGGGGGACGCGGTCGATGCGGCGGTACGGGCGCAGGCGGCGCTGGCGGGGCATCGGTTGATCCGGGTGCGGATGGGGTTGCACACGGGGGAGGTGCACGAGCGCGGCGGGGACTACTTCGGTCCGGCGGTGAACCGTGCCGCACGCCTGATGGCGATCGGTCACGGCGGGCAGGTGCTGGCGTCTGCGGTCACCGCGGCGTTGCTCGACGCTGCGGTACCGACGCGTGATCTGGGTGAGCATCGGTTGCGGGATCTCTCGGCGCCGCAGCGGGTGTTGCAGCTGGGTGACGGTTCGTTCCCGGCGTTGCGGTCGGTGGATGTGGTGCCGTCGAACTTGCCGGTGGTGTTGACCGAGTTGGTGGGCCGCGGTGACGACATCGCCGAGTTGTCGCAGCTGGTACGCCGCGACCGGATCGTGACGCTGACCGGCACGGGTGGGGTGGGCAAGACCCGGCTGGCGCTCGGTGTCGCGGCGGCGGTCGCGGCCGAGTTCTCGGATGGCGTGTGGTTGGCCGAGTTGGCGCCGGTCGCCGACTCGGCCCGGATCGACCAAGCGGTCGCCGCCGCGTTGGGGGTCGGTGTTGCCGTGGACGGCCGCGCGGGTCTGGTCAGCTACTTGCAGGCCCGACGACTGGTGTTGGTGCTGGACAACTGTGAGCAGGTTCTCGACTCGGCCGCTGAGTTCGTCAGCGCCGTGGTCTCGGCGGCGCCCGAGGTGCATGTGATCGTGACGTCGCGTGAACCTCTGGGGGTCGACGGCGAGGTGGTGCGGCGCGTGCGATCCCTCGGGTTGCCCGACGATGCCGATGACCCGTCCGCCATCGACGGGTCGGATGCCGTTCGGATGTTCGTCGAGCGCGCCGGCGCGGCGAGTGGCGACTTCCAGCTCAACGCCGGCAACCGCGCCGCCGTGGCGGAGGTCTGCCGCCGCCTCGATGGGATTCCCTTGGCGATCGAGCTTGCCGCGGCCCGCGCGCGCGCCATGACCCCGGCGCAGATCGCGGCGAGGCTCGACGAGCGGTTCCGGTTGTTGTCGGGCGCGCGCCGGACACAGGAACGAC
The DNA here is from genome assembly GCA_009886115.1 of Actinomycetota bacterium. Lineage (GTDB taxonomy): Bacteria > Actinomycetota > Acidimicrobiia > IMCC26256 > VFJJ01 > VFJJ01. The sequence continues at coordinate 5,458 of VFJJ01000125.1, forward strand.
ACCGCACCCTGCAGGCCGCGGTGTCGTGGTCGTATGACTTGTTGTCGCCCGAGGAGCAACGGGTGTTCTGGCGGCTGTCGATCCTCCCGTCGAGCTTTGATACGGCCGCTGCGGACGCGGTGGCCGGTGACGACGCCGACGTGCTCGATGATCTGCTGCGATTGGTGGATCGGTCGTTGGTGCAGCACGACCCGATCACCGGCCGCTACCGGTTGTTGGAGACGTTGCGGCAGTTCGGCGCCGACCGCGCGGTCGAGGCGGGCGAGGCCGACGAGATCCGTGGCCGCTACGTCGACCACTTCCGAGGAGTCGTGGCGACCAACGGTCCGCGCTACGAAGCTCCCGAGTCCTTCTCCGCCGCCGAAGAAGCACTGAGCGTCGAGCTCGACAACATCACGGCGGTTGCGGGGCTGCTCGTCGACGACCAGGCGTGGCGTCAACTGCACGACCTCTGCCTGAGCATGGCGGCGTTCATGAACAACTACGCCCCGGCGAGCTTCGCCCGGTGGCTCGGCGCGGCCACTGATGCCGGCGCGTGCGTCGATGACCAAGAGCGAATCGACGCGCTCGGCTGGGTCGCGTACGGCCTTTTCAATTCGGGCGGCCTCGATACGGCGGCCGGTCGCGCCACCGAGAGCCTCGCGCTCGCCGCGCGACGCGACGGCGATCCGAGCCCGTGGGCGTTGTGGACACTCGGCACCCTCGCACAGGTGGCGGGCCGGTGGGCCGACTGCCTCGCCCACTTCGATGCAGCTGTCAACGCCACGGCCCATCGCGCTTGCTATACACAGTTGCTCATCCGGGCCACGTGGCTCCAGGGATTCCTGCTCGATCGAGGCTTCGATGGGAACGAGCCGGTGATCGAAGAGGTGCTGCGGGAGACGAGCGAACACCCCGTCACCTCCGTCATCGCAGCGCTGGCCGTCGCGATGCCGCTGGCCGTCGCGGGCGACGCCGAGCGAGGTCGGCGGTATCTGGAGGCGGTATCCGAGCAGTCCATCGCCAACCCGGTGCTGCGCGGGTGGTTCAGCATGGCGAAGGCGATGGCGTTGATCGACGCCGCACCACATGCAGCCGTCGGCTACGCCATCGAGGCGGTGCATTCGAGCGACCGTGCCGGGAACGCGTATTCGAAACACGGCGCAACGCTCACGCTGGCCGTGCTCGCCGGCCGCATCGGTCGAGTCGACCTCGCGGCCCGGCTCCATGCGCACACCGAGGCGTTTCCGGACTTCCATGGAGCTCACGGGTATGTGTGGCTGCTCGTCGACATCGACGCCGCGCTCGTCGCGGCCGGCATGCCAACGCCGGTGACCCCCCAGGAGCTCACCCGGCAGGAACTGTTCGCGATCATCGCCGAGTTGGAGGCCGAATCATGACGGCCATCCCGACGGGCACGGTGACGTTCTTGTTCACCGACATCGAGGGTTCGACGCGGTTGTGGGAGGAGCGGGCCGCGGAGATGCGCGGCGCGTTGGCGGAGCACGATGCGATCGTGCGCGGCGCGATCGACGCGCATGGTGGGTATGTGTTCTCGACGGGCGGGGATGGGTTCGGTGCAGCGTTTCAGCGGGCGGCTGACGCGGCCGCCGCTGCGGAGCGGGCGCAGGCGGGCCTGGCCGGTCATCGGTTGATCCGGGTGCGGATGGGGTTGCACACCGGCGAGGTGCAAGAGCGCGACGGCGACTACTTCGGTCCGGCGGTGAATCGTGCGTCGCGGATCATGACGGCAGGGCACGGTGGGCAGGTCTTGCTGTCGCAGACGACCGCTGATCTGCTCGGCCGGGGGTACGTGTTGGTCGATCTCGACGAGCACCGCTTCGCCGGGCTGTCGTCGGCACAACGAGTCTTCCAGCTGGGCTCGGAGTCCTTTCCGCCGTTGCGGTCGTCGACCGCGGTCGTGTCGAACCTGCCGGTGGAGCGGTCGGTGTTCGTGGGTCGTGAGCGGGAGTTGGCGGCGGTCGCAGGGTTCGTGCGTTCCGGTCGCGTGGTGACGTTGACCGGGGTGGGCGGGGTCGGCAAGACCCGGCTCGCCATCCAGGTCGCGGCGGGGTTGGTGGAGGAGTTCCCAGCGGGGGTGTGGCTGGTGGAGCTCGCGCCGTTGATCGACTCGGCGTTGGTGGCCGGGGCGGTCGCGTCGGCGATCGGGGCGCCGCCGAGCCCGGGGGTGGAGCCGATCGAGGTGGCGTGCCGCTTCCTCGAGCACAAGCGGGCGTTGGTGGTGCTCGACAACTGTGAGCACGTGATCGACGCGGCGGCCGCGTTGGTCGATCGTCTCGCGGATGCCGCACCGCGCACGAACGTCGTTGCGACGAGTCGTGAGCCGTTGAGCGTGCGGGGCGAGGTGGTGTGGCGGGTGCCGTCGTTGTCTGTTGCCGATGACGCGACGGGCGATGCGGTGGCGTTGTTCGCCGAGCGGGCCGGGCAGGTGCGCTCGGGCTTCGCGCTCGACGACGCGAATCGTGATGCGGTCGTGCGGGTGTGCCGGCGGCTCGACGGCATCCCGCTGGCGATCGAGCTGGCGGCGGCGCGGGCGCGGTCGATGTCGGTCGAGCAGATCGCGTCGCGGCTCGACGAGCGGTTCCGGCTGCTGACGCGCGGTGGGCGCACTGCGGTGCCGCGTCAGCAGACCCTCCAGGGCGCGATCGACTGGTCCTACGATTTGCTGGCCGACGACGAACGCGACCTGTTCGATCGACTCGCGGTCTTCGCCGGCGAGTTCGACGTCATGGCGGCCGCCGCGGTCGGCGGGGTCGAGGACTTCGAAGCGCTCGATCTGCTCGAACAGCTCGCCGACAAATCGATGGTCGAGGCCGACCCGGCGAAGGACCACTATCGATTGTTGGAGACGCTGCGCCAGTACGGGTGGGACCGCCTCACCGCCTCGGGCCATCTCGCCGAGGCCCGCGACGCTCACGCCGCGTACTTCGCCGGGGTGGTCGGCGACGCGGTAGAGGTGATGCGCACCGCGGGCCGCCAAGTCGAGGCCCTCGACCGGCTCGACGCGCAGTATGACAACCTCCGTGCGGCGCTCGCGTATCTGATCGACAGCCGGGACGCCGATGCCGCGACGCGCCTGGTGCGTCGCTTGGGCGGGCTGTTCAACGTCCGCCACCCCCGCGAAGGCCTCGCGTGGTTCCAGGCCGTCATCGAGATCGCCGACGAGCTCCCGGCCCGCGTGCGCGCTCGCCTGCACACCGACGCCGCCCACGCGGCCATGAATGCCGGTGACCTCGGTAACGAGTTCGCGTACGCGCAGAACGCGATAGACGACGGCGGCAGCGAGGCCCCCGCCTTGGCGCATGCGTTTCTCGCGGACTGGCATCTCTGGAACGACGAGCCACAGGACGCGCTCGAACACCTGGAACGGGCCGTCGCTGCCGCCCAAGATCCGCTCACGACGATGATGGTCGGGCCCATGCGCATCCAAGCGTCGAGCTCGCTCGGTGACGAGGCCGAAACCCGCATTCAGGTGGCGGTGCTCATCTCCCAAGCCGAAACGCTCGCCGATCCGACGTTCCTCGCTGCAGCGTTTCAGATCGGCGGCCAAGCGCTGGCCGTGCTCGGCCACACCGACGAAGCCGTGGTGCACTATGAGGCCGCGCTGCGGCATGTGGCCGCCGCAGGTGAAACCATGACCAACATCGTCCTGGCCACCCTGGCGGTCGAGATCGACGACCCCGAACGCGCGGCAGCCCTGTTGCGCGTCGCGATTCCTCTCGCCCGCAACCAGGTGGGAGCCAAGTTCCAGATCTACCCGATGGTGGCCGCCGCGAAGATCGCTGGAAACCATGGTCGTTCGCACGAGTCGGCCCAACTCCTGGGCGCGACCGAACGATGCTTCGAGCACGCGGGCGTGAAGGGGAACCGTTACTCACTGCTCTGGCGCGATCGGATTCTCGAACAGCTCGCCGCAATCCTCGGCGCCGACGCCGTCGCCCACGACCTCGAAGTGGGCCGCCGCCTCTCGGCCGACGACGCGCTCAAGCTGGCGCTCGACTGCCTTCCGGAGTCCCGATAACCGATCGCCGGTCGCCGGTCGCCCATGGTTGATCGACCCGAGCACGTGTCCCCTGGTCGTGGCAGGCTTCTCGAGTGGAGATCCTGCCGACCGGGACGGTGACGTTCTTGTTCACCGATATCGAGGGTTCGACCCGGCTGTGGGAGGAACGGCCCGACGAGATGCGCTCGGCGCTCGCGGAGCACGACGTGGTGGTTCGGGGCGCGATCGATGCGCACGATGGGTATGTGTTCTCGACGGGTGGTGACGGGTTCGCGGTGGCGTTCTCGCGGGCGGGGGACGCGGTCGATGCGGCGGTGCAGGCGCAGGCGGCGCTGGCGGGGCATCGGTTGATCCGGGTGCGGATGGGGTTGCACACGGGGGAGGTGCAGGAGCGCGGCGGAGATTACTTCGGTCCGCCGGTGAATCGTGCGGCGCGGTTGATGGCGATCGGTCACGGCGGGCAGGTGCTGGCGTCGGCAGCGACCGAGTCGCTGTTGGACGGCACCGTGGAGCGCCGGGATCTGGGTGAGCACCGGTTGCGGGATCTGTCGGCGCCCCAGCGGGTGTTCCAGCTCGGCGACGGGTCGTTCCCGGCGTTGCGGTCGGTGGATGCGGTGCCGTCGAACCTGCCGACGGTGTTGACCGAACTGGTGGGCCGCCGTGACGACATCGCCGAGTTGTCGCGCCGCACTCGGATCGATCGGATTTTGACCTTGACCGGCACCGGCGGCGTGGGCAAGACCCGGCTGTCGTTGGCGGTCGCGGCGGCGGTGGCGTCGGAGTTCTTCGACGGGGTGTGGTTCGTCGAGCTGGCCCCGGTGGCCGATGCGGCGGGGATCGAGCGCGCAGTGGCGTCGGCGCTGGGTGTCGGCGCCACGACCGACATCGGCCAGGCCGGGTTGGTGAACTACTTGCGGGGGCGGCGGTTGGTGTTGGTGCTCGACAATTGCGAGCACGTGCTCGACGATGCCGCCGACTTCGTCACGGCGGTCGTGGCCGGTGCGCCCGACGTGCACGTGGTGGCGACGTCGCGTGAACCGTTGGGGGTCGACGGTGAGGTGGTGCGCCGGGTGCGTTCACTCGGCCTTCCGGACGACGACGCGGATGCGGCCGCAGTTGCCGCGTCGGACGCGGTGCGGATGTTCGTCGAGCGGGCGACGGCCGTGAACGACGAGTTCCGGCTCAACGCCGGGAACCGGGCGGCAGTGGTCGAGATCTGTCGCAAGCTCGACGGGATCCCGTTGGCGATCGAGCTCGCCGCCGCTCGCGTCCGGGGGATGACCCCGACTCAGATCGCAGGGCGGCTCGACGAGCGGTTCCGGTTGCTGTCGGGGGCTCGACGCGCGCAGGAACGGCACCGCACGCTGCAGGCCGCAGTGTCGTGGTCCTATGAGCTGTTGTCGCCCGATGAGCAGCGCGTGTTCTGGCGGTTGTCGGTGTTCCCGGCGAGTTTCGACGACGCCGCGGCCCAAGCCGTCGCGGGTGACGCTGTTGATGTGTTCGATGATCTGTTGCGTCTGGTGGATCGGTCGTTGGTGCAACACGACCTCCATACCGGCCGGTACCGGTTGCTGGAAACCCTCCGCCAGTTCGGTTCGGAGCGAGCGGTGGACGCGGGCGAGGGCGACGAGATCCGCGACCGGTACATCGACTATTACGTCGCACTCCTGACGGAGGTCGGGCCGCGCTACGAGGACGCCCGAGGTTTCGCGACCGCTGCGGTGATCCTCATCGCCGAGCTCGACAACATTGCCGCGGTGGCCGCCCTGCTGGTCGGCGACGCCCGCTGGCGCCAGCTCCACAATCTCTGTTGCTGCTCGGCGGGCTTTCTCGTCAACCACGCACCCGCGAACATGGCGCGTTGGCTCGACATCGCCGTCCAGCCCGGTTCGTGCATCGATGCCGACGAGCGCGCCGACGCGCTCGGCCGGCTCGCCTACGCGGCGTTCAACGGAGGCGCGATCGATCTTGCCGCGGGCTTCGCCACCAGGAGCATGGACCTCTCCTCGAGCAGTGAGGGCGGCGCGAGCCCGTGGGCGCTCTGGACGCTCGGCACGTTCGGACAGCTGGAGAATCGCTTCGACGAGTCGCTGGCCTACTTCGACGCCGCGGTCGCTGCCGCGGCCCACCACAACCGGTACACGCGGTTGCTGGTCGGCGCCGGCTGGCTCCTCGCTTTCTTGCGCGTTCACGGGTACGAGGGGAACGACGGCGTGATCGACGATGCGCTGCAGAAGGCCAAGGGGCATCCCGTCGCGTATGCCGTCATGGTGACGTCGGCTTCGAACAGGGCCCTCGGCGTCGAGCGTGATCTCGACCGCGGGCGTGGATACCTCGACACGGTCACCGATTCATCGGCGGCCGGCTCCGTGCTCGAGGCCTGGATCAACCAGTTGCGAGCGATGGCGCTGACGGATCACGACCCACGTGCCGCCGTCGGCTACGCCATCGAGGCCGTCCGCGTGAGCGACCGCGCCGGATCGGCCTTCGCGATGTACACCGCGTTCTACACACTCGCAGCCCTCGCGGTGCGCATCGGCCGGCCCGATCTCACGATCCGGCTCAACGCCCACCTCGAGGCGCTTCCCGATGTCTACCGCAGGGGGTCCTCCCCGTGGCTCAACATCGAGATCGACGCGGCACTCGCAGACGCCGGCATCGCAATCCCGGTGATCCCCCACGAGCTCACCCGGCAGGAACTGTTCGCCATCATCGCCGAGTTGGAGGCGTCGGTATGAGCACGCTTCCGACCGGCACGGTGACGTTTCTGTTCACGGATGTCGAGGGTTCGACGCGTCGGTGGCAGGACGAGCCGGAGGCGATGCGGGCGTTGTTGGCGGAGCATGACGCGATCCTGCGGGATGTGATCGACAAGCACCGGGGTCATCTGTTCAAGCACACCGGTGATGGCGTGGCGGCAGTGTTCGGGTCGGCGGCTGACGCATGCGCGGCCGCGGTGGATGCACAAGCGCGGCTCCGCGACGTGTTGCCGGTGCGGATGGGTCTGCACACGGGCGAGGCGGAGTTGCGCGACGGGGACTACTTCGGGTCGACGTTGAACCGCTGCGCGCGCCTGATGGGGGTGGCGCACGGCCGCCAGATCGTCTGCAGCGACGCGACCGCGGGTCTTGTGCGTGATCGGGACGATCTGCGGGATCTGGGTGAGCATCGGCTTCGGGATCTGTCGCGTGCGGAGCGGGTGTGGCAGGTCGGCGGCGGGGAGTTCCCGGCGCTGCGGTCGATCGACGCGTCGCCGGGGAACCTGCCGCTGCAGTTGTCGTCGTTCGTCGGGCGTGGGGAGGACCTTGCGGAGGTCGTCGATGAGGTGATGGAGCATCGTCTGGTGACGCTGACCGGCGTAGGCGGGGTCGGCAAGACGCGGTTGGCCTTGCAGGCGGCGGCCGAGCTCGTGCCGCGCCATGCACATGGTGCATGGTTGGTCGAGTTGGCACCGGTCGGCGACGGCGATGGGGTGGCGGCGGCGGTGTTGATGGCGCTCGCCTTGCGTCAGCACCAGGGCAAGTCGGTCGAACAGTCCGTGGTCGATTCTCTGGAAGCCCGCCAGGTGCTCGTGGTGCTCGACAACTGCGAGCACCTGATCGGTGCCGTGGCGCAGTTCGTCGACCGGTTGTTGCGCGCGTGTCCGCAGCTGCGTGTCTTGGCGACCAGTCGTGAGGGGCTCGGGGTGCGCGGTGAGCGGATCATGGCGGTGCGTTCGTTGTCGGCTGGTGACGGGGTGGCGCTCTTCGCCGAGCGCGCCGCGGACGCGAGCCGTTCGTTCGTCGTCGACGGTGAGAACCGTCTGATGATCGAGCAGGTCTGCGACCGCCTCGACGGCATCCCGTTGGCGATCGAGTTGGCGGCGGCGCGGGTGCGAGCGCTCGGCGTCGCAGGGGTGGCCGCGAAGCTGCACGATCGGTTCCAGCTGCTGCGGGGCGGGAGCCGCACCGCGGTGGAGCGGCATCAGACGTTGCGGGCGACGGTGGATTGGAGCTATCGACTGCTCGACGGGCTCGATCAGCACGTGCTCGACCGGCTGTCGGTGTTCGCTGGTGGGTTCACCCTCGACGCGGCCGAAGCCGTCGCGGCAGACGACCAGGGCGACGCGGCCGAGGTGGTCGATTCGTTGGCGTCGCTCGTCGACAAGTCGTTGGTCATCGCGGAACCCGACGGATCCGGCGGTGTGCGCTACCGGCTGCTCGAGATGATCCGACAGTACGCGGAGGAACGTCTCGGCGAGGACGGTGACCATGCCGCGGTGAAGGCACAGCACGGCGCGTACTTCGCGTCGTTGATCGAACGCGAAGGACGGCGAGCGAAGAGCCGTGAACGGATGGCGGCGATTGCGGTCCTCGAGACCGAACTGAGCAACCTGTACGCAGCGTTCGACAGCGCAGCCAGCGCGGGTGATCTCGATCGGGCGATCCGCATCCTCAGCATCTTGGACCAGTCGGTGCTGTGGTCGACACGGCTCGGCTCGACGTTCGCCGGCTGGGCGACCCCGCTCCTCGACCACCCCGGGGTCGCCGAACATCCGGAACGATGCTGGGTCTTGGCGCTCGGAGCGCTGCATCGCGTCGCCCGCGGCGACATCGCCGCCGCGAACCAACTTTCGGCCGACGCGGTCGCGGCGCCTGAGCCGTCATCGGTCCTCGGGGAGCTGTTCCGGCTCGATGTCCGTGGCCTGTGCGCATCCCTGGCCGGCGACTTCGAGTTCGCGCTGCAACTCGCGCGAGCACGGATCGAGCTCGCCCGGCGCCATGCCCTCGCCCACGAACTGGCGCACAGTCTCAGCAGCTATTCCGGCTACCTGATCATGACCGACCGAGTTGAAGAGGCCGGCCTCGCCGCCGAGGAAGCCTTCTCGATCGGGGTTCGGCTGGGCGACCCCTATCTCCAGGCCGGCCCGGCATACGCGCTCGCAATGTGGTTGTCCGACCGCGACCCGCAACGCGCGCTCGAGGTCGCGACGCAGGGTCTCGCCACGGCCCGCGCCGCGCAGCACCACTACCTCGTGGCATTGCTCCTGATCCCGCTCGCTGTTCTACGCGACCGGCCCACACACGGTGACATCACCGCGATCCGCTGGGTCTTCGATGAACACGGTGACGCCCACGACCACTTCAGCGCGGAGGCGACCATCGCCTGCTTCGCGACCTACGTCTTCCATCTCGTCGACGCAGAAGTCGGCATTCGGCTTGCCGGCGCTTCGCCCCTTTTCACACGAAACCCAGCCCACGCGCGGCAGCTCCGCGAGCCATCGATCGCCAGACTCGGCCAGTCCGCCACCGACCGGCTCCTCGCCGAAGGAGCCGCGCTCAGCCTCGCCGCCGCCCTCGCCGAAGCCTCCGAACTGCTCGCCCGACTCGAAGCCGACCTCAGCCAGGACGCCGCTGCGGGCTCGGACCCGCATCACGCCGAGTAGCCCCGCACCTCGATCATGGCGTCCGGACCAGAGGTACCGACTGGTTCACGAGCAGAGCGTCCGGTGGCCGTGGGAGGCTTGTCGGATGGAGAGCCCGCCGACCGGCACGGTGACGTTCTTGTTCTCGGACATCGAGGGTTCGACGCGTCGGTGGCAGGACGAGCCGGACGCGATGCGGGCGTTGCTCACCGAGCACGACGCGATCTGGCGTGAGGTGATCGAGAAGCACCGGGGTCATCTGTTCAAGCACACCGGTGATGGCGTGGCGGCGGTGTTCGCGTCGGCGGCTGATGCGTGTGCGGCTGCGGTGGATGCTCAGGCGCGGCTGGCCGGCGTGTTGCCGGTGCGGGTGGGGTTGCACACCGGTGAGGCGGAGTTGCGCGACGGGGACTACTTCGGCTCCACGTTGAACCGGTGCGCGCGCCTGATGGGGATCGCGCACGGTGGCCAGATCGTGTGTAGCGCGGCCACAGCCGAGCTGGTGCGCGACCGCGACGATCTGCGCGACCTGGGCGAGCATCGCCTGCGGGACTTGAGTCGTGGGGAGCGGGTGTGGCAGGTCGGCGCGGGTGAGTTCCCGGCGTTGCGGTCGTTGACCGCAGCGTCGACGAACCTGCCGTTCCTGTTGTCGTCGTTCGTGGGCCGTGAGGCGGAGATGGCCGAGCTCGTGGCGGCGGTGGGTGAGTCGCGTCTGGTGACCTTGACCGGGGTGGGTGGCGTCGGGAAGACGCGTTTGGCGTTGCAGGTCGCGGGGGAGGTCTTGCCCGGGTTCGTGGATGGCGTGTGGCTGGCCGAGCTAGCGGCGGCGGCGAACGGTGACGAGATGGTGCAGGTGGTGGCCTTGGCGTTGGGGGTGGTGCAGCGCCAGCAGATGACGTTGGCGGAGTCGATCGTCGACTTCCTGCGGACCCGCGAGATGTTGGTGGTGTTGGACAATTGCGAACACCTGCTCGACGACACGAGCGAGCTGGTCGAGGACGTGTTGGCGGGCGCGCCAAAGGTCCGGGTCCTGGCGACGAGTCGTGAAGGGTTCGGGATCCCGGGCGAGGCCGTGCGGCCGCTGCGCTCACTCGCGGCGACTGAGCAAGACGCGGAGTCGAGCGACGCGGTGGTCCTGTTCGTCGAGCGGGCCCGGGCCGTGAAGCCCGGCATCGTGCTCGACACAGATGCGGTGTCGATCGTGGTCGAGTTGTGCCGGCGATTGGACGGGATACCGCTGGCGATCGAGCTCGCGGCGGCGCGGGTCGCCACGATGACCCCGGCCGAGATCGTCGGACATCTCGACGAACGCTTTCGGCTGTTGACCGGGGGGCGCCGGGGTCGGGTGGAGCGGCACCAGACGTTGCGTGCGGCGATCGAGTGGTCGTACTCGTTGCTCGAGGAGACCGAGCGAGCAGTGTTCGACCGGCTCGGGGTGTTCCCGGCGAGCTTCGACGAGGCCGCCGCAGTGGCGGTGTGTGCCGGCGACGGAGTCGAGCGGTGGGATGTGATCGACGCGATGGCCGGCTTGGCGACCAAGTCGATGGTCAACACCGAACAACATGGAGACGTGACGCGCTATCAGTTGCTCGAGACGCTGCGGCACTTCTCCCGTGACCGCGCCGACGACCTCGATGAGTTGCGGCGACGCCACGCCCGCCATTTCGCCGGCGTGGCGGAGGCGTTCTCGTCCGGGCTCAGGAGCCCGGACGAGTTCGCGTGGCGGCCACGGCTCGTCGCCGAACTCGACAACCTGCGCGCCGCTGCGGGATGGGCGTTCGACGCTGCTGGCCTCGACGACGTCGGGTTCGGCGTTCGCATCATCGACGCGCTGCTGCACGAAGCCGGGGACCGGCTGTCGTGGGGGATCCAGGCCTGGGCCGCGCCGGGTTTGGCGCGCGTGGATGATCTCGAGGCCGCCCAGCGGGCCACGCTGTTCACCGCCGCGAGCCAGGCCGAGTTCCTCCTCGGCGATCTCGAGCGGGCCCGACAGCTTGCGGCGCGCGCCCTTGCGGACACGCCGATCCTCTCCAACGCACACGACATCGCAATCATCTGGCTCTGCATCGGGGAGGCCGCGCTCGGCGACCCGGCCGCGGCGATGGACTTCTTGGCCGAGGCTCGCGCGCTGGTGGAATCCGACCCGACGAGCAACAAGTGGCGGGCTGCGGGACTTCCCATCCTCGTCTCCACCATCGCGCTCATGGCCGGCGACCACGACACCGCACGGTCACAGGCCCGGCTGAGCGTCTCAAGAAATCGAGCACTGTCCAACCCGTCCATGCTGGCCCACGCGCTCGTGAACGAGGGACACGTGCTCTGCACGCAGAGTCCCACCGAGGCGCTCGCCTTGCTCGATGAGGCCATGCCCCTTCTCGAGGCCGGCTTGGTCGATTCGGTGTATTCCGGGGCGTTGCTGGATGTTGCCTTCCTGCGAGCGCCCGCCGATCTCGCCCGTGCGGCGCGTGCCGCGAGCACCGCGATCGGCGTGCTGGCCCGTACCGGCAATCGAAGCAACATCGCCGACGCGATCGCCATGGCGGCGTTCGTGACCGCGGCCCACCCCGCCTACCGGGAAGTGGCCGTCACCCTCGATGGGGCCCGCCGCGGACCGTTGCTCGGCCACATCCCGGCCCTTTTCACCACCCCCTACCAGCCCCGCCTCGATGCCACCAGCGAAGACGTCGTGGCGGGCCTGGACCCCGCGATCGTCGGGGCCGCGCAACGGCGGGGAGCCGCGATGACCTACGACGAGGTCACCGCGTATGCGCTCGAGCAACTTGCCCGGATCGCCGTCGAGTCCGAGGCTTCGGTATGAGCACGCTTCCCTCCGGCACCGTGACGTTCCTGTTCTCCGATATCGAGGGTTCGACGCGTCGGTGGCAGGACGAGCCGGAGGCGATGCGGGCGTTGCTCACCGAGCACGATGCGATCTGGCGCGACGTGATCGACAAGCACCGCGGCCACTTGTTCAAGCACACCGGTGATGGCGTGGCGGCGGTGTTCGGGTCGGCGGGCGACGCGGTGACCGCGGCGGTCGACGCAAAGGCGCGGTTGGCTGATGTGTTGCCGGTGCGGATGGGGTTGCACACCGGTGAAGCGGAGCTGCGCGAGGGGGACTACTTCGGGTCGACGTTGAACCGGTGCGCGCGCCTGATGGGCATCGCCCACGGTGGTCAGGTGGTCTGCAGCGCGGCGACGGTCGAGTTGGCGCGCGATCGCGACGATCTCCGAGATCTGGGCGAGCATCGCCTCCGGGACCTGAGTCGCGCGGAGCGGGTGTGGCAGATCGGTGCGGGGGAGTTCCCGGCGTTGCGGTCGTTGAGTGCCACGCCATCGAATCTGCCGACGGTGTCGACGGAGCTGGTGGGCCGTGGTGACGACGTCGAGGAGTTGTCGCGGCTGGTGCGCGGTGATCGGGTGGTGACGTTGACCGGCACGGGTGGGGTGGGCAAGACCCGCTTGTCGTTGGCGGTCGCCGCGGCAGTGGCGCCGGAGTTCTTCGACGGAGTGTGGTTCGTCGAGCTCGCCCCGGTGGCCGACGCAGCGGGGATCGAGCGTGCCGTGGCGTCGGCGCTCGGCGTCGGCGCCACGACCGACATCGGCCGGGCCGGTTTGGTGAACTACCTGCGCGGTCGGCGGTTGGTGCTGGTGCTCGACAACTGCGAGCACGTGCTCGACGATGCGGCCGACTTCGTCACCGCGGTGATCGGCGCGGCGCCCGAGGCGCACGTGGTGACGACGTCGCGCGAGCCCCTGGGGGTTGACGGCGAAGTGGTCCGCCGGGTGCGTTCGCTCGGTGTGCCCGGCGACGCGGAGGATTCCGCGGCCGTCGACGCGTCGGACGCGGTGCGAATGTTCGTGGAACGGGCGTCGGCCGCGAGCGGCGACTTCGTCCTGAACGCCGGCAACCGTGCGGCGGTGGTGGAGATCTGTCGCAAGCTCGATGGGATCCCGTTGGCGCTCGAGCTCGCGGCGGCGCGCGTGCGGGGGATGACCCCGGCCCAGATCGCGGCGCGGCTCGACGAGCGGTTCCGGTTGCTGTCGGGGGCTCGTCGCGCCCAGGAACGGCACCGCACGCTGCAGGCCGCGGTGTCGTGGTCCTATGACCTGTTGTCCCTTGACGAAAAGCGCGTGTTCCGCCGGTTGTCGGTGTTCCCGTCGAGTTTCGACGCGGCCGCCGCCGACGCGGTGGCCGGTGACGGCGGCGACGTGTTCGATGTCGTGCTGCGTCTGGTGGATCGCTCGTTGGCGCAACACGACCCCACCACCGGCCGCTACCGGTTGTTGGAGACGTTGCGGCAGTTCGGCGCCGAACGCGCCGTCGACGCGGACGAGGCCGACGAGGTCCGCGATCGCTACGTCGACCACTACCTGCAGCTGGCGCGCGACATCGGTCCGGGATTCAAGGACCCGAGGCGATTCGTGAGCGCGGTCGCCACGCTCGAGGCAGAGATGGAGAACCTCGCCGCCGTCGCGGAGCTGCTCTTCGACGACGGGAGGTGGCGCGAGCTGCACCAGTTCTGTCTGGATGCACACGCCTTCCTGGCGTCGAGTGCGCCGCGGTCGTTCGAGCGCTGGCTCGACGCCGCGGTCGACTCGGACACCAGCGCCGGCACGCAGGAACGAATCGACGCGCTCGGCTGGATCGCGTGGAGCGCGAGCGCGTCGGGAGCGATGGAGCTCGCCGCGCGGCGGGCGGCCGAGAGCGTCGCGCTCGCCACCGACTGCGGCCTCCCCCCGAGCCCGGCGGCGTTCTGGGTCCTTGGTGTTCTGGCGGGCATCGAGGGTCGCTCGGACGACTACCTCGGCCACGCGACGGCCGCGATGCAGACCGCGGAGCAGCGGGACGACCGGTTCAACGCGCTGTTCATGCGGGCCGGCTGGCTCGACGCGCATCTGCGGGTCCACGGATACGACGCCGACGAGGCGCTCGTCGAGGACGTGCTCCGCGAGACCATCGAACACCCCGCGGCGTACGCATCCGCGGTGCTCGGCGCGGCGATGACCGCGGTGTTGGTGGCGCGCGACCTCGAACGCGGGCTGCGCTACCTCGAGACCGTCGTCGACCGCCGGACGATCGGCCCGGTCCCCGAGACGTGGCTCGCCATCCTCCACGCGTTGGCGCTGACCGACGTCGCCCCGCACGCGGGGGTCGGCTTCGCGGCCCGGGCTGCGCGTCTCAGCGACCGGTCCGGGTCGGAGTGGGGGACGTACGGCGCGGTGCTGGCGCTCGCGGTGCTGGCCGCCCGCACCGGCCGCCTCGAGGCCGCACAACAGCTCTCCGCCCACGCCGAGGCGTCGCCGCACTTGCATCTGACCAACTGGTTCGGGTGGCCCCGCGCCGACACGCTGGCCGCGCTCGAGACCGCCGGCTGTGCGATCCCGGTCGTCGCCCACGAGCTCTCTCGCCAGGAGCTGTTCGCGATCGTCGCGGAGTTGGAGGCCGCATCGTGATGGCGATTCCTTCCGGCACGGTGACGTTCCTGTTCTCGGACATCGAGGGTTCGACGCGTCGGTGGCAGGACGAGCCGGAGGCGATGCGGGCGTGGCTGGTGGAGCACGATGCGATCTGGCGTGAGGTGATCGAGAAGCACCGGGGTCATTTGTTCAAGCACACGGGTGACGGCGTCGCGGCGGTGTTCTCGTCGGCGTCTGATGCGGTGGACGCGGCGGTCGACGCAAAGGCGCGGTTGGCCGAGGTGTTGCCGGTGCGGATGGGGTTGCACACCGGTGAAGCCGAGTTGCGCGACGGAGACTATTTCGGGTCGACGTTGAACCGGTGCGCGCGCCTGATGGGGATCGCGCACGGCGGCCAAGTGGTCTGCAGCGCGGCGACGGTCGAGTTGGTGCGTGATCGCGATGATCTGCGCGATCTGGGTGAGCATCGTCTCCGGGACTTGAGTCGTGCGGAGCGGGTGTGGCAGATCGGCGGCGGCGAGTTCCCGGCGTTGCGTTCGTTGACCGCGGCGTCGACGAACCTGCCGTCATTGGGGAACGCGTTCATAGGTCGGGTGGCCGAGCTCGACGCGGTTGCGAAGGAGTTGTCCGAGGCGCGGCTCGTGACCTTGACCGGGGTCGGCGGGGTGGGCAAGACCCGGTTGGCGATGCAGGTTGCGGCCGAGGCGCTGCCTCGCTTCGTCGACGGGGTGTGGTTGTGCGAGCTCGCCGCGGCGGCGAACGCCGACGAGATGATGCCCGTGGTGGCCTTGGCGTTGGGCGTGGTGCAGCGCCCACAGATGACGCTGACCGAGTCGATCGTCGACTTCCTGCGCCCCCGGCAGACCCTCATCGTGTTGGACAACTGCGAGCACCTGCTCGACGCGGCGGCCGAATTGGTCGAGGACGTGCTCGCCGGCGCACCGGGTGTGCGGGTGTTGGCCACGAGCCGCGAGGGCTTCGGGATCGCGGACGAGCGCGTGCGCCCGCTGCGGTCGCTGGCGATCGCGGCCGAGCACACCGAGACGAGCGACGCGGTCGTGCTCTTCGTGGAGCGGGCACGCGCGGTCAACCCCGACTTCACGCTCGATGCCGCGTCGGCACCCGTCGTCGCCGATCTGTGCCGGCGGCTCGACGGGATCCCGCTGGCGATCGAGCTGGCGGCCGCGCGTGTGACCGCGATGAGCCCGGCCGAGATGGTGTCGCACCTCGACGAGCGGTTCCGGCTGTTGACGGGCGGGCGACGGGGCCGCGTCGAGCGGCATCAGACCCTGCGCGCCGCCGTCGAGTGGTCGTATTCCTTGCTCGGTGAGGTCGAGCGCTCCGTCTTCGACTGCATTGGTGTGTTCCCCTCGAGTTTCGACGAGGCTGCGGCGGTCGCGGTGTGTGCCGACGATGGCGTCGAGCGCTGGGATGTGATCGACGCACTGGCCGCGTTGGTGGCGAAGTCGATGATCGGCACCGAACGCGACAGCGGCACGACCCGTTATCAGCTGCTCGAGACGCTTCGGCACTTCGCACGCGATCGCGCGCACGACCTCGACGCGCTGCGCCGCCGCCACGCCACCTACTACGCCACGTTCGCCGAGCAGCTCGGGGCAGGTTTGCGCACGCCCGATGAGCTCGTGTGGCGTCCCCGGCTCGGGGTCGAGATCGACAACCTGCGCGCGGCGACGGCCTGGGCGTTCGACGCCGCGACGCTCGAGGAGGTTGTGATCGGTGCGCGCATCGTCGACGCACTCGTCTACGACGGTGGTACGGCAAGTGCGTCGTTTGGGATCCAGCGGTGGGCGGCTCCCGTGTTGGACCGTGTCGACGGGTTCGAACCCCGGCATCGGGCAGCGCTGTGTGCCGCGGCCGGCGTCGAGGCGTTCCAGGCGGGCGACATCGAGGGCGGCCGGGCGCTCGCTCGCCGGGCGATCGCCGATTCGGTCAGCCTGACTCCGGCGTGCGCGGCCGCCGTGGCGTGGCTGGCGGGTTGGGAGGCCGTCCTCGGCAACGATGCCGCGTTGGCGGCGGTTCTGGCCGACGCCCATCGGTTGTTGGATGCGGTCGATGTGGGACGGGATTATTGGGCCGCCGCGCTGGCGACTGTCGAGGCGTTGGCCCCGGGCCTGGCCGGCACGTTCGATGGTGCCGTGGCCGAGAATGCGGTGGCGTTGGCCCGGCGATCGGGAGTTCCGAACCTGCTCTTCTCGGCCCTCGGAGCCTTGGGACGGGTGAACTTCAACGCCGACCCTGACGTTGCCCTGGCTGCGTACGACGAGGCGAGCGCGCTCTTCGATGCCGGCGCCGCGTCCGGGCTCTTCACGATGATGCAGCAAGACACGGCAGTGCTGCGGGCCGCGACCGGAGACCACATCGGGGCGGCCCGCGCCGCGCGCGCCGCCATCGAGCACGGGGCCCGCAACGGTGACCGCATCAACGTGGTCGACACGCTTGCGATCGCCTCGTTCGTGGCGGCGGTTCGACGTGATCTCGCGGTTTCGGCGACGCTCGTCGGGGCCCGCAACGGCCCCGCGCTCGGCGCGATCCGGCCCGGGTCGGTCTCGATCCACGTCCCCCTCATCGAGGCGGCGCTGGCGCGGGTGGCCGCCGAACTCGCCACCGTCGCCTATGCGGCCGCGTACCAGCGCGGTGGGGCGATGAGCTACGACGAGATCGTCGCGTACGCGCTCGAGGAGCTCGGGCGGATGGCGTCCGAGCCCGCGTCCAGGGGATGACCCGGTGAAGAGCACTGCCACCGGCGCCGTGACGTTCCTGTTCTCGGACATCGAGGGTTCGACGCGTCGGTGGCAGGACGAGCCGGAGGCGATGCGGGCGTTGCTCACCGAGCACGACGCGATCTGGCGCGACGTGATCGACAAGCACCGGGGTCACTTGTTCAAGCACACCGGTGATGGCGTGGCGGCGGTGTTCGGGTCGGCTGCTGATGGGTGCGCGGCGGCGCTGGATGCACAGGCGCGGCTCTGTGACGTGTTGCCGGTGCGGGTGGGGTTGCACACCGGTGAGGCCGAGCTGCGCGACGGGGACTACTTCGGGTCGACGTTGAACCGGTGCGCGCGCCTGATGGGGATCGCGCACGGTGGCCAGGTGGTGGCCTCAGAGGCGACCGCGGCGTTGGTGCGCGACCGCGACGATCTCAAAGATCTGGGTGAGCATCGTCTCCGGGACCTGAGTCGGGCCGAGCGGGTGTGGCAGGTCGGTGCGGGGGAGTTCCCGGCGTTGCGTTCGTTGACCGCGGCGGCCACGAACCTGCCGTCGTCGGGGAACGCGTTCGTTGGTCGCGTGGCGGAGATGGACACGGTCGCGAGGGCGCTGGCCGATGCTCGGTTGGTGACCCTGACCGGGGTCGGCGGGGTCGGCAAGACACGCTTGGCGTTGCAGGTCGCGGCCGAGGTGTTGCCACGCTTCGCGGATGGCGCGTGGCTGTGCGAGCTTGCCGCGGCGTCGAACGGCGATGACATGGTGCAGGTCGTCGCGCGGGCGTTGGGCGTCGTGCCGCGGCCGCAGATGACGCTGACCGAGTCGGTCGTCGACTTCGTGCGCGCCCGTGAGCTCCTCATCGTGTTGGACAACTGCGAGCACCTCCTCGACGACGCTGCCGTGTTGGTGGAGGACGTGCTGGCGGGGGCACCGAGGGTGCGGATCCTGGCGACGAGCCGCGAGGGCTTCGGGCTCCCCGACGAACAGGTGCGGCCGGTGCGGTCGTTGGCGGTGTCGAGCGAGCACCCCGAGACGAGTGACGCGGTGGTGTTGTTCGTCGAGCGGGCGCGCGCGGTCAAACCTGACCTGGTGCTCGACTCGTCGTCGATGCCGGTGGTGGTCGAGTTGTGCCGGCGGCTCGACGGGATCCCGCTGGCAATCGAGCTCGCTGCGGCGCGGGTCGCGACGATGACCCCGGCCGAGATCGTGGGGCATCTCGACGAGCGATTCCGCTTGTTGACGGGCGGCCGCCGGGGCCGCGTCGAGCGCCATCAGACGTTGCGCGCCGCCGTCGAGTGGTCGTATTCGTTGCTCGACGACACGGAACGTGCCGTGTTCGATCGGCTCGGGGTCTTTCCGTCGAGCTTCGACGAGGCCGCCGCGGTCGCCGTCTGCGTGGGCGAGGGGATCGAACGGTGGGACGTGATCGACGCGCTCGCGAGCCTGGCCGCGAAGTCGATGATCGGCGCGGAGCAGTCCGAGAGCTCGACGCGCCATCAGCTCCTCGAGACGCTGCGCCACTTCGCGCGTGACCGCGCCGGCGATCTCGACGAGCTGCGCCGCCGCCACGCGGTGCACTTCGCGGCCTTCGCCGAGCGAGCCGGGGTAGGACTGGCCAGCCCCGACGAGCTCGCGTGGAAGCAGCGGCTGGCCGTCGAGATCGAGAACCTTCGGGCCGCGGTCGACTGGAGCGTCGATGCACGGCCACTCGCGGACCTGAACCTGGGCGTCGGGATCATCGAAGCATTGCTGGGCGAGGCGGTCACGACGATGGCGTGGGGAATCCACTCGTGGGCGTTACCGGTGCTGCTTCGAGCCGGCGAGCTCGATGGACCGCACAGTGCGACCATCTCGGCGGCGTCGAGCATGCACTTCTTCAACCAGGGCGACATCGCACAAGGCCGTGATCTCGGCCGGCGTGCCGTTGCCGATTCGGCGGCGTTCACGAACGCGTACTTCGCCGCGATGATCTACTCGGCCCTGGCGGACGTGCTCCTCGGCGAGCCGGTCGCCGCCGTGGCGACGATCGCCGCCGGGCAACGCCTGCTGATGTCGGAGACTGATCCGGCCGAGTGGCAGCGGTGCCGGATGCAGATCGCCGCCGCCTCGATCCACGGGTTCCTGGGTGACCACGCAGCCGCGCGGGCCGCGGCTGCGGAGGCCGTGGTCGAGGCTCGCCGATCACGCCTGCCGTCGTTCCTGGCCGGCGCCCTGACGGTGTACGGGCATTACCAGTGCGAGGTGGATCCGCAGGAAGCCGATCGGTCGTTGGGCGAGGCGATCGGGTTGTTCGAGTCGCTCGGCGGTGGCTCGATCTTCCCCGGCGCGCTGATGGACATGGCCGTTCTGCGCGCCGCCGAGGGGGACGTTTCTCGCGCCGCCGACCTGGCACGGACGTCGGTCGAGCAGTTCGTCCGCGACGGGTACCGACAGGACCTGGTCGACGCCTTGTCGGCGGCGACGACCGTGTTCGCCGCGCATCGTGACGGCGCGGACGCGGCCGCCACGGTCGACGGCGCGCGCCGCGGACCGGTCCTCGGACAGCTGATGAGCGGGTACGCCGCGCCGCATCGATCGCGCATCGAGGCCGTACAGGAGCGTGTGGCCGCTGAACTCGGCCCTGACGCGTACGAGGCGGCTCGACAGCGGGGCGCCGCGATGACCTACGACGAGATCGTCGCGTACACGCTCGACCAACTCGCGCGGATCGCCGACTCGTAGCGCCGAACCCTCACGCCGACTGGCTGCGGGCGCGGAGCGCGGCGACGTCGAGGAGGAGGAGGAGGAGGAGGAGGAGGATGTGCTTGCCGTCGACGTCGATCCAGCCGAGCAGGCGCAGGGCGCGGAAGGCCTTGACGACCGCTTCGCGCGACTGGCCCGACCAGCCCGCGAGGTCGTTCTGGGTGACGGGCGTGCGGAGCGCGACGGTTCCGTCGGGCCGTAGCGGCCCGCCATGTCGAGGAGTCGGGCGCACACCCGGCCGATCGCGTCGTTGGTGCCGAACTCGAGTTGGCGCGACGAACTGCCCCGCAGGCGTTCCGCGAGGAGCCGCATCAACAGGGTGGCCACGCCGGGGTGATCGTCGACGAACGCGAGGAACGCGGCGTGCGGGACGATCAGCGCGGTGAACGGGATCAGGTATCCGGCGGCAGGGCTGTTGATGTTCTTCGCCGCGTACGTGCGCTGCCCCATCTTGAGGTACATGGGCAGAGCAGGTGTGGCTCGCAGCAGCCGAACAGCATGCGCCGATCGGGCGCCGAGGTGAACATGTCGGTGCCGCTGAACATGAGGAGTCCGTCGAGCACCCCCGAGCCTCGGTGTGCCGGCCGCACCGAGTTCCGCTCACCGACCGCCATCATCGACGCGGGGATCTCGGCGAGGAACGGCCCGAGTTGGTACTGGTCGATCGGGCGCCGGGAGAACCCGTCACCACCCCAGGTGATGCGCGTGGCCGCGCCGACTTGGTCGCCGTCGCGCGCGAATTAGATCCAGCTGTGCTCGTCCTCGGCCGCCACCCGACGGACCGGGCACCGCTGCAGCGCTACAGGCGGCGATCGCACCGGTCGATGCTCTCCGAGGCTTGCTCGAGCCCCGGACACTCATGACCGAC
>VFJJ01000120.1 GCA_009886115.1 Actinomycetota bacterium
ACTAGGTGCTGATAAAAGGCACCGAAAGTGGGTGCTATTGCCCCGGGTGACGGGTCGGGTCGGGGCGGCGGGTAGTGCGAGCCGCACACGTATCGGCCGCAGGGGGAAGTCGGCGCCGCTCGCGAGAACCCCGTGGCCAGAGTGTCCTGGTCACGGGGTTCGTGGTGTGCTGCGGTGTGGTGTGCTGCGGTGTGGAGGTGGCGGGAGTCGAACCCGCGTCTTCCAAGCCGTTGATGATCCTTCTCCGAGCGCAGTCGATGATTGGATCTCGGTCAACGAGCGGACATCGACATCCTCTCGCTGACCCAGTCCCGTGAATGTCCTGTCACCCCCCGGAACCGTGGGTGACAGTGAGCCGATCTGGGATGACGCCCGAATCTCCGACCGACTGGCCGAGCCGGAGTGGACGGCTCTTGATTCGCTGACCTTATTTAGGCAGCGAGAGCAAGTTCGTGCTGGTTGGCACTTGTGGTTGTTCCGGTTTGGTGACGAGGTCCCGGAGACCCCGGCTCGCTTCGCTCATCTCTGTGCCCAGAATCGAAACCTTGCACCCCCTGGGGTGGAGGGAAGGCGACTGCTGTGGTCTCGGGAGAACCCGCGACCGATGCCAGTCTATTTCAACTCGCCGGCAGCCCGTCTCACTGTTCCCGGGTGTCGACGCGCTGGTTGGCCCGCACCGCCCGGTCCATGTCGCGTTGGGCGTCTCGTTCTGCCATGGCGTGGCGCTTGTCGTAGCTCTTCTTGCCCCGAGCCAGGCCCAACTCGATCTTGGCCAGCCCGTGGGTGAAGTAGATGCGCAGCGGGATGAGCGTGAGGCCCTGCTGCTCGATCTGGGTGCGGAGCTCGAGCGCCTGGCTGCGATGCAGCAGGAGCTTGCGCTTGCGGTCGACCGAGGCGTTGTCGCGGGCGAGCCCGTAGGGCGAGATGTGCATCCCGTGCAGCCACACCTCGCTGCCCTCGACGTTGGCCCAGGCCTCCCTGATCTGCACCTTGGCTTCACGTAGCGACTTGACCTCGGACCCCACGAGCACGACCCCGCACTCGATCGTCTCGAGGATCTCGTAGTCGTGGCGCGCCCGGCGGTTCGTGGCGACGGTCTTGTCGCCTCGCAGAAGTGCAGCCTTGTCGGGGTTGGGGGTCTTGGGTTTGGTGACGGCCACGAGACCACCGTACCCGTCCGGCGCCGGTGACCCGCTCCGAATCCCGCCCCCGATAGGCTCCGCGCCATGGCCAACCAGGGATCGATTTTCGGCAATTCCGTCCAGCGCAAGGAAGACCCGGCGCTCATCACCGGCGACGCCCGATACGTCGACGACCTGCAGGTCGCGGGCGTGCTGAGCACCGTCTTCGTGCGATCCACGGTGGCCCACGGCACCATCACGTCGATCGACGCCGAGGCGGCGAAGACGATGCCGGGCGTGGTCGCGGTCTACACGTCCGACGACCTCGGGATCGCGCCCCAGCCGGGCTTCGTGTTCCTCCCCGCCTTCGGCCGTCCCCCGCTGGCCACGGGCAAGGTCCGGTTCGTCGGCGAGGCCGTGGTGGCCATCGTGGCCGAGACCCGGGCCCAGGCGGTCGACGCCGCCGAGGCCGTGGTCGTCGAGTACGACGTGCTGCCTGCGGTCACCGATGCGGAAGTGGCGCTGGCCCCCGATGCCCCCGAGGTGTGGGCCGACGCGGGCATGGGCGGCAAGAACATCTGCTTCGGGCTCCAGCCCGAGAAGATCGACGACCTGTTCGACGAGGCCGACGTGGTGGTGAAGGGCCGGTTCGTCAATCAGCGCTTGGCCGCCGTGCCCATGGAGAACAACGGGATCGTCGTCACGCACGACAACACCGGCGGCCTGCGGATCTGGGTGGCGACGCAGGGCCCGCACGCGGTGCGCGACGGTCTCGCCGGCGCCCTGGGTCTGGCCCCCGAGCAGATCAGGGTGATCGCCCCGGCGGTCGGCGGTGGGTTCGGCGCCAAGTCGGGCACCTACGCCGAGTTCATCGTGGTCGCCAAGGCGGCGCTGCTGCTGGGCCGGCCCGTGAAGTGGGCCGAGACCCGCTCCGAGAACATGGTCTCGATGAGCCACGGGCGGGGCCAGATCCAGTACGTCGAGATGGGGCTCAAGCGCGACGGTGCCATCGTCGGGTTGCGGGTGCGGGTGATCGCCGACGGCGGGGCCTACCCGGCGATCGGTGCGTTCCTCCCGTTCCTCACCAAGTCGATGGCCCAAGGGGTGTACGAGATCCCCCGCATCGAGTTCAACGCCGTGTCGGTGGCCACCAACACCACGGCCACCGCCGCGTACCGGGGTGCCGGCCGTCCCGAGGCCACCGCCCTGCTGGAGCGGATCATCGACCTGGCAGCCGTCGAGCTGGGCATCGATCCGGCCGAGCTGCGACGCCGCAACCTCATCGCCGCCGATCGTTTCCCCCTGACGACCGTCACCGGAGCGAACTACGACGTCGGCGACTATGTGAAGGCCCTCGACGAGGCGCTGAAGGTCGCCGGATACGCCGAACTGCGGGCCGAGCAGGCCGCTCGCCGGAGCCGCGGCGACACGGTCGTGCTCGGGATCGGGGTGTCGACCTACGTCGAGGTGACCGCCGGCGGCCTCTTCACCGAGTACGGGGCCTGTGAGGTGGGCGCCGACGGCAAGGTCACGGTCAAGGCCGGCACGTCGAGTCACGGCCAGGGCCACGACACGGCCTTCGCCATGATCGCAGCCGAGATCCTGGGCGTGTCGATGGACGACGTCACGCTCGTCCAGTCCGACACCGGCCTCGTGCCTCGGGGCCAGGGGACGATGGGCTCGCGCTCGTTGCAGATCGGCGGTTCGGCCATCTACCGAGCTTCCGAGGTCGTGCTCGACAAGGCCCGGCAGCTCGCCGCCCACCTGTTCGAGGCCAACCCCGACGACATCGTGGTCGGCGACGGTCGTATCGGCGTGGCCGGCACCCCGACCGCGTCGATGAGCTGGGGTGAGCTGGCGCTGGCCTCCGCCGATGCGGGTCGCCTGCCGGAAGGGATGGAGCCCGGTCTGGCCGCCGAGCTCGACTTCAACCAGGGCGATGCCACCTATCCGTTCGGCTCGCACGTGGCCGTGGTCGAGGTCGACCTCGAGACCGGGGGCGTCACCCTCGTTCGCCATGTGGCCGTCGACGACTGCGGACGGCGCCTCAACCCGATGCTCGTGGCCGGCCAGCAGCACGGCGGAATCGCGCAGGGTGTGGCCCAGGTGCTGTTCGAGGCCGTGCAGTACGACGGCGACGGCAACCCGCTCACGGCGAACCTCATGGACTACCTGATGCCGTCGTCGGCGGAGCTCCCGTCGTACGAGGCGTCGAACACCGAGACGCCCACGCCCAAGAACCCCTTGGGGGCCAAGGGGATCGGGGAGTCGGGCACCATCGGATCCACCCCGGCCGTGCACTCGGCCGTCGTCGACGCGCTGGCGCACCTCGGGATCACCCACATCGACATGCCGGTCACCCCGGCCAAGATCTGGGCCGCGACCGCTGCGGCCGCCGCCGCTGGGTGAGAGGCTGGGGTCATGGCCTCTTCCGACGTCGGGTACAACTTCTTCGACCCCCACCTGCGCGTCGATCCGTACCCGTTCTTCGACCGGCTGCGCGAGAACGATCCCGTTCACCAGACAGGGTTCGGATATTGGTACGTGAGCCGCTACGACGACATCGTGTCGCTCGTGCGCGACCCGCGTCTCACCGCCGGCACCGGTGTCGCCGATTCGTTGGGCCTGTCGGACGGCCGCCTCCGTGACCTCATGGACACCTGGGTCATGTCGGTCGACGGGGCGCACCACAGCCGGGTCAGGCGCCTGTTCAGCCGGGCGTTCACGCCGCGAGCGGTCGAGGCTCTCGGGCCTGCGATCCAGGCCGCCACCGATGCCGCGCTCGATCGGATGGCCACGGCATTCTCCTCCGGAGGCGGGTCGGTCGACGTCGTCGGCGACCTCGCCTTCTCGGTGCCGATGGAGGTCGTCCGCCTGTTGTTCGGAGCTGCGCCCGACGCGTGGGACGAGCACGTGGTCGCGTTGTTCGACGGTCGTCAACGGGGCGAAGCGGGGGCCGACGCGGGGCCCCTCGGGCCGATGGTGGCGCTGTCGGAGTACTTCGAGCAGACCGTGCTGCCGGCGTGTCGCGAGCAACCTGGTGACGACATCTTCTCGGCGATGGTGGTCGGCGACGAGGACGGGACGTTGCCCGACTTCGAGCTCGTCGCCAACGCCGTGCTGCTCGTCACGGCCGGCTTCGAGACCACGCAGTGCTTGCTCGCCAACACGGTGCTGGCGCTGCTTGCCCATCCCGAAGCCCGCGCATGGCTCCTCGTCGATCCTCGGGGACGGGCTGGAGCGGTCATCGAGGAGTGCCTGCGCTGGGAACCGGCGGCGCTGTCGACCACGCGTCAGACGACCTGCCCGGTCGAGGTGCAGGGAACGACCATCCCCGAGGGCGCCAAGATCTTGTTCTCGGTGATCGCGGGGAACCGCGATCCTCGCCGGTACCCCGTACCATCCCAGTTCGACCCGTCCAGGATCGACATACGCCCCTTGACCTTCGGGGGCGGCGCCCATGTGTGCGTCGGTGCCGCACTCGCCCGACTCGAGGGCGAGATCGTGATCGCCTCGCTGTTCGAGCGCTTCCCGGAGCTTCGGCTCGCTCCCGATGCGACGGTCGAGTGGGCGGCGAGCAACCCCACGGTGCGTCGCCCGTCCCGCCTGCTCGTGCGGGCTGGTCCGTGAGCGACGGAGACGCGGGGGCCGCCGAGGCTCTCGAGGGGCCCGACGGGCCCGACCGCTCCCGGGTGCCGCTGGTCGACCCTGAACGCTACGGCTCGGGTTCGTACCGCAGGCGCTTCCGGCTCGTGGCCCGCTCGTCCGAGCTCGTGGTGGGCGAGATGGAGGACGACTTCCACCATTTCGGCGTTCGGTTGCACCACGACGGCGCGCTGGTGCTGGGAGCCGAGGGCGTCACCCACCGTTCGCCCTGGGCCACCTGTGCCGAAGGCAGCCGGCTCATCTCGCGCATCGCCGGGATGGCCCTCTCGCCCAGCGCCACCGCAGCCGGTGCGGTCACCCCGGCCCGGCAGCAGTGCACCCACACCTTCGACCTTGCCGGTCTGTGCGTAGCGCACGCCTGGCGAACGGCCCGGGGCGTCGGTGAGCCGGTGCGCCAGTACGACTGTGGCATCCCCGATCGTGACGCCGCCGGCCGTCACACCTGCACGGTGTCGCGCGACGGCGATCCCGTGCTGGCGTGGGAGCTCGAGGGGTACCTGATCATTGGGCCGGAGCCCTTCGCCGGGGTCAGCCTGGCGAAGGGCTTCCTCCGGTTCTGCGAGGAGCGCCTCGACGTCGATCAGGCCGAGGCGGCCGTGGCCCTCCGGCGGGCCGTGTACATCAGTGGCGGCCGGATGCAGCAGCTCGACTGGTACACGTCCGCCGGCGACGTGGCCGGAGCCACCCTGGGGACGTGTCACACCTACACGCCGGGCATCGTCGAGGTGGCGCTGCGTCGACGCGGCACCCAGCGCGACTTCACCGACCACGCCGATCTCCTGCTCACCGGCGGCGAGACCGACCCTGCCGGCGCGACCTCGGGCTCGACCTCGTGATCGGGCCGGGTCCGAGCCTGTGGGAGCTGGTCGTGGCGCGGGCGTCGTCGACCCCGCTCGGTGTCTGCGCCGTCGACGAGGACGACCGGGTGCTCACCTTCGCTGAGCTGCGCGACCGCGCCGAGCGGTGGGCCGGGGTGCTCTCGTCGGAGCACGGCGTGGGCGCCGGCTCGGTGGTGGCCTGGCAGATGCCGACCTGGATCGAGACGCTCGCCCTGTGCGCGGCGTTGTCACGTCTGGGCGCGGTGCAGGTGCCGATCATCCCGATCCTGCGCCACCGAGAGCTCACGTTCATCCTCGGGCGGACGGGCGCCACGCTGTTCGTCGTCCCGTCGAGGTTCCGGGGTGTCGAGCACCTCACGATGGCCGAGGAGGTCGTTGCCGCTATGGGCGCGAGCAGCGGGGCCGCCGGAGCTGCGGCGGCTGCGGCGGTCGGGGTTGGGCAGGAGCCGGCTGGGGGTGCTTCGGCTGGGGGGACGTGTCGGGTGCTGGTGCTCGATCGGGGCGATGAGCTGCGCGCCGATGCTGCACCGGGTGGAGACGCCCCGTCCTCGGGAGCCCCGGTGACGACGCCGCCATCTCCGCCCGACGCCGCCGAGGTGCGGTGGATCTTCGCCACGTCGGGCACCGAGGCCGACCCGAAGCTCGTGCTGCACAGCGACGCCACGATCATCGCCGCGGCCGCCGGGGTGGCCCGGGCCCACGAGATGACCCCCGACGACCGGTTCGCGTTCGTGTTCCCCGTCACCCACGTCGGCGGCGTGCAGACCTTGGCGGAGTCGTTGCTTGCCGGGTTCGGCTCCATCCTGGTCTCGGCTTTCGTGCCCGCGACTTCGATTCCCGTGCTCGCCCACCACGGTGTCACCGTCGCCGGCGCGGGGACGGCGTTCTGGCTGGCCTATCTCGCCGCGCACCGGGCCCGTCCGCCGGGTGCTCCGGAGCTGTTCCCCGCCATGCGGGCCATGGTCGGTGGGGGTGCCCCGAAGCCACCCGAGCTCGTGCACGAGATGTGGCGCGAGCTCGGCGTGCCCGTCGCCGGGGGCTACGGGCTCACCGAGTGCCCGTCGTGCATCCTCGGCGCGGTGGGCGACCCGATCGATCGGCTCGCCGACACCGACGGCCGTCCCGTCGCAGGCGTCGAGGCCCGGATCGCCGGCGACACGGGTGAGCTCCTGGTGCGGGGGCCCAGTCGCTGCTTGGGGTATCTCGATCCGGCCACGACCGACGCGGCATTCGACGCCGACGGCTTCCTGCACACGGGCGATCTGGCGACCATCGACGTCGACGGGTGGGTGACCATCACGGGGCGGCTCAAGGACGTGATCATCCGCAAGGGCGAGAACATCTCGGCCAAGGAGGTCGAGGACGTGCTGTACCGGCATGCTGCGGTCGCGGATGTGGCGATTGTCGGGCTGCCCGACGCCGAGCGGGGCGAGCGGGCCTGTGCCGTGGTCGTGCTCGCGGCACCGGGCGCGCCCGCCCTGACGTTGGCCGACGTCGTCGCCCACTGCCGGGCACAGGGACTCGGCATGCACAAGCTGCCCGAGCAGCTCGAGATCGTGACCGAGCTGCCGCGCAACCCGTCCGGCAAGGTCCTCAAGTACGTGCTGCGCGAGCGATTCGGCGGATGAGCTCTGACCTCGGCCTTTCTTCGCGTTTTCGCGCACCGCTGGTGCGAAAACGCGAAGAAAGCGCGGTGGCGGGTGCCGCAACTGCCTCGTAGTGTCCCGCGTGCCGTACTCCGAGGAGGCGCTGGGCCCATGTCAGCGATGATGATCTCGTCCGACTCGCACCTGATCGAATGGCCCGATCTGTGGGCCGACCGCATCGAGCCCGAGTTCGCCGAGCGGGGCCCGGTGGTCCGGCACCTCGACGACGGCGACTGGTGGTTCATCGACGGCCGGAAATCCATGTCGTTCCTGGGGATCCAGACCGGCGACCGCTTCGTGAAGGACTCCCGTCAGCTCCGCACCAGTGCCGAGTTCTCCGAGGTTCGTCCCGGCGCCTACGACCCGCACGCCTTCGTGAAGGAGAACCTCGACGACGGCGTGATCGGCTCGGTCATCTACCCCAGCCAGGGTCTGCTCGTGTTCGGGATCGCCGACTCCCGTCTGTGCTCAGCCACCATGCGCGCCTACAACGATGCCATCGCCGAGTTCTGCAACGACGAGACCCGCCATCTCAAGGGCATCGGGATGCTCAACATCGACGACGTGGCCGAGGCCGTGACCGAGCTCGAACGGAGCCGGACCATCGGCCTCGCCGGGGCGCTCATCACGGTGCTCCCCCCGGCCGATCAGGCGTACGACCATCCTCGATACGAGCCGCTGTGGACGGCGGCCGCAGCGCTGGGGATGCCGCTCAGCATGCACGTGGCCACGGGGCGGCAGGTCGCCAGCGTCGACACGAACCAGCCCGACGTGCAGCACGTCTCGCCGGCTGCTTTCTACCTCCAGGACCACTTCGTACGGAAGTCCTTGGGGGAGTTGATCTTCTCGGGAGTGTTCGAGCGTCATCCCGGTCTGCGGGTCGGATCGGTCGAGCACGAGGTGGCGTGGGTGCCGTTCTTCTGCGACCAGATGGACTACACGTACACCCAGCGTCCGGTGCGCGGGAACTGGCACCGGTTCGCCGATCCGGCGGTGAAGCCGAGCGACCACTTCCGCCGAAACTGCTTCGTGAGCTTCCAGGAGGACGCGTCGGGTCTGCGGCTGCGCGACGTGTGCGGCGTGAACACGCTCATGTGGGGCTCCGACTACCCCCACACCGAGTCGACCTTCCCGCGGTCCCGGGAGATCGTCGCCCGTGTCCTCCATGGCGTGCCCGACGACGAGCGGGCGCTCATCACCGCCGGCAATGCCCGGGCCCTGTACGGCTTCGAGGTCTGACCGGGCACGCGCCGGTGGGTTCACTCCACGAACGGCGTGACCTGTGGGGCGAGATGGTGCGACAGGTCACCGTGCAACTCCGAGTGGATGTGTCGTGAGCGCCAGACCCATGTGCCCTCGATGAGCTCGAACCGGTCGTCGTTCCATCCGGCGTCGATGATCTGGAACGGGAGTGCGTCGGTCGATTGCATCATCGTGTAGTAGCTGCGGCTCCGGGCCGTCCCGGACTCGCCGTCGAAGGTGATCACGACGTTCGTCGACAGGTGATGGGTGCGGGCCCCGCCGCCGGGGTAGAGGCGGGTCGCGGCGGCGTACTGGGCTCGCACCGCTTCGGCGCCGGCCCAGGACCCCTCCATCCCCTCGACCGACAGTGCGCCGCCGGCCATCAACTCGCCGAGCCTGTCGTGGTCGCCCCGGTCGTTGGCCCCGTCCCATGCGAAGAGCAACCGCTCGATCGCCGCCTGATGCCCGCTCATTCCGTCACGACCCACGAGAACCTCTCCTTCTGGCCGGTGTTCCGGGACGAACACCCACTCTAAAGGAAACAGCACCTTCCTTGCAGGTGGCCGTAGGCTCTGGGGGATGGATGCTGATCGTTACGCCGACACGATCTTCGGCCGGGCCCGACGCACCGTCGGGCGTGACGGCTACGTCGCGTACTTCCCTCGACCCGTACCACGCAACGTTCCGATCTCGTCGGCCAACGTGATGCTGCTCGCGGATGCCGAGGCGGCACTTGGCCGTCTGGCCGGCCTCGTTCGCCTGCTCCCCGATCCCCACCTGCTCTCGCGCCCCTACACGAGACGCGAAGCCTTGGCGTCGACGCGTATCGAGGGCACGCAGGCTTCTCTGCTCGAGGTGTTCGACGCCGAGACCAGCGATCAGGCCCTCGGCCCCGACGTCGAGCAGGTCGTGAGCTACGTCCTCGCCATGGAAACCGGTTTGGAGCGCTTGAAGACCCTGCCGCTCAGCGTGCAGCTGATCCGCGAGCTGCACGGCGTGGTGCTCGCAGGGCTCAGGGGCCGCGATGGGCAACCAGGTGAGCTCAGGACGACGCAGAACTGGATCGGAGCGGCGGGAGCGACGATCGAGGCCGCCATCTTCGTCCCTCCGCCACCCGAGGAGCTCGAGTCGTTGCTCGGCGACCTCGAGCGATTCGTGCACGAGGAGCCGCAACTCCCGCCGCTCGTGCAAGCCGCGCTCGTGCACTACCAGTTCGAGACGATCCGACCCTTCCTCGATGGCAATGGCCGTCTCGGTCGGCTCCTCATCGTCTTGTTCCTCGTCGTTCGCGATCGCCTACCCGCTCCGCTCCTGTATCTGTCGTCGTACTTCGAGACGCGCCGGGCCGAGTACCACGAAGCGCTGCAGGGTGTGCGAGAGCGCGGTGACCTCGACACGTGGCTCGCCTTGTTCCTCGACGGTGTGAGGACCCAGTCGGTTGACGCCGTCGTGCGCGCCGAGCGGCTGACCGATCTGCGAGCGCGCTACCGCTCTCGGGTTCAGGCGGCGACCCGAGGGGCTGCGATCCGCCTCGTCGACCTGGTCTTCGAGCGACCGGTGGTCAACAGCCGCTTCGTCGAGGGCCGGCTGGGCATCTCCCGTCCCTCAGCGCTCAACGCGCTCCGACAACTCGCTGAACTCGGGGTGTTGATCGAGATTCCCGACGGGCCCCGGGGCCAGTTGCGCTGGTACGCCAACGAGGTCCTCACGATCTTGATGGATGAGCGCTGAGCGGTCGGCCCTGCGGGTGGGCCGCTTTCGGCGCCGCAGGAACCGGCTCGACCTGACGAGGCGTGCTTCGTAGGCTGCGCTCGTGGCCCTCGAGAATCGTGACGAGATCGCGAACCTGATCTTCCTGGTCGACGAGGCCCTCGACGACGGGCGCTTCGAGGCTGTCGGAGCGCTGCTGGCCCATGCCCGGTCGACGGTCGCCGGCACCGACAAGGTCCTCGCCGGTGCCGAAGCGGTCACCGACGATTGTCGACGGTCGATCCGGCTGCACGGTGACGGTCTGCCGCACACGCTGACGCTGAGCACGAACCTGGTGGCCGACATCGATGGCGTCGCGGGCACGGCCGCCGCGAGCTCGCTGTTCACCGTGTGGCAGCAGGCCGACGGGTTCGCGCTCGGGCCCATCCTCGGCGGCGCGCAGAACGACACGTTCGAGCGCGTCGAGGGTCGGTGGCGCTTCGCGACCAGGCACATGGAGGTGCACCACGTCGGTGACCTCAGCGCCCACGTCGGTGGCGGCAGCGACCCCGAGCGCCCGGCGGCGCCGCTGCCGCTGCCGCTGCCGGGCGCCCCCGGCGGTATCGGCCTGGGCAGCACGAGCGGTGGAGGCGAGCGAGCCGGTTCGGGAGCCAATGGCCGACCCGGTAACTCGGCCGACGAGATCCGCGACCTCATGTACGAGTACTGCTGGCTCGTCGACCGGGCCGAGTTCGACGCCATGGGCGCTCTGTTCGCCCACGCCGTCAGCCGCAACGGCACCGACCCCAGCATCGAGATCGGCAGCGGCGCGGCGATCGCCGCCATGTACCACGGGCATCATCGGCTCTACGACGCTGGCGACGGGACACGCACGCCGTTCGCGAGACACCTGTGCACGAACGTCATCCTCGACATCGACGACGATCATCCAAGGAGCGGACGGGCGACGGCCCGCTCGAAGTACGTGGTGCAGCAGGCGGTCGCCGAGACGGGTTTTGCGTTGCAGGCCATCGTCGCCGGCCGCTACCACGACACCTTCGAGCGGGTCGACGGCACCTGGCGCTTCGCCGAGCGCATCTTCTTCGTCGACTTCCTCGGCGACATGGCAGCGCATCACCACCCGGCCGCGCCCTGACCGTCGGTCGTCAGCTCCGGAGCGGGGTGGAGCCGGCGAGGCCCAGCAGCTCGGGACTCGTGTACAGCCGGGGCGGGCGACCCGGTCCCGTCGACTTCAGCGTGCCGTGCTCGACGAGCACACCCGCGGCGACGAGATCGCGCAGCGCCGCGGTCGCAGACTTCAGGGGGATGCCGAGCGCTGCGGCGACGAACGGCCCGGTGAGCATGAGGTGGCGCGGCAGGAGCTCGAGAACGCGCCAGGCGGCGGCGTCGTGGCGGAGTCGCCGTCGCCCCGGTCGATGCGCGGCCAGCCGCGTGTCCCACGTTCGGAGCACGTCCTGGACGGCAGCCACCAGCTCCTGGTGTGCACGCCCCGCGCCGGAGACGGCGTCGGCGAACCACTGAACCCACCGGTTGTGCTCGCCGAGCCGGAACAGCACGAGCCCGGAGCTGTAACCACCAACATCCGCAGCGATGCTGGTGCTGACCGGCGGAGGGATCACGAGCGAGAGACGACGTACCAGGACCCACGCGGTGAGCACCCTGCCGATCCGGCCGTTGCCGTCGGCGAACGGGTGGATGATCTCGAACTGGGCGTGGGAGACCGCGGCTTGGCTGACCGGGTCGATGTCGGTCCGGTTGACGTACGCCACGAGATCGTCGAGGAGCTCGGGCAGGTGCTCGGGCGGCGGCGTGACGAGGTGCGCGTCGAGCGGTGACACCCCGCCGATCCATCCCTGCTCATGACGGACTACGCCGACGTGGCGCGCTGGCACAGGGCTTCCTGTCATGAGCGTCCGATGCCAGCGACACAGGGCATCGACCGTCAGCGGCTCGTCGTGCGCCTCCTCGAGGGCCTGGGTGATGGCTGCCAAGTTGGCGGCGATCCAGGCCGCCGTCGAGGGGCCGGCATCGTGGCCCTCCTCGGCGAGCACGATGTCGACGACGGGGGCCTTCACACCCTCGATGAACGAGGACGCGACGCCTTCGGTACGCACGAGCAGGCGGGCGAGCGCGGCGTGGTCTTCGGGAAGGGCTTCGGCTCCGTGCAGAACGGCGGCGTGGGCCCGGGCGGCGCTGGCGACGGACCCGGCGTCGAGTGTGAGGTCGCGTTCGGCGAGACGAGCGGGCACGAACGCTCGCGCCCGGCGGCCTCGCCACAGAATGGGGGGTACGTCCACACCGGCCGGTACCACCGCCACCTTTCCGTACGTTTACCTCCCTAAGTGTATGTTATTCGGGCACCTCGCTCACGGCGGCCCGACATGCTGTGGCCTTCTCATCTGCGACGTGGAGGCTGAGCCGATGCACCTCGAACACATGACGCTCATTGTCCACGACTACGACGAGGCGATCCGCTTCTTTGTCGACGCGCTCGGGTTCGAACTCGTCGAGGATTCACCCTCCACGACAAACGACGGTCGGCCGAAGCGCTGGGTCGTGGTCAGACCACCTGGCGCCGCGACGGGTCTGCTGCTCGCACGAGCGGACGGAGACCGGCAGCAGTCCGTCGTCGGCGCGCAGTACGCGGGCCGCGTCGGGCTCTTCCTACGCGTCGATGACTTCGAGGCTGCCCGGCAGCGGATGCTCGATCGCGGCGTCGAGTTCGTGACCGAACCACGCGACGAGCCGTACGGCCGCTTCGCCGTCTTTGTGGACGTCGCCGGCAACCGATGGGATCTCCTGGGCCACGCCGGTGACCTCGCTCGACGACGGTGATCTGCCACGCGAGTGGGGCAGGCCCAACCCGAACCGACCGCCGCCGCGGTCCAACGCTACGACGCCTCGAAGCGCCGCCGTGTTGCCGTCAATCGTGCCCAACGTCAGTGAGGATCGTGGTCAGGTCTTGAGCATCGGCGAGAAGCCGAACGACGTCGACGTGGTCATCGGTGCCGAAGGACAGCCAGCTGAACCGGAAACCGACGACGCGGCGGGCCCGCAGTCCCGGGATGCCGCACAGCTCGCCGACGCGTAACGATCCTGCGCCTGGCATGCGCGTGATCGCGCCGAGCGCTGCCACGGCGGCGTCGAAGAATCGTTCGCCGAGGCCGTCGCCGCCCTCTCGCCGGTAATGGTGGGAGCCGACGACGTTGGCGCCATCGACGAGCAGCACACTCGAATTCTCAGCGTTTTGATGGTGCCGGGCCAGGCGCCACTCAACGATGTCCATGAAGAGCGTTCCCCTGCGGTGTCCCTGATCTCCGGCTCGGCGACCTCGTTCGACACGTCGGGGACGCCCGACCGGCCGGGTCCAGCTACGACGACGAGGCGTCGAGGTATGCCACGAAGATCTCACGTGGCCAGTAGCGGACGACCTCCACTGCGTCAGCCTCGACCAGCTCGGCCCTGACCCGGTCGTGGTCGTAGCAGTTGAGCTCGTACTGGTTCCCCCAGGGGTCGACGAGATCGAACGCCCAACACAGGTCGAAGTCAACGAGATCGGTGAGCATGAGACGCTCGCCGCGCGGGTTGTCGATCCCGCGGGGCAGCGCGCGGGCGAACGACATGAAGCTGTCCGCGTCGACGCTGAACGCAACACCGGTCCGCTGCGGAACCATCGGGTGACCTTCACTGGCCTCGAACAGCGCCAGCATCGTCCTACCGCCATCGGCCGATAGCTGGAGCGGTCCGCCCTCGAACCCGGTCGCCCAGAAGTCGTACGTGTCGACGGGCTCGAACCCGAGGTGCTCCGCGTACCACCTGGCGGCTTCCGCCCGATCCGGCACGCGGATGTGCACGTGGTCGAGCCGTCCCATGCGGAATCCTGACCGCGCTGATTGCATGTCTCCATCGTATATTCCGCGTGCAGACTGTTGGCACTGTCGGTCGGGCCGCTTGCATGCCCTGTCCTACGACGCCGGATCGGAGGCACCCGGTATGCGAGCTTCGCCACTCCGTAAACGCCCATCCCCCGGTTTGAGACGATGCAGATGTGCAGCCTCTCCGAGCACACCGACGAGATGGTGCACTGGCCGAGGCGGCAACGTCCGCTCCGCTCAGGCCCCGAGCAGGCGGGCCAGCTGGTCCGCCTGGTCGGCGTCGTCGGGTGCTGGCACACTCGCCGACGACTTCCCGCCGAGCGCAGAGGGCCCGGCCGGCACCTGATCGAACCGACCACACCCGGAGACACGAGCCATGAACGAGCGGAGTTACGAGACGGTGTTGTACCGGCAGGAGAACGGGGTCGCGTACGTCACGCTCAATCGGCCCAAGCAGCTCAACGCCTTCAACGGCGCCATGTGCTCGGAGCTGCGTGACCTCTGGCGAGGGTTGCGGCCCGACACGTCGG
>VFJJ01000138.1 GCA_009886115.1 Actinomycetota bacterium
CCAGCCGCTCGCCCGGCCCTCGGTCCCGACCAACCGTTCTTCGCGCTTCAAGCCCAAGGCCTCTATGGCGATCGTCCTCCGCATCAACACCATGCCCCGCCGCAGCCTCCACTGGTCAACCGCACACGACGTCTACCATTCCGCTGTCGCGATGACCGGTTGAACCCGCCCACGGTGGCTGGGAGTGTCGGGTCCTCACACCCCGCTGAGCTCCGAAGTGCCGGAGATCGAAGGCACGTCAACAGCGCGAGCATCTCCGAGGGGCACTGCCGCTCAGTCTGCTGTTTCGAGTCGTCTGCCCCAACGAGTCGTTGGTCGCCTGCCAGCGGGACCCCTGGCTCTACCGTCGATCACCGGCCCATGCGACGCTCGGGGCACGTCGAGAGCGTCGGTTCCGGCACCGACCGGCCACCGAAGGCGAAGGAGCTGTGCGATGCGCCCTACGAGCCATGAGATCCCGCCCCGGGTCGACGAGGACGCCGAGGGCGAGGACGCAGTGATCGCTGAGCTCCAAGAGGAGCTGCCGTGGGCGGTGGCGTTTGACCGCACCGCTCCCGTCGACGAGTTCGTCGCTCGGCTCGACCCGAGACCCGAGACCCGGATCCGTCACGAAGTGCCGGAGGTGTTCGACGCCGTGTCGGACCGGCCCGACTCGCTGCGTTCGGTCGACGCCGACCGTTGGGGCGCCCTGCGTCTCAGCACCGTGGGGCGGCGGTCCTGAAGGGAGCTCCGACATGTCGAGGTTGCCGTCACGGTCGAGAGCATGGTGGTGAAGGAGGAGCACATGTCCGGGTCGAAGGCTCAGCCACGACTTCCCCCTCGCTGGTTCATACGGCTGTTCTGGTTCACCCATCGCCGTGTGTACCGGTTGACGCGTGGCCGTCTGGGTCTGTGGCGGTCGAAGCCCAACCGTTGGGGCGCCCTGCGTCTCAGCACCGTGGGGCGGCGGACCGGCCGTCAGCACAGCGTGATGGTCGGGTACTTCGAGGATGAGCCGAACCTCGTCACGATGGCGATGAACGGCTGGGGCGAGGGCGAGCCGGCGTGGTGGCTGAACCTGCAGGCCCACCCCGACGTTCGGGTCGACCTTGCCGACGGGCCGCCCCGTCTGGTCACCGGCCGAGCCGCCACAGGCGACGAGCGGGAACGGCTGTGGTCACGGTGGCGAGAGCTCGACAAGAACCTGGACGCCTACGCCGCACGCCGCTCGTCCGAAACCGCCGTCGTCATCCTGGAACCGCGATCTTGATGTCTTGAGGTTTCACGTCGTTCCCGCTGGGTGGGTAGCGCTCGCTGAACCCGACGAGGAAGCTATCGGCGCGTTGGCTGTACCGCTCGTACATCGCGAGGACACCGTAGAGTCCGGGGTTGGGCCGGCCGGTGAAGACGAAGAAGACCCAGTAGACGAAGAAGGCTGCGGCGGCCAGGCTCCGAAGCGCCTGCTGGATGATCGCGTGGGGGATGTACAACACCCAGTGCACGAGCGGTCGCCACCGTGCGACCTCATAGGGCGAGTCGACGACGTACATCTTCGCTGGTGTGGTTGCATCCATGACGGGTGTGGCTCCTTCGAGGCTCTCGATGTTGACGATCTACCGCTATTCGTGACCAGCCGGCACGTCGCTCAGGTGGATGAGGGGCTCGCGTCAACGTCGATGACGGTGAAGCGGCCGTCGGCTTCAGCCTTGAGCTCGAGCACCACATGCTCTTTCCAGGTGATCCCCGATGCCGTCGTCGTTCCCTCGATCGTCGCGAGATCGATGCCGACGAGCTCGACCGCTGGCTCACCACACTGGGGCGGGAAGCTCTCGAGGATCGCGAAGCACAGCCGCGTGGCCCCCTCGTCGCCGTACAGGAAGCCTTGGACGGCGATTGGCGTGTCAGCGGAACGCTCGATCAGTTGCTGGACCGTGATCGGATCGAGTGGGCTCGTCGGGCCCGTCCCCCCGTCGGTGTCGTCGTCGCCGCAGCCGGCAACGGCGGACACCATGCCGAGGGCCACGGTGAGCACCGCGACAGCCCGGAATCGCTTCCGCATCAATGGAAACTCGCTCTCTGCGGTTCGGGAGGTGACGGGTGGTCCGCCTGGTCCCGTCGGGTCTTCGGCCTCAGGTGGCGGTTGCCGGGAGTCGGGGCACCGGGCGGCCGTGGACGACCTGCTCGACGATCGGGGCGACGATGTCGCCGAGCTGATGGGCCGCATCGATGATGAGATCATCGAGGGTCAGGATGCCGACGAGTTCCACGCCATCCACCAGCGGGAGCCGGCGGATGCCGTGGCGGCTGAACGCGGCGAGGGCGTCTCGAAGGTCGGCATCCGCAGCGAGCGCCACGACGCCAGAGCTCATCACCGAGTCGATGCGAGCGTCGGTGGGGTACAGGCGCGCGACGCCGCGGACGACGATGTCGCGGTCGGTCACGATGCCCGTGAGACGAGATCCGTCGAGGACGAGGAGCGCGCCGATGCCGTGTCGTTCCATCGACTGCGCAGCCTGGGCGATCGTCTGTCCGGCGTCGATGGTGATCACGGGATGGCGACGCGCGGCGTCGATTGCGTTCATGGGACCTCCTCGATCGCGGCCACGCACGGGCGAGCCGTCGGCGCGCCGCTGTGCTGTCGTCGACCCTCCATGTCTAGAACAATGGGCGAGCACGTCGAAAGAGCCGTCCGTCCCGATGTTGTTGCCGCTCGACTCTGGATGGCGCCGACCGGCGGGTCGACCATGGAACGATGAGCCCGCGAGCGAACCCGGAAGCCGATCTGGTCGAGCAACTCGGCCGGTGGGTGTCGTATGGGTTGATCGCCCCGGAGCAGGCGGCGGCAGTCGTTGCGTACGAGCATCCGAGCGCGGTCGAGGCGCAACCGACGCTTCCCGAGGCCTCGGTGACGCAGCTGCGCCAACGCTCCGGTCGCGTCCCGGTCGTCGCGGAAGCGCTCGACGGGCTCAGGATCACCACGAACGCCATCTCGTCGACATGGAGGCTCACGTCCTCCAGCGCTGTCACGGTCACGTCGCCGACCCGGTAGCGCTTGGCGACATCGTCGAGGTCGATGCGCGTCCCCGCCGCATCGACCGTCGCGGTCCCGCCTGCCGTTGGGGCAGCGGGTATCCCCCGTGGCGATGTCATGCTCGATCCCCTCGATCCCGCGTTCTGGCGTTCCCTCGTGGCCGGCGGTCGCGGCGTGGTTGGCCGTCGACCGTGCATCACCACTGCTCCCGAGCTCCCGACCGTCCCCGACCGTGGTCGCCCGGCGACGTCGACGCGACCTTGGCAGGTGCGGGCCCGGTACCGCAGTGCCGTTCGGCCCGTCGTGCGCGGTCCTCGGGTCCTGGTGGGTCGGCGTCGCTGGGCCGCACACTGGAGCCATGTTCGAGACGATCGTGGTCCCCCTGGACGGTTCGGAGCTTTCAGCCCGGGCCCTGCACCCGGCATCCGCCATTGCGGTTCGGACCGGCGCCGATCTCCGCGTGGTGAGCGCGGTCGGGCACGAACGCGACGTTGCGGCGCGTGCCCGGGCGCTGGAGACCCAGATCGCGCAGACCGGAATCCTGGCCGTTGCGGTCGATGTCACCGTCGCCAACCCCGCAGACCTGATCTCCACCGAGGCCGGTCATTCCGACCAGCTGGTGTGCATGGCCTCCCACAGTCGCGGGCGCGTCGGTGAGGCGTTGTTCGGGTCGGTCGCCGAGGTCGTGGTCCGAAACGCCCGTCGGCCCATCGTGCTGGTCGGCCCGCACTACGAGCCGCCGAAACCGGTCCCGCTCGACCGCGTGCTGGTGGCGCTCGACGGCTCCCGTCCGTCTCGCGAGGTGATCCCGTTCGTCGCCGAGTGGGCCGAGCACCTGGGGCTGAAGGTGAGCCTGGCCCTGGTCGTCACCCCCGCGGCGACCGAGCAGGCGCTGAACCAGTCGGTCGTCGTCGAGCCGGTGATGGAAGCGGCGCCGCTCGAGCGTGTTGCTGCCGGTCTCGTCGACCAGGGCTTGACGGTCGACTGGGACGTGTTGCACGGCCCCGACCCGGCCACCAGCATCGTGCGAGCCGCGGTCGACGGCTCGGCCTCGATCATCGCGATGACGACCCACGGCCGCAC
Organism: Actinomycetota bacterium; assembly: GCA_009886115.1. Taxonomy (GTDB): domain Bacteria; phylum Actinomycetota; class Acidimicrobiia; order IMCC26256; family VFJJ01; genus VFJJ01. Next base: position 4,094 of record VFJJ01000138.1, read on the forward strand.
CGGGCTCGCCCGGATCGTCGCCGGGAGCGTCGCGATGGCGGTGGTCCATCACAGCCCATGCCCGGTCCTGCTCCTGCGCCCGCCCTCGTCGTCGTCGCCCTCGTGGTGAAGCCGTCGTCGTGAACGTCGCCGTGAAAGCCGGTGGGCCGAGCCGGCGACTCCGCTGCGGCAGCTACTTGCGGCGCCGCTCGTCGAGTCGGGCTGCCAGGGCGGCGGCTTCGGCGCGGCGTTCGAGACCGAGCTTGGCCAGGATGCTCGACACGTAGTTCTTCACGGTTTTCTCGGCCAGGAACACCCGCTCGCCGATCTGGCGGTTGGTCAACCCCTCGCCGATGTGCACGAGGATCTTGCGCTCCTGGTCGGTGAGCTTGGTCAGCTCGGATTCGGTCTGGTCACCCGTGCGGATGCGCTCGAGGACGGCGGACGTCACCTTCGGGTCGAGCAGCGAATCGCCGCCAGCGACACGTCGTATCGACTCGATGAGGTCGTTGCCTCGCACCTGCTTGAGCACGTACCCCGCAGCCCCGGCCATGATCGCGCCGAAGAGCGCCTCGTCCTCGGCGAACGACGTGAGCATCAGGCAGGCGATCTCGGGGTGATTGCTGCGGATCTCGCGGCACACCTCGACGCCGCTGCCGTCGGGGAGCTGCACGTCGAGCACCGCCACTTGGGGACGCGTCGGAGGGATACGGGCGAGCGCCTCGGTCACGGTCGAGGCCTCGCCCACGACCTCGATCTCACCGCTCGCCTCGAGCAGGTCGCGTATCCCGCGCCGGACAACCTCGTGATCGTCGCAGATGAAGACACGGATCACGCGGCCCACCTTCCATCAGCGGCGCGCGCGATGTGACCACGGGGTTCGTCCATGCGAGACAGCGTATTGGGTCACCGGGCGCGCGTCGGGACCTCCGGCACCTGGCGAGCGCCCGACCGGCCCTGGCCCCCCGGTTGTCGAAGGTCGATCCTGATGGCATGGTTCCCCGGTCGTTGCCTCGGCCCCCGACTCCGGGGCCGCCTGTCGGAGGGCGGCCGACGACGCCGTCGCGCCGGGGTGGAGCCCTCACCTGGGTGTCGGTCGCGGCGATGGCGCTCATCGGCCTCTTCGTGTTGTCGACGCTGACGGAGGAACGCTCCCCACGCGACGGGCTCCCATACTCGAGCTTCCTCGCCGAGGTGCGAGCCGGACGGGTGAGCCAGGTGAGGATCGAGGGCGAGTCCGGGCGCATCGAGGGACGACGGGTCGACGGGTCGGAGTTCACCACCCAGGGCCCGTCGGGGACGGTGCCCGATGCCGACCTGGCGCTGCTCGACGACGAGGCCGTGGCGCGCGATTACGCCGAGGCGCCCGGCGACAGCGGCTGGATCGGCTCCCTCCTGGTGTTCCTGCTGCCGATGGGGCTGCTCGTCGTGCTGTTCGTGTGGATGTCGCGCCGCACCCAGTCGCAGATCAGCGGAGCGGCCACGTTCGGCCGCAGCCCGGGACGGGTGCACACCACCGAGCGCCCGGCCACGACGTTCGCCGACGTCGCCGGCTACGGCGCCGTGAAGGACGATGTCAGCGAGGTCGTCGACTTCCTCAAGAACCCGTCCAAGTTCCGCGACATCGGCGCCCGGATTCCCAAGGGGGTCTTGCTCGTCGGCCCGCCCGGCACCGGCAAGACGCTCATCGCCAAGGCCGTCGCCGGTGAGGCCGAGGTGCCGTTCATCTCGGTCACGGGCTCTGACTTCATGGAGATGTTCGTGGGCGTGGGCGCGGCCCGGGTGCGGGGACTGTTCGAGGAGGCCCGGAAGCAGACGCCGTCGATCATCAACGCCTCCGAGATCGACTCGATCGGCCGCAAGCGGAGGACCGGGCTCGGTGGCGGCCACGACGAGCGTGAGCAGACCCTCAACCAGCTCCTGTCGGAGATGGACGGCTTCGACACCTCCGAAGGCATCGTCGTGATGGCCGCGACCAACCGACCCGACATCCTCGACCCGGCACTGCTGCGCGCCGGCCGCTTCGACCGCCAAGTGCTCATCCCCTTGCCGTCACTGGAGGAACGTGCGGCGATCCTGAAGGTCCACTGCCGCGACAAACGGCTCGACGACGACATCGACCTCGCGGTCGTCGCTCGGGGCACGCCCGGCATGAGCGGTGCCGATCTGGCCAACCTGGTGAACGAGGCGGCGCTCGGCGCGGTCCGCCGTGGCGACGTCGCCGTGCATGCCGGCGACTTCGACACGGCGCGGGATCGGATCCTGATGGGGCTCAAGCGAACGTCACTGGCCCTGACCCTCGACGAGAAGCAGCTGATCGCTCACCACGAGGCCGGTCACGCCCTCGCCGCGCACCTCCTCCCGTTGGCCGACCCTGTGCACAAGGTCTCGATCCTGCCCACGGGCATGGCCCTCGGGATCACCCAGCAACTCCCCCAGGGTGAGCGGCATCTGTACCAACGGCGCTACCTGCTCGACATGCTGGCCGTGCAGCTCGCGGGCCGCGTCGCCGAGGAGCTCACCTTCGGCGATGTCTCGACCGGGGCCGCCAACGATCTCGCCGAGGCCACCCAGACGGCCCGGCGCATGGTGAGCGAGTGGGGCATGTCGGCTCGGCTCGGCCCGATGGCGTGGGGCGCACAGGGGCCGGTCTTTCTCGGTGAGGATCTCGTCCACAGCCGGGACTTCTCCGAGCAGACCGCCCACACCATCGACGAGGAGGTCGAGCGGATCCTGGCCGAGCAGGACTGCCGGGTCCGCCAGCTGCTCGGCGACCAGCGCGAGGCCCTCGAGGCGATTGCCGGGGCGCTGATCGAGCACGAGACGATCGACGGGGCCACGGTCGCCGCCCTGGCTCGCCGTGGCGACGGGGCCCACGACGATGTCGTCGTTGCCACCCTCTCCGATCCTGTGATCTTGACAAGGCGGCCGTACGCGGCCCTCGAACCTGAATGCGAGGCCAGCAATGGTGCACATCCATGCCAACACCGGTGACCAGATCGTCGTCGACCCGATGCACGTCGGTGAGCCGCCCCGCAAGGGCGAGATCATCGAGATGATCGGCACGGGCGACGCGGAGCATTTCCGGGTCCGATGGGACGACGGTCACGTGTCGCTGTTCTTCGGCGGCGCCACCACCCGCATCGAGCCCCTCGGAGACCACGCCCACGAACCGGGGTGAACGGTCGCGCCTGGCGGACCCGACACGCGCCGAGCCTGTTTCGACCGTGGTTTTCGCTCGAGTGCCGGCACCTCAGGTACCCGATGGCGGGCGCTCGTCCTCCCAGTCGGACCAAGCCGTGCCCGTGGTGCGGACGTATTCAGACACGGCCGTTCCGATGGTCGGGAAGAAGCGATCGGGCCCGAATCGCTCGGTGAGCCCATAGCGGGCCAGCCGGTCCTTCGCTGGTCCCTTGAGCTCGGCGAAGACGAGGTGCACCCCACCAAGTCGCAGGTGGTCGTCGAGCTCGACGAGCTCGTCGGCCGCGGTGACGTCGACGTCGGTGATGGGCTCGGCGGCGATGACGACCCATCGGACGGGAGTTGGCGCCGCCTCGACGAGCCGACGCACGAAACGGTCGAAGGCCGCCCCGTTGGCGAAGAACAAGGGTGCATCGAACCGGGCGATCACCAGGCCCGGGATGCGACGCCCCTCGGGGTGACGCAGCACGTCGTGGTAGCCCTTGCGCTGCTCGACACGAACGAGCTCGGTCATGTGCGGTCGCCAGGCCTTGGCGATGAACACCAAGAGCGACAAAGCAACGGCGACCCCGATCCCTCGCAGTGGCCCGAGGAACACGACGCCGAGGAACGCGGCCAGCGACAAGCCCAGCTCGGCCGGGCTGGCTCGGCCCAAGCGGGTCAGGCCTGGGAGATCGAAGAGCGAGGACACCGCGATCACGACGACGGCGGCCAGCGCGGCCGACGGCACGTTGCTGGTGAGCCCGGGGAGAGCGAGCACGAGCGTCATGGTGCACGCCGCGGCCACGAGCGAAGCGAGCTGTGTCTTGGCTCCGGCCGCTTCCAGGGCCGGTGTGCGCGACGAGCTGGCCGAGACCGGGAACCCTCCGAGGAGGCCGGTCGCGGCATTGGTGAGGCCGACGGCGATCATCTCGCGGCTCTGGTCGACGTCGCTGCCCTCACGAGCGGCATAGGTGCGAGACAGCACCCCGGTGTCGGCGAAGGCGACCATGGCGATGCCCAGTGCCGCGGGGAACAGGCTCACCAGGTCGTTCCATCGGAGGGAACCGAGGGCCGGAGCGGGAACGCCACGGTCGAGGCGACCGACGACCGGCAGCTCGCCGTACCAGCCCAGCGCCCACACCGCCACGGTGGCGGCACCCAGCGCCACGAGCATCGCCGGAAGTCGAGGCATGGCGCGCCGCACGACGACGATCGCGACCAGGGTGGCCGTTCCCGCCCCGAGCGCCCGTCCATTGGTCGCCCCGTCGGCCAGCGCTTCGACAATCGCTCGGGCCTCATCGATCAACCCGTCGGCGTCGACCCCGAACCCGGCCAGGGTGGGGAACTGGCCGACGATCACCGTGAGCGCCACGCCGTGGAGGAATCCGATGCGGATCGGTTTCGAGAGCAGGTCGGTCACGAGGCCCAGGCGCGCCACCCCCGCGACGGCGAGAATGAGCCCGGTCATGACGGCCAGGGCGCCGGCTGCGGCGACGGCCCGCTCAGGTCGACCGTCGTCGAGCGACACGATCGACGCCGCGATGAGCGGGACGAGCGACGAATCGGGACCGACGACCATGATGCGTGACGGCCCGACGAGCGCGTACACGGTCAGGGCGACGACCGTGGCGTACAGGCCGTTGACGGCAGGGAGCCCTGATGCCTGTGCGTACCCGATGCCAGCTGGCACGACGAGCGCGGTGAGGGCGATGCCGGCCGCCAGATCGCTCCGCAGCCACTCGGGTCGGTACCTCTTCGACGCCAAGAGACCCCATGCCGTCGTCATGGGGCGGGGAGCGTCTGGTACTGGGCGGCGAGCCTGCTGCACGGGCACGTTCGATGGTCTCTGACCTTGCCCGGGACGTGGTAGCGCAATGCGGCCGTGGTGATGCCGACCTCGGCGGCGACGCCGGCGTAGCTGATCGCGTTGAAGCCCCGTGTCGGGACGAGGCGCTCTGCCGCGTCGAGCACCCGGAATCCCGTGTCGCAGTTGCCCGTCTGCTGCAGCTTCACGGTCACACTGTCATCATGACGTGCGCGCCACCCCGGACAGCCCCTCGGATTCCGACGCGGGGGAGAGGGCGCTCTCAGCTCGTTCAGGGATGTCGACAGGAGATCGGCCTCAGAGAGTCGGTCTTTCAACGCCGCGCGGTTGAGATGTGATCTGGTCGGGGAGTTCGGAGCGTCGGCGGGTCGCGGTCTCGGCGTGCTGTGGGTTCACGTCCGGTGCGGTTGCAGCGTTCGTGACGGTGTGGCAGCTGGCGGTGCTGGTGGGTTGGGTCGTCATGGCGTCGGTGCTTCTGGTCTCGGTATGGCTCGAAATCGGGCACCTGGACGCGGTGATGACGGCGAGGGTGGCAACGCGTGAGGATGACAGTCGCGCCGCGGCGAGGGCGGTGCTCGTCGCGGCGAGCGTGCTGAGCTTGGGCGCGATCGTGGCGGCGTTGCATCGCGCGTCGAGCGCGAGCGTCGGGCTCGAGGTCGCGCTGACCGCGGCATCGCTGCTCGCGGTGGTCGTATCGTGGCTGGTGGTGAACACGGTGTTCGTGTTGCGGTATGCGCACCTTGTCTATGGGGGTGCAACGGTGGGGGGTGTCGAGTTCCCTGGTGGTGAGGCGCCGCGCTACCGCGACTTCGCGTATCTTGGGTTCACGGTCGGGATGACGTTCCAGGTGTCGGACACCCCGATCACCGATGGCACGTTCCGTGCGACGGTGTTGCGTCATGCGCTGCTGTCGTACATGTTCAGCATCGCGACGATCGCGATGACCATCAACGTGGTCTCCGGTTTCGTGCGTTGACGTCGTGATGGTGGTGCGATCGGGCCGGGCCGCCCGCGCCGGCGGGACGTTGGACCCATGGCGGCCACCCGCGGCGTCGGGCATGGTGAGTGGCGGTGAGCGTCCCTCAAACCCACGCACCCGTCGCGCCCGTCGGCCCGGCCGGGCTTTCCTCAGCCGAAGCAGCGGCGCGGCTGGCGCGCGATGGGCCGAACATCCTGCCCCGGCAGAAGCCGCCCTCGTCGGTGCGCCAGCTCATCGAGCAGTTCACGCACTTCTTCGCGTTGATGCTGTGGGTGGCCGGGGCGCTGGCGTTCGTGGCGGGCATGCCGCAGCTCGGGATCGCCATCATCGTGGTGGTCCTCGTCAACGGCGTGTTCGCGTGGCTGCAGCAGCACCGGGCCGACCGGGCCGCCGCGAGCCTCCAGAACCTGCTCCCCGTGCGGTCGACCGTCATTCGCGACGGTGTCGCGCGGACCATCGACGCTTCGGAGCTCGTCGTGGGCGACCGTGTGCGGCTCGAGGCCGGCGACCGGATCTCGGCCGACCTGATCGCAGCCGAGATCCACGACCTCGCGGTCGACACGTCGACGTTGACGGGCGAGAGCGTTCCCGAGCGCCTGCCCGACGGAGCGATCCTCCACGCCGGGACCTTCGTCGTTGAGGGTCTGGCCGAGGCCGAGGTGATCGCCGTCGGCGCCGAGACCCGCTTGGCGGCGATCGCCGAGCTGAGCCGGGCGGGACGGCGTTCACCGAGCCCGCTCGCCCGGGAGCTCGACCGTGTCGTGAAGCTCGTCGCCCGGATCGCCGTGCTCGTGGGCCTGTCGTTCTTCGCCATCGCGTTGCTGATCGGGACCCCGGCCAGTGACGGCTTCTTGTTCGCGGTGGGTGTCACCGTGGCGCTCGTCCCCGAAGGGCTGCTGCCGACGGTCACCCTGTCGCTTGCGGTGGGTGCGCAACGCATGGCCGACCGGAACGCGCTCGTCCGGCGCCTGGAGTCGGTGGCCACGTTGGGCTCGACGACGTTCATCTGCACCGACAAGACCGGAACCTTGACCCGCAACGAGATGGCGGTCGTCGCCGTCTGGACCCCTCTCGGCACCGCGACCGTCGAGGGCCGGGGGTACGAGCCCGTCGGCACGGTCGAGGCCACGCCCGAGGTACGACCGACGTTGGAGCGGCTGGCGGTGAGCGCGTTGACGTGCTCGGTGGGTCGGGTGGTGCGCAATGGCGAGAGCTGGACTGCCCAGGGTGATCCGATGGAGGCCGCGCTCGACGTTTTCGCCCAGCGGTTGGGGGTGAGCGCAATCGCGGATGTGGTGCGACGGTTCCCCTTCGACCCTCGGCGCCGGCGGATGTCGGCCGTGGCCGGAGGGACGCTGCACGTGAAGGGCGCGCCCGACGCCGTGCTCAGTCGCTGCACGTCCGGCGTCGACGGCGTGGACCGGGCGGTGGAGGGCTTCGTGGAGCGGGGTTTCCGGGTCCTGGCCGTGGCCTCTCGAACCGGACCGCTCCCGGCTGGTAGCACTGCCGACAGCGCCGAGACCGACCTCGAGCTGCTGGGACTGGTGGCGCTCCAGGATCCGCCCCGAGCCGAGGTGGCCGGGGCCATCGCGGCGTGCCGGGTCGCGGGCATCCGTGTCGCGATGATCACCGGCGATCATCCCGGGACGGCCCGGGCGATCGCCGACGAGGTCGGCCTGTCCCTCCCCGGCAGCATCGTCGTGGAGGGTCGCGACCTCCCGACCGACGACCAGGTGCTCGCCGCGCTCGTCGACCGCGACGGCATCGTGCTGGCTCGGGTCGACCCCGAGGACAAGCTGCGCATCGCCCGGGCCCTGCGCAGCCGGGGCCATGTCGTGGCCATGACCGGCGACGGGGTGAACGACGGTCCGGCGCTGCGCGAAGCCGATATCGGCGTGGCGATGGGTCGCAGCGGCACCGACGTGGCCCGCGAGGCCGCCGACCTCGTGCTGCTCGACGACGACTTCGCCACCATCGTCGCCGCCGTCGAGCACGGGCGAGCCACCTTTGCCAACGTGCAGCGGTTCCTCACCTACCACCTCACCGACAACGTGGCCGAGCTCACCCCGTTCGCGGTGTGGGCCCTTTCGGGCGGACGGTTCCCGCTCGCGCTCGCGGTGATGCAGATCCTGTGCCTCGACATCGGTACCGACATGCTGCCGGCGCTGGCGCTCGGGGCCGAGGCGCCCAGCCCCGACGTGTTGCGCCGCCCGCCATGGCGGGCGCACCTCTTCAACCGGCACGTGCTCACCCGGGTGTTCGGCGTGCTCGGACCGGTCGAGGCCCTCGTGGAGATGGTGGCGTTCATCGCCGGGCTCGCCGCGGCCGGATGGAGGCCGGGCGACGACTTCCCCGAGGGCCACCAACTGGCTGCGGCGTCCGGCGCCGCCTTCTCGGCCGTGGTCATCGGCCAGATGGCCAACGCCTTCGCCTGTCGCAGCTCCACCCGCACGCCCGGTCAGATGGGCTGGACGAGCAATCGACTGCTCATCGGGGCTGTCGCCATCGAGCTCGTGGCCCTGGCGGGTTTCTTGTACATCGGACCGGTCGCCGACGCCCTCGACCACGCCGGTCCACCACTCGCCGGGGCCTTGGTGGCGCTGGCGGCGTTCCCTGCGGTGCTGTGCGCCGATGCGCTCGAGAAGCGGTGGCGGCGCCGGGGGTCGGTGACCTCGCTGACGGTGGCAGGGCCGATCGGGCCGATCGGGCCGAGCGCTGTCGCATCGTGACGTCGCACCTCGACGTGAGCGAGACGCACATCTCGAAGCTGTTCTTCGTGGGCGAGACGGTGTACAAGGCGAACAAGGCGCTCGATCTCGGGTTCCTCGACCACACGACGCTCGAGGCCCGGCGTCACGCCTGCGAGCGGGAGGTGACCGTCAACCGGCGGTTCGCCCCCGACGTGTACCACGGCGTCGCGACCCTGCTCGGCCCCGACGGTGCACCGTGCGAGTACCTGGTGGTGATGCGCCGCATGCCCGACGATCGTCGGCTGACGGCGCTGCTCGCAGAACCCGAGGGGCCCGACTGCGTGCGCGAGGTGGCCCGTGCGGTGGCGGCCATCCACGCCGTGGCTCCGGCGTCTGCCGGCATCAGCGCCCAGGGCTCCGTCGAGGCCGTCAGGCGGAACTGGCTCGACAACTTCGACCAGATGCGAGCGCTCGGTGACATCCTCCCGGAGACGACCCTCGACCGGGCCGGCGACGCCGCATTGCGCTACCTCGAGGGGCGGCAGGAGCTGTTCGAGCATCGACGCCACGCCGGACGGATCCGAGACGGGCACGGCGACCTGCTGGCCGACGACATCTTCTGCCTCGCCGACGGCCCTCGCCTGCTCGACGCCCTGGCCTTCCGAGACGACCTGCGCCACGGCGACGTGCTGCTCGACGCGGGCTTCCTGGCCATGGATCTCGAACGGCTGGGCCATCCCGACCTTGCCCAGCGCTTCCTGGCCTGGTACCGCGAGTACTCAGCCGACAACTTCCCCGACAGCCTGGCGCAGCACTACATCGCCTACCGGGCGCAGGTCCGGGCCAAGATCGGCGCCATGCGCGCGCACCAGGGCGATCCGGCCGCAGCCGAGGCTGCCCGATCGCTGCTCGCCCTGTGCCAGCGACACCTCGACGCGGCTCGGGTACGGCTCGTGCTGGTCGGCGGCCTCCCGGCCACCGGCAAGAGCACGGTCGCCGATGCCGTCGTCGACGCCACCGGCTGGACGGTGCTGCGCAGCGACGAGGTGCGCAAGGAGCTCGCCGGTCTGGCCCACGGGGCTTCGATGGCCGACGCGCCCGGCGCGGGTCGCTACAGCCTCGACGAACGAGCAGCCGTGTACCGGGAGTGCCTGCGCAGGGCCGGCCGTCTGCTGAGCCTGGGCGAGACCGTGGTGCTCGACGCGTCGTTCACCGAGGTCGAATGGCGCACCGAAGCGGCCGCTGTTGCCGTGGGCTGCGCCGCCGACCTGGTCGAGCTGTGCTGCGTCGCCCCCTTCGCCGTCGCCGAGCGCCGGCTTCGCGCTCGGAGCATGAGCGAGCCCTCGATCTCCGACGCCGACGCCGCGGTCTTCGCCCACCTCCGAGCCACCACGGCGCCCTGGGCCAGGGCGTTCGTCGTCGACACCCGTGGCCCGAGGGAGAAGACGATCGCAGCCGCCCTGGCCCACCTCGGCGTCTCCGCGCCCTCGGGCGTCCCGGCCAGGGGGTGACGTTCGGCCCTGTCATCGTACGAACGCTTCACGTACGGTCCAAAAAGGTTTGAAGTTCGCTCATGGTGAGCATGGGAGTACGTGACGTGGTCGACCCCAGGGAGATGTGATGTTCGTACGCAGCCGCACCATCCGACGGTTCATGATCCTCCCGGTGTCGGCGTCGATGCTGGCCGGCGCAGTCCTGCTGGCCTCCGCGGCCGGAGCCCATGTCGGGACGTTCGACGCCACCTGCTACGTCGTCTCCTACCAATTCACGGAGTTCCCCGAGGCACCAGGCAACGTGGTGTCGGTACAGGCCGAGCTGGGCCCGGCCATCGTGACCCGTGACGTGACGTGGAACGGCCCGGCCACGAGCGGCACGATCCCGTTCGATGCCACGTCGGGGGGCGTCGTCCACGTCGAGGCCGTCTGGGACACCAACGGCGTGAGCGGCTCCGAGACGGCCGACGTCGTCGTCGCGGCCTGCGTCGAGGTGTCGACCACGACGACGGCAGCCACGACCACGACGACGGCAGCCACGACCACGACGACGGCAGCCACGACCACCACCACGACGGCGGGGTTGAGCGCCCCGGCCGCGGTGAGCACCTCGGTGCCGACCACCGCGCCGGCAACCGCGCCGCCGACCACGACGACCACGGTGGCGTTCGTGAGCCAGGGCGCAGCTGCGGCGCCCCCGCCGGCGGCGAGCCCGGGTGCCGGTCTGGCCTTCACCGGTGGCGCGGTTCGCTCTGAGCTGGTCTTGGCGTTGGGGTTGCTGGCGCTGGGCGGTCTCGCCTTGGGGTTCTCCATCTCGGCTGTCGAGCGTCGCCGCTGAGGCTCCTCCTCGGTCGAAGGGCCGATGGCGCCCAGACCGGGATCTGCGTGCTGGCCGACGGCACCCGCATCGACGAGTGGGAGCACTACCGGCAGGGGACGGGCATCACCACGACCAGCGGCTGAGACGACCAGCGGCTGAGACCGCCCTCGCGACTCGAACAGGACCGCACCGCCCGAGCACGGCACCACCGGGACCCACCCGGAGCGCACAGGAAGGATCGCCATGACCGCTCGTCCCGAGCAGAAGACGGCACATCATCTGCAGCTCGCGTTCGCCGGCGAGGGGAGGGATCAGCTGCGCTTCCGGTACTACGCGTGGTTGGCCGACAAGCACGGCGCGACCGAGGTGGCCGCGGTGTTCAGGGAAGTGGCCGAGGAGGAACTCCTCCATGCCTGCCGGTTGTTCGAGCTCGCCGCCGAGACCGGGATCGATCCCGTCACCGGGCACGCGATCGGCACGCTGGCCGAGGTGCTCGAGAGTGCGCTCGAATCGGAACGGGCCGAGGCCGCGGAGATCTATCCGGCCTACGCCCACACCGCCCGTCGTGAGGGTCGAGACGACGTCGCCGAGTGGTTCGAGCGCCATGCGGTGGCCGACGCCGACCACGCTCGGCGCTTCGAGGCGCTCCTCCGCACGATCGAGGCTCGAGGCTGAGCGCATCGACGGTGCCGTGCTCCGCCGACGGTCTCGTCGCGAGCCGTCCGCATCCGGTGGAGGGCGGTCCGGTGTCGTAGGTTCTGTCGTTCATGAGCTGGGTCGGGTGGGCCAACGGAGAGCTCGACGCGATCCGGCTGCAGGGGCGTTGGCGGAGCACCGTGTCGTTCGACGCCAGTGGCCCCGTCGGCACCTTGGCCACCCGGGGCCCGGTGACGTCGTTCGCGTCGAACGACTACCTCGGGCTCTCGGCGCATCCCGCTGTCATCGCGGCGGCCCACGCGGCGATCGATCGGTGGGGTACCGGATCGACGGCGTCGCGGCTGATCGTCGGGACCCGGCCGATCCACGACGAGCTCGAGGATGCGTTGGCCGCGTGGAAGCGCGCCGAGTCGGCGCTGGTCTTCTCGACCGGGTACTCGGCGAACCTGGGTGTGCTCGCGACGCTGGCGGTCCCGGGTGTCACGGTCGTGAGCGACGAGCTGAACCATGCTTCGATCATCGACGGATGCCGCCTGGCTCGGGCCGAGGTGCTCGTGTACCGGCACAACGACCTCGATCACGTGGCGCACCATCTCGCAGGCTGCGGACGGGCCATCGTGGTCACCGACTCGGTGTTCTCGATGGACGGCGACACCGCCGACGTCACTGGGCTCAGCGAGCTCTGCGCGGCAACCGGCAGTCTGCTCGTCCTCGACGAGGCCCACGCCGTGCTCGGACGCGAACAGCCGCTGGCCGACGGCACCGAGATCGTCAGGGTCGGCACGCTCTCGAAGACGCTGGGCGCGCTCGGCGGGTTCGTCGCCGGTCCCGAGCCCATCATCGACCTGCTCCGCAACCGGGCCCGATCGTTCATCTTCACGACCGCTCCGAGCCCGGCCGACACCGCAGCGGCGCTGGCTGCGCTCGCCGTGGTGAACAGCGCCGAGGGCGAATCGCTGCGCCGGCACCTGCGCGATCTCGTCGATCGGGTGCGGCCGGGGCACCCGTCTCCGATCGTCCCGGTCGTGCTGGGCTCCGAGGAACGCGCCCTGAGGGCCGCAGCGCTCTTGCTGGAGCAGGGTTTCCTCGTCCCGGCCATTCGCCCGCCCACCGTGGCCGCGGGGACGTCCCGACTCCGGGTCGCGCTCAGCGCGGCCCACACCGTCGAGCAGGTCGACTCGCTGGCCCGTGCCCTCACCGACCTGCCCCGCCACCTCGAGACCACGCTCGCATCCCTGGAGGCCTCATGACCCGTGCTCGTGAACTGCTGACGGCGGCAGGCGATGCCCTGCTCGACGAGCGGCGCATGCTCAGCCTGGAGGAGCTCGCCCAGCTCGCGGCGCTGCCCGACGACGCCGTCCCGTCGTTGGCCGCGCTGGCGCACGAGGTTCGGCTGTCGTGGGCCGGTCCGAACGTGGAGGTTGAAGGCATCCTCTCGGCCAAGACGGGGGGCTGCCCGGAGGACTGCCACTTCTGCTCCCAGTCGGCGAAGTTCGACACGCCGGTGAAGGCGACGCCGTTCCTCGATCCCGACGAGATCCTCCGTGCCGCCGAGGAGACCAAGCAGCTCGGGGCTTCGGAGTTCTGCATCGTCCTCGCCGTCCGGGGTCCCAACCCGTTCATCATGGACCAGCTCGTGCGCATCGTTCCGCTGGTGCGCGATCGGACCGGGCTCAACGTTGCCGTCTCCGCCGGCATCTTGACCGCCCGCCAGGCCGACCGGCTGGCCGAGGCCGGTGTGCACCGCTACAACCACAACCTCGAGACCGCACGGTCGTTCTTCGGGGAGATCGTCACCACCCACACGTGGGACGAGCGGGCCGCCACCTGTGCCCTGGTACGCGAGCGGGGCATGGAGCTGTGCTGCGGTGTCTTGTTGGGTATGGGCGAGACGGTCGCGCAACGCATCGAGCTGCTCGGCCAGCTCCGCGACGTCGAGCCCGCCGAGGTTCCCCTCAACTTCCTGAACCCCCGTCCGGGGACGCCGCTCGGCGACCGGCCGTTCGTCGAGCCGCTCGAGGCGATTCGCTGGATCGCGCTGTTCAGGTTGGCGCTGCCGTCGGTGATCTTGCGTTACGCCGGCGGGCGCGAGGTGACCCTGCGCGAGTTGCAAGCGCTCGGGATGACCGCAGGGATCAATGCGCTCATCATCGGGAACTACCTCACGACGCTGGGTCGTTCGCCCCAGGACGACCTGCAGATGCTCGACGACCTCCGCATGCCGATCGGGGCGCTCTCGAAGGCGATCTGATGTCGACCTCGTTGCACTGCCCAGCGTGCGGGCGGCCCGACTGCTCCGATCCGCAGTGTCGGCGCACGCTCGACCCACCCCGGTTCTGCCCCACGTGCGGTCGTCGACTCCGCGTGCTGATCACGCCGACCCGTTGGGAAACCCAGTGCCGGCACGGGTGCCCGTCCTTGAGATCGGAGGGGCTGTCGTGAACGGCTGGGTGCAGCGCGATGAGGCCGTGGTCTGGCACGGCTTCACCCAGATGGCGTGCTACGCCGACAACGCCCCGGTGATCGTGGAGCGCGGCGAGGGACGCGAGCTGATCGCCGTCGACGGCACTCGTTATCTCGACGCCATCTCGTCGCTGTGGGTCACCACCCTGGGCCATCGCGTGCCCGAGCTCGATCAGGCCGTACGCGATCAGCTCGATCGCATCGCCCATTCGACCTTGCTGGGCAACGGCAACCGCGTCACCATCGAGCTCGCGGAAGCGCTCGCGGCTGTGGTTCCCGTCGACGATCCGCACTTCCTGTTCGCCTCCGACGGCGCAGCCGCGGTCGAGCAGGCCCTCCGCATCGCCTTGCAGTTCTGGGCGAACACGGGACAGCCCGGTCGCACGACCTACCTCGCGTTCGACGGCGCCTACCACGGCGACACCATCGGCGCGCTCTCGGTGGGTGACGGCGGGTTCGGCACCACCGTCTACGACCCGTTGCGATTCCCGGTGCTGCGAGCGCCGATCGGCGACGTCGAGGCCGCGTCGCGCATCATCGCCGAGCACTGCGGCACCCTCGCTGCGGTGGTCATCGAACCGCTCGTGCAAGGGGCTGCCGGCATGGTGCTGGTGGAGCCGGCCTTCGTTCGGGCCGTCGCCGCCGCATGCGCCGAGCACGACGTGCTGCTGGTGTGCGACGAGGTCGCCACCGGCTTCGGACGGACGGGAACCCTGTTCGCTCTCGAGCAATGCCAGGTGCGCCCCGACATCCTCTGCATCGGCAAGGGCCTCACCGGCGGCTACCTGCCCATGGCCGCCACCGTCGCGTCGCGGCGCGTGTACGACGCCTTCCTCGGTGCCGACCTCTCCGAGCGCACCCTGTATCACGGGCATTCCTACTCGGGGAACGCTCTGGCCGCTGCCGTTGCCGTGCGCCACCTCCAGCTCATCGAGGAGTGGGACGTGCTCGCCAACGTGCGCGCCCGGGCCGATCAGCTCCAGGGGCTCCTGGCCGCCCACGTCGTCGATCATCCGGCGGTTCGGGAGGTTCGCCAGCACGGGCTGATGGTGGGGGTGGAGCTCCACGCCTGCCCCGAGGGCCGACGGTTGGGCCGCTTGGTCTCGGCCGAGTGCGTTCGCCGTGGTGTGCTCATCCGTCCCTTGGGCGACGTGATCGTGCTCATGCCGATGCTCACCTCCACCGTCGCCGAGATCGAGCGGATCGTCGAGACGGTCAGCGGCGCCATCGAAGCGGTCTGCCGATGAGCGTCACGATCCTCTGCGCCGGCACGACGACAGGGGTCGGCAAGACCTGGGTGGGCGCGGCCGTTCTCCGAGCGTTGCGCGACGGCGGACGTACCGTCGCGGCCCGCAAGCCGGTGCAGTCGTTCGACCCCGCTGACGCTGAGGGCGGAGCGGGATCCACCGACGCCGAGGTGCTCGCCGGGGCCACGGGCGAAGCGGCATCGGCGGTCTGCCCTGCGCACCGGTGGTACGCGCTGGCGCTCGCTCCGCCCATCGCCGCGGAGCTGCTCGGCCGGGCCCCGTTCTCCGATGCCGATCTGGCGGCCGAGCACGGCGATCCGTCGGCCGAGGTGGTCTGGGTCGAGACGGTGGGCGGGCCGCTGTCGCCGATGACGTTCGACGGCGATTCGGCCAGCACGGCCCGGTGGCTCCGTCCTCACGCCGTGGTGCTCGTGGCCGACGCCGGGTTGGGTGCCATCAACGCCGTCAGGCTCGCTGTCGGTCCCTTCGCGGGCCGACGCATCATCGTGTTCCTCAACCGCTGGTCCGACGTCGACGTGTGTCGTACGAACCTGACGTGGTTGCGCACCAACGGCTTCACGGTGCTCACCGAGGTCGATGCGCTGGCCCGGCTCATCGACTCGACGCTCTGACGAGCCGTCAGGTTGGGCGTCGCCGACCCGGCGCCCGGCGCCCGGCGCCCGGC
>VFJJ01000088.1 GCA_009886115.1 Actinomycetota bacterium
CCGCCGGGCGACGCGGTGGCCGTGTAGCTCGTGATCGCCATGCCGTTGCTCGCGCCCGGGGTGAACGAGACGGTCGCCGAGGCGTTGCCGGCGACGGCCGACACGCCGGTGGGAGCGGACGGGGCAGCCACTGCAGTCAGCACGATGTCGTTGTTGCCGGAGCCGCCGACGTAGCTGATCCTCCAGCGCCCCGTACCGCCGGCCACCGCGGCACCCTCGGGCAGGCCGGCAAAGGTGCCGGCGACCGCGTCGGTCCCGTCGTTGACGACGATGGGGGCCGTCGAGCCGAGGGTGAACGCGATCCCTTCCAGGCTCAGCACGGCGCCGCTCGGGGCGGTCAGATCGACGGTGCCCGTCACGGCGAGCTGGTCGTGCGGCGTGCCGCCGCCCGGGAGATCGACGTAGAGCACGCCGCCCGTAGCGATCGCGAGGTTCCCGACGCCGACGACGCCGGTGGCCGTGGACGCGGGGTCCAACGAGCCCAGCGCCCCCACCGTGAGCGGGCCGAGGGGGCCGAGGGTGTACCCGTTCGCGAGCTCGAGGTTGCCGTTCTGCACGTTCACCCCGCCGGTGAACGTGCTGGTGTTGTTCGACAGGACGAGCGTGCCGGGGCCGGTCTTGATGATCGAGCCGGGGCCGACACCGTCACTCACCAGGCCGCTCAGCTCGAGCGCACCCGTGCTGACCACGCTGATCGTGGTGGCGCCGTCGAGCCCGAGCGGTGCCGAGATCTCCTGGGCGGCCACCGAGTTGTCCGTGATGGTCGAGCCGGCGCCGAGCACGACCCGCAACCCGCCGAGGTCGAATGCTCCAGCGCCCGACGCGAAGGTGACGTCACCCAGGGCCAGGTTGCCCGTGGTGTTGTTGGGGAACGGACGGGTCGAGCCGGCGAACGTCGGCGTGTCTCCGGCGGTGAGCGCCTGGTTCGACACCCAGTTGTCGGCTGTCGTGAGGTTGTTGTCGGCACCGCCGCCGTCCCAGGTCATGGGCACGCCGACCTGCGTGAGCACGATGTCGTTGCCGGAGCCGCCGGTGTAGCTGATCCGGTAGGCCTCCGTGCCGGAGGTCAGCACGGCGTTCTGGGCCAGACCGCTGAACGTGCCGGTGACCCCGTCGCTGGCGTCGTTGGCCACGATCGTGACCGAGTTCCCGAGACCGGGCGGTGTCGTCGAGGTGACCGCGAGCGTGGACCCCGTGACGGTGACCACACCGGTCACGTTGAGCTGATCGGCAGTGGTCACGACGTCGGCGGCGTAGGTGGCGCCGGAGGCGATCGTCAAGGGGCCCGTCGACAGGGTGCCGACGGTGCCCGTCCCCCCCGGACGCACGGCCGCGCCGCTGGAAACCGTGACCGCGCCGGCCACGGTGGCGGCGGCGTCGGAGGCCAACGACCCGGCAGAGACGGTGGTGGCCCCCGAGTACGTGTTCACGCCCGTCACCGTGAGCGTCCCGGTTCCGGTCTTGGTGACAGCCCCCGTTCCCCCCTGGTCGCTGACGACGCCGCTGAGCACCATGCTCGAGGTGCCGGTGGCGACGGTCGCCGCGCCGTTGAGGCCGACGGGCGCGCTGATCGTCTGGGTGTTCGACGAGGCGTTGGTCACGGTTCCGCTGCCCAGGTCGAGGCGCGAACCGCCGAGCGTGAAAGCGCCGGCACCCGCGGCGAACGTGATCGCCCCCACGGCGAGCGTCGCCGGGTTGTTGGGGCTGAGGCGGGTCGAGCCGGCGAAGACCGGGCTGTCGCCGGCCAGCAGCGGCTGGTTCGACACCCAGTTGGCGCCGGTCGTGAGGTCGTTGTCGGTGACGTCACCGCCATCCCAGGTGGTCGACGAGGGGTCGGGCGTCACCGCGCCCGAGGCGCCCGACGCTGCCGAATCGCCCACGCCGTTGGTGGCCTTGACCGTGAAGGTGTAGGCGGTTGCGTTGCTCAAGCCGGCCACGACGATCGGCGACGAGGCCCCGCTCGCCGTGGCGCCACCGGGCGAGGCCGTGGCGGTATAGCCCGTGATCGGCGCCCCACCGGAACTCGACGGTGCGGTGAACGCCACCGACGCCCAGGTGTTGCCAGCCGTGGCCGTGGCACCCGTCGGTGCCCCGGGCACCGTGGCCTGCACGAGTGCGACGTCGTTCCCGTCGCCGCCCACGTACGTGACCCGGTACGTGTCGCCCGAGACCGCCGTGTGGATCGCGCCCTCGGCCAGGCCCGAGAACGTGCCGACCACGGCGTCGGCCCCGTCGTTGCTCACGATCGTCATCGCGGTGGCTGCGGCGAACGTGTGCGCGGAAGTGACCAACAATGTGGAGCCGGTCAGCGTGACCGTCCCGGTGACGCCGAGCACGTCGGCCCCGCCTGACGCCACGTCGACGGCGTAGGTCGCGCCCGCCGAGACGACGAGGTTCCCGCCCACGGCAGCGGCGGCGTCGATCACCAGCGTCCCGGCGGAGATGGTCGTGGTCCCGGAGGCGGTGTTGGGCGCGGTCAGCACGAGTGTGCCCGAGCCGCTCTTGGTGAGCGTCCCGGTGCCGATCCCGTTGGCGATCACACCGTTGATCGTGATGGTCGATGCACCGGTGGCGACGGTCGCCGCCCCGTCGAGATTGAGCCCTAGGTCGATCGTCTGGCCGGCACCCGACGCGTTGGTGATCGAACCGGCCGCCGCCAGGTCGACGGTGTTCCCGCCCAGGGTGAAGGCCCCGGCGGCGCCGGCGAAGGTGATGCTGGCCACGTCGAAGCCGTTGGCGAAGTCGTTGAGCGAGCTCAACCGGGTCGAACCGGCGAACACCAGGTCGTCGCCGGCCGTCGGGGCCGAGCCGCCCCAGTTGTCGCTGCTGGTCCAGAGGCTGTCGTCGGCGTCGGCCCCGTTCCAGGTGGCCGTGGCCGCCTGGGCCGTGCCCGAGGCGACGACCAGGAACGCCGCCGCAGCGAGCGCGAGTGCGGCGTATCCAGCCACGACTGTGGTGGTCCAGCGTCTTTCCCGGACTGGCATTCCCGAGCTCCTCGTACGCTACCGCTCACCCACAGCAACCACGGGGAGTGATCGGAGCGTCGAGGCGCCCACTTGAGGTCTCGTCGAGGTTGAGAGTCGATCGTTCACTGCCGACGAGATGACCTATGGGTTCAAGCCGCCGGCCCATGCGCCGATGTACGCGAAGGACACCCACATGCGCCGCAGCCGACGAGGCGCAGGCAACGGACTCAGGGTTGGACCGTGGACGATCGGCAGCTCGAAGACTCCCAGCACCACGACGCACGTCACGTCGAGGCCCCCGTGTCGGATCCCCTGTCGATCCCGGGCGTGAGCCTGGAATCGGTCGAGCTCGTACGACGCCTCGGCGATCACACGTACTACCGGGCCATCGTGCTTCCCGAGCGGAGGACCGTCACGATCACGGTGGTCACGGCCATCCCGAGCTCCGACGCCTTCGCCCGGATGGTTCGAGAACGCGAGCTGCTGCCCCAGCTCGGAAGCCATCCCAACATCGCCAGGGTGACGGCGGTCGGTGAGCTCCCCGATCTGTCGACCTACATCGTCACCGAGGTCCTGGCGGGCGGCCCCCTGGCCCTCGACATCGCCGAGGGGCCCTTCGATTGGCGTGACGCGGCCGACCTGGGGATCAGGATGGCCGGGGCCCTCGCCACCTCCCATCACGCCGGGATCCTCCACCGGGCGCTCTCGCCCCTGACGATCATGAGCCGTCACACCGGCGAGCCCATGCTGAGCGAATTCGGGATCCCGACCGGTGGACCGGGGCCCTGGTCGAGCCCCGATGTGTGCCGGGGCCTGCCCTGCCGGCTGGCAGACGACGTCTTCTCGCTCGCCGCGACCGTGCTCACGCTGATCACCGGACACCCCCCGCCCGAATCACCGCTCGGGTTGGCGACGGCACTTGCGACGCTGAGCGACCGCGACGTTCCCGAGGTGATGGTCCACGCGCTAGAAACCACGCTCCGTGGTGCCGCCGAAGCCCGGCCGACGGCCGAGGAGCTGGGCCGAGCCTTCCAGGAGGCCCTCCAGATCAGCGGCGAGCCCGTGAACCCGCTCATCGTCGACACCGAGCTCATCCGGCGCGCCGCGCCCTTGGGAGATCCTCCCGCCAGCCCCTACCGCACGGTGATCGACGGCGCTGATGCCGACGATCTCGACGATCCGAGCCGGCCTGCCGATCCTGCAGGGCGTTCCTGGCCGAAGGTGGGCCCGGCGACGAGGAGCCGCCAGCGAGGGCGCCGGTGGTTCTCGAGGTCGCACTGAGCGCCGAGCCACCGGGGCACCGGGGCACCGAGACGACCCAGCCGAGACCCCGACCACTCAGCCGTCGGGCTCCTCGGATACGTCGACGGGATCGTCGGAGCGTGCCGCCGCTTGGGCCAGGTGGACCGTCCCCGTGACACAGCTGGGAAGCTCGGCGCAGAACTTGCAGAGCCCGTTGCCGCGCTCACGAGGGGCCCGCCGACGGGCCCGCAGCGCCTCGATCCGGTCGATCCCGTCGACAACCCGCCGGGCCGCGGACTCGAGCAACGCGACTGTGACGTCCTCGACGACCGGCTCCCCCGACTCCGGGTAGTAGCTCACGAGGCGAAAGGGCGGGACGCCCCGTACGAGGGTCTCCAGCAGGGCGTAGAAGCGCAGGTCCTCACGGTGCTCGGCCCGCACCCACCCGGTCTTGAAATCGACGATCAAGGCCCGAGCCATGGTCCCCCGAGCCGTGCCCACGACCAGGTCGGGCTTGCCGTTGAGCGTCACCCGGCCACCGGCCAGGCGAGCCCGGAGCCGGTACTCGACCTTGGGATCCCATCGGGTGGAGAGCACGGGCCAGTCGCTCGTGAACGTCGAGACCAGCAGGCCGACATCGCGGACGAGGTCGTGGTGGTCGTCGGGGCTGAGCCCCCCGAGGAACTCCTGGCACCATCGCAGCTCGGGGCTGCCGGTGGTGGCGCAGTACTCGACCGCGGCGCGAGCCCGCTCGAGCGGGGGCAGCGGTTCCGGGGAGTTGATCGTGCGTTCCAGCGCCCGATGGAACACGGTCCCCCGGACGTTGGCCAGCGACACGATGAACGGGGCATCGGACGAGAACCGCCGTTCGCACGAGAACACCGTGCCGAGGTCGTGCTTCGAGACGGCGATGGTGTCGGCCGGATCGAGCCGATCGACGACCGGGGCCAGCGAATCCTCGAGGTGGGCGCGCAGCTCCTCGACGAGCGAGGCCTCGAACCGCGGGCGGTCCTGCCCCCACCCCAGCACGTCACGCCGGATCCGGGCCGCCTGGGGGCCTTCGTGCTCAGCGGGGTCTGTCACATCGGTCATCGGTCGTCGATCCTCGGCGACAACTCTGCCAGACTCGACCAGACTCGACCAGCTCGCGATTCCCTGCTCTGGGTGGGCTGAGACGCCACCGGAGGGTGCCGTGAGTACCGGCGGAGTCCGGTCCTCACTCGGCGATGACCCTCGCCATCACCCCGCCATCGCCACGGTAGGCGGTCATCTTCTCGAAGAAGAGCTCGCCCATCGGGTCCTCGTCCTGCATGCGCATCGAGCCTCGCCAGCAGGTCCACAGGTTGGGCGCCAGCTCCTCGGCCCGTTGGAAATGCGCTCGGGCGAGCTCGGCCCGCCCCTGCTCCCACAACCAGCGGCCGAGCCCGAACTCGGCCCGGGCCAACTGGTCGGCCTCGGTGGGCACCCGCAGGTGCCGGTCGACCGCGTCCCGGTCGAGGGCCGGCGTCTCGCCGCGGACCCAACGCCGAAGGGCGGTCTTGTGCACCTCGGCGTCGACCCCCGTGAAGTCCTGGAACATGTTCGAGCCGAACGCCACGTCCTGGGGACGCACGATGAGGCCCTCCTCGTCGATCCAGAACACCGTGGGGACGTTCTCGACGTGGTACAGGTCGGCGATCGCCCAGGTGGTGTCGATCAGGCTGGGGTGGCTGGGCGAGGCGGCGTCGATCCACTCCCGCGCGTCGTCGGCGGTCCGCTCGAACGCGACGGTGATGACCACGAAGCCGAGCTCACGGAGCTCCTCGAACATCTCCTGCCACACGGGCAGGTCGTAGCGACATCCTCACCACGAGGCCCAGGCGACGAAGAACACCTTCTTGCCCCGGTGCTCGGACAGGCTGTGCTGGCGGCCGGCGAGGTCGGGGAGGGTGAACTCGGGCGCCACCTGCGAGCGCAGCATCGCCGCCCGATCGAGTGCAGCCTCGCCCAGGTACGCAGCCTTGGCCTCGGCGTCGACCACCAGCGGACGCCCCAGCAGGTCGGCCACGCCCACCAGGTCGACGGTGCCGTCGGGCCCGTCGATGGCTGCCGCATCGCGCACCGGCACGCACACCTCGCCCCGGCACAGCCCCTCGGGCCGACGGTGCCAGCCGACGGCCGTCTCCAGCACCGCGGGCTCGATCAGGACTCGGCCCCCGGAGACGCGGGCGTCGATCGCCGAGACGCCATCGCCGCGTATCAGGCTGAGCAGGGACATCTGAACCATGGGCAGGCCTCCGGTGTGAGGCCCCCACGGTCGCATACGAGCATCGGGGACGCCAATGGCTCGTCGTGGCCCGACGTCAGGCGGCGTGCGACTCGTGCGGAGATGACAGCGGCCCACGATCGCTCAGGTCACCGAGATCGTCGAAGAGGACCGACGCCGCGGCCCAGCGGTAGATGGCGACCAACAAGGGCAGGCCGAGCATCAGCACGGCTCCCCTCACGAGCCACGCCCACTCTGCTGCGCTTGATAGCCAACCCATGACTGCC
Organism: Actinomycetota bacterium; assembly: GCA_009886115.1. GTDB lineage: Bacteria > Actinomycetota > Acidimicrobiia > IMCC26256 > VFJJ01 > VFJJ01. Next base: position 6,741 of record VFJJ01000088.1, read on the forward strand.
TCCGGCCCGTGATGTTCCCGACGACGATGATCGACCGCCCACTCGTTGGGGTCCGACGTGGTTGAGACGCCCATCCCCCCTCGTTTGGTTTCGCGAACTTTCTCGAACGTTGCACGAGATCCGTGTCGGTCGACCGACAGATGACGAGAGACCCGGGCCGCCGTCCAGATACACCGATTCCCGTTGGCGACGCTTCGTCGGGGCGGTCGAGCTCGAGAGCCGGCCGTACACTCGCCCGGTGGGGGGTGTCGGCACCGAGGCTCGAGAGATGCCTCGTCATCTCAAGCTGGTCTTCGCCGGGCTCCTGACCGGGCTGTTCCTCGCGGCCCTCGACCTGCTCGTGGTGGCCACGGCCGTGCGCCAGATCGCCGGCGACCTGGGTGACCTCGGGTCGGTCTCGTGGATCTTCACGGCCTACCTGCTCGGCCTCACCGCCACGATGCCTCTGTACGGCAAGCTCGGCGACCTCTACGGCCGCAAGCGCATGTTCCAGTTGGCCATCGTGATCTTCATGCTGGGGTCGATCCTCGCCGGCCTGAGCGGCTCGATGCTGCAACTCATCGTGTGCCGGGCGCTGCAGGGCCTCGGCGGTGGCGGCCTGATGACGCTCCCCGCGGCCATCATCGGCGATCTCGTCCCGCCGCGCGAACGGGGCCGGTACACGGGTCTCACCAGCTCGGTGTGGGCGGTGTCGAGCCTCATCGGACCATTCGTCGGCGGCTTGTTCGTCGACCACCTCTCGTGGCGCTGGGTGTTCTGGGTCAACGTTCCCACGGGTCTGCTGTCGTTGACCCTGATCGCCGCCGCGCTGCACCTGCCCGATCGCCGGCTCGGGCACGACATCGATTGGCTGGGCGCCATCCTCATCCCGGTCGCCGTCTGCCTGATCCTGCTCGTCACGACGCTCGGCGGCGACGAGCTGGCCTGGGACTCGAACGGGATCATCGTCCTCGCCGCCGCCGCAGTCGGTGTCACCGCGCTGGCGCTGCGGGTCGAGGCCAGGGCCCGGGAACCGATCCTGCCGTTGCACCTCTTCCGCAACGGGATCGTGCGGGCCTGCGCCGGAGCCACGTTCTTCCTGGGCCTGGCGAACTTCGGCATGGCCATCTTCGTTCCGTTGTTCCTGCAGGTCGTCAACGGCCGCAGCCCCACCGTCGCCGGGCTCGGCTTGGCCCCGATCAGCCTCGGCATCCTGGTGTCGTCGACGATCACCGGACGGATCATGACCGCCACCGGTCGTTACCGCTGGGCGCCGATCCTGGGGGCGGGGCTGTTCACCGCCGGCTGCGTGATGCTGACCCAGTGGACTGCCGAGACGCCACTCGCCCTTCAGCTCCTCTCGACGGCAACCTGCGGCCTCGGCACCGGCATGCTCTCGCCCATCGTGCTCATCGCGTCGCAGAACGCCGTGTCACACCGGGAGCTGGGCACGGTCAGCTCGCTCGTGACGGTGAGCCGGTCGATGGGCCAGGCGATCGGATCCGCGGTCATCGGAGCCGTCTTCGCGGTCAGGCTCGACCATTGGATCGGCGTGCTCGCCGCTGGCGACGACCTGGGTGCGATCTCCGCGAGCGACCTCAGAGCCAACCCGGCCAAGATCGACGAGCTCGGAGCGGTCGCCCACGCGCACATCGTCGAGGCCTTCGAGCGGGCCATCACGAACGCCTTGTGGGTCGCGGTGCCGATCGCGGCCGGGGCGATCGTCTGGGCCCTGTTCATCGGCGAGGCCCCCCTCCGCGACGACAACGACGACCGATCCGACACCGTCAACCGGGCCGTCGTCAACGAAGGAGTGTCGCCCTCGACGTCGCCCGAAGTCGCCGAGATCAGCCTGCCCACCGGCACGCGCGACAAGCGCATCCTCGAGGACCGCTCCTGGCGCGACAAGACCAGCTGCATCGAGTGACGATCTGTCGCGACGGGACGGGACCGGACGGGACCTCCCCTGCTCGACCCGCACGGGTCGGCCTGTCGCTGACGGGCGAAGATCACCCCTGAGCGACAGGTGCTCGAAGAGTGAGCCGACTTCAGGTGCTGGCGGCGAATGCGCCCTTGAGTGCGGCGGCAGCTTCGAGCTGGGCGACGCGGGCCTGGTCGAGGGCCAGCTCCATGCCGAAGAACCCGTGGATCATCCCGTCGTAGCGGGTGATCGTGCAGGCGACGCCGGCAGCCTGGAGCATGCGCCCGTAGTCCTCGCCCTCGTCGCGCAGCGGATCGAACTCGGCGGTGATCACCAATGCCGGCGGCAGTCCTGTGAGATCGGCCGCCCGGGTAGGCGAGAACCACCGGTGCTCGAAGTCGGCGGGGGACGCCGCGTACTGGTCGCTGAACCAGCCCATGGCGTCCTTCGTGAGCATGTAGTCGGTGCCGTTCTCCTTGTACGACGGACGGCCGTCCTCGGGAACCCCGGTGACCGGATACACCAGGAGCTGGAACGCCAACGCCGGTCCACCGAGCTCCTTGATCATCAGCGGCACCACGGCTGCCAGGTTCCCGCCGGCGCTGTCACCGGCGACGGCGATCCGACTCGAGTCCCCACCGAGCTCGCCCGCATGGGCGCCGACCCACACCGTGGCCGCATGACAGTCGTCGGCCGCAGCCGGGAACCGGTGCTCGGGCGCCAGGCGATAGTCGACCGAGACCACGATGGCACCGGTGTCGAGCGCCAGCTGGCGGACGCTCTGATCGTGCGAGTCGAGATCGCAGATGACCCAGCCGCCACCGTGGAAGAACACGATGACCGGCGCCGGGTGCGCGGTCTCGAACGGCCAGTAGATCCGCACGGGGATGGTCCCGGTCGGGCCGGGGATCGTGCGGTCTTCGACCCGGTGCAGCGGATGGGGCGTCACCGGCACCGCGTTGGCCGCCATCATCGCCCGCAGCTCGGCGGCCGGAACCTTGCCCCACGGGATCGGGGCTGCGGCCATCATCTCCAGCAACACCACGGCTTGCGGATCAAGGGGCATGCGGCCTCCAAGTGCGGGCGACGCCGGACGAGCCGACGCCGGGGCGATCGAGGACGGCATTCTGCCGCCGACGCGGCGGTTCTGCCATGCGAGCCGACCCCGAGCCGCCCTCTTGACTCAGTCGTCGGCCGGCCCCTCCGACCTGACCTTGTGCACGTGCACGAGCGCCTCCTGGAGGTCGCGGATCCAGTCGCTCTGATGACGGCCCACGAGGCGGACACACCACGCGAGCGCATCGCTCCGTGAACGGGCCACGCCAGCCTCGACGAGCGTGTCGAGGGCGATGCGCTCGGGTTGGCGCAACCGGGTCATCACCGGGACGCTCACCGTCGTGAAGGTCGTGCGGGCCCCACCCGAGTCGACGGCCCACGACACCCGCCGCCCGAAGAGCCCCTGGGCCTCGTCCGCCACCGCCATCCTTCCGGATCGGGTCTCTTCGCGGAAGCGCTTGATCCATGCGGCCCGCACGATGTCGGGCAGGAGATCGGCTGCGGCTGCCGGGGCGTCCGGAGTCCCCGGAGTCGCCGGAGTCGCCGGAGTCGCCGGAGGGTCAGCGAGCGTGCCGGCGACGAGGATCTCCTCGGCGTCGACGACGGTCTGGACCGGCCCCACGAACCAGGTCGACGGGATGCGTGCGTTGAACCATGCCTCTACTGCTTGTATGTCTGTCATATTTCAAGATTACATGATTACAGTGCAGAGCACAAGATCCCCGGTCGGCCCGTCCCAACCGGCCAAGCTGTGGGGCAATGCACATCTGGATCGACACGCCCGCCGCGCTCACCGACCTCATCGCCCGGCTCTCGTCCGAGCCCCGCCTGGGCATCGACACCGAGTTCCACAGGGAGCGCACCTACTACGCCCAACTGGCCCTGGTGCAGATCTCCTGGTCGGACGGGATCGCGCTCGTCGACCCCTTGGCGCTCGACATCGCTCCCCTCGGACCTCTCTTCGACGATCCGGGACGGACGATCATCTTCCACGCGGCCGAGCAAGACCTCGAGGTCATCCAGCGCGCCTGCGGCACGATCCCGGCTCGAATCTTCGATACCCAAGTCGCAGCTGGGTTCGCGGGCTTCTCAACCCCCTCGCTGGCGTCGCTCGTCGAGCGTCTCCTCGGCGTCCGCCCGGCCAAGGGCGACCGGCTCAGCGACTGGATGCAGCGCCCGCTCGACGAGGCGCAGTGCACCTATGCCGCAGCCGACGTCGAGTTCCTGCTGGCGCTCACCGACGAGCTCGTCTCTCGGCTCGAACGCTCGGGGCGTCTGGCGTGGGCCGCCGACGAGTGCGAGCTCCTGCGTACCAAGGGCCGGGGCTCGGCCAACCCCGATCGCGCCTGGTGGAAGATCAAGGACGCCCGGTCGCTTCGGGGTCGGGCTCGGTGCGTGGCCCAGTCGGTCGCCGCGTGGCGCGAGCGCCAGGCCATGACCATCGATCAACCGGTGCGGTGGGTGCTCCCCGATCTGGCGCTGGTCGCCATCGCTCAGCGGCCGCCCCGCGGCCTCGACGAGCTGCGGGCGATTCGGGGACTCGACGGGCGCTACCTCCGCGTCGGAGCAGGGCGCGCCCTGCTCGACGCCGTGAAGGAGGGCCAGGCGCTCCCTGACGAGCGCCTCGAGGTTCCCGTCGTGGAGGACGACATCGACCGACCGCTGCGGCCCGCGCTGGCGTTGATGACGGCGTGGGCGACACAGCGTGCCGGCGAGCTCGATCTCGACCCGACGCTGCTCGCCACCCGCGCCGACCTCCAGGGCTTCCTGCGAGACGACGGCGGCTCGCGCCTGCACCTCGGGTGGCGCAACGAGATCCTGGGCGCCGACCTCCAGGCGCTCGTCGACGGTGCCGTCGCGATCTCGTTCGAACGCGGACGAGGTCTCGTGATGGCGCCCCGCCCGCCGGCTCCTTCGAGCTGACCGTCCCCGGCCACCGACTCAAGGACCGGCGCGTTGCTGCGCTGCCTTCAGTGCGTTCAGATTCCTTGGGGGGGATAGTCGACGACCTCGTCGGTGGCGATCTCGGGGATGGGCGCGGCACCGAGACCGGCGGTCCCTGAGAGCCCGACGGGAGCAGGCGAAGCGGCGACTGTGGCGTCGCTTTCAGCGCTCTCAGCGCTCGCCAGAGGGGAGTCGGCCGTTGGCGTGGCCGCGACCGTGGCTTCACCCGCACCCGGTTCGACGGCCGAGCTCGACGGAGTCGCGAGTGTCACCGCAGCAGACGCCACCTCGACCAGACCGTCAGCACCCTCGACGTCGGAACCCAGCGGCGACTCGCCATCCGGCTGTTCGGCGCCCGAAGCACCGGTCGATGCCTGGGCGTCAACGGGGTCGGCGCCAGCAGTGTCGACGGCGTCGGCCGGATCTTCGACGACCGCGGTGATCTCCACCGGCTGCGGTGCGGGACCGTCGTCGTTCGAGCCGCCGAGCGCCACGAACCCGACCGTCGCTGACGTCGCGAGGATCGCGGCGGCGAGGCCGATCGAGGGGGCTCTGCTCATGACCCGCCAGAGGTTGGTGGCGTCGCGCTCGCTGCAGCCCATGATCTCCATCAGCCGCGACACGACCACCGACTCGTCGAGGCTCAAGAGCTCTGCGAGCGCGACGGCGTCGGCTTCCCTGAGGGTGAACTTGGCCCGGGATCCGGCCGAACGGGCCTGGCGGACAAGCTCGACGAAGAGATGCAGCGCCTGATCGTGGCGCAGCATCGCGCTGGCCGCGGCGCGCGAGTCGCCGACGGCCCGGGTCTCGGAGCCCACGGTGACCGTCCGGTGCACCATGTCGACGGCGGGGAGCTCCCGACGGGGAACCAGGTCGCCGGCATCGATCCCGTAGACCTCCAGCAGCGTCCGCAGATGTTGCACCGACGGCTCGGCCTTGCCCCGCTCGTAGTCGCCGAGCAGTGCCGTCGTGATCCCGGCCCGCTGCGCGGCGTGGCGGGTCGACAGACGAGCCGACCGGCGGGCGTCGCTCAGGATCTCCCCGAAGCGCTTGCCCGGGATTCCCATGCTCAAGATGTCGTCAACGGAAGCCATCACGAAGGGCCATCGACCACTTCAACGCGAGCCTTGAGCCCGGGCCCGCGGGCTATTCGGCTCGTGAGAGCGCGTGCTCGACGAGCATGATCAGGGACTCCTTGGTCGAGGTCCGCTCCCGGGCGTCGCAGAACACGAGCGGGACGTCGCGAGGGACCGAGAGGGCCTCCCGAATCGCCTGTTGCTCGTGGAACTGGAGCCCGTCGAAGCAGTTGACCGCCACGATGTACGGCAGCCCGAGCTGCTCGAAGTAGTCGACGGCGGGGAAGCAGTCGGCGAGTCGACGGGTGTCGACGAGGACCACGGCCCCGATCGCGCCGCGAGCGAGGTCGTCCCACATGAACTGGAACCGGGCCTGTCCCGGCGTGCCGAACAAGTAGAGGACGAGCCCCCCGCCCAGCGAGATGCGCCCGAAGTCCATGGCGACCGTGGTGTGGGTCTTGGTCTGGACCTTCGAGGTGTCGTCGACCCCCGTGCTCGCCGAGGTCATGGCGGCCTCGGTCGTGAGGGGGTTGATCTCGGAGATCGAGCCCACGAAGGTTGTCTTGCCGACGGCGAAGCCGCCCGAGATCACGATCTTGACTGGTTGCAACGGCTCATCGCCGGCGGCAGGGGCGCCGCGATCGTTAGAGGTCTCGAATCCCATGGAGCACCCTTTCGAGAAGCGCCTGGTTCGGGCGGTCCGTCCGGCCCTTGTGGACGTCGACGAGGCCCTGCTCGCTCATGTCTGTGACAAGAACCCTGGCCACGCCGAGAGGCACGCCCAGGTGTACTGATACCTCTGCGACCGAGAGCGGTTCCTCGCACATCTCGGCGATCGTCCGGTACTCGAGTTGCAGCTTCGGTCCGACCTCCCGACCCCGGGCGCTCGTACGGACGAGCGTCTCGATCGGAAGGTCACTGGCCCCGCTCCGGGTCCGCCCCCCCGTGAGGGCGTAGGGCCTGACGATCCGCATCTGCGGAGGCTCGTCGGGCCGGTCGGGTGTGGCGCCAGCGGTCATCGCGGGAGCGCCGCCTGGAGCTCGGCGCGAAGCTCGGGCGTGAGCACGGTGCCGGTACGTTCGACCAGCACCGCCATCTCGTAGCCCACGAGCCCCACGTCGCAGCCGGCATCAGCCACGACACACAGGCACGAGCCGTCGCTGATCCCGCTCACGAACAGGAACAGCGCCTCCATCTCGATGATGATCTCGTTGACGGCGCCGCCCTGGAAGCGCGCCGCAGTTCCGTACGCCAGGCTGATGAGCCCGGAGGCGACCGCAGCCAGTCGATCGGCGTCCTCCCGGGTCAGGCCGTCAGATGTCGCGATCGCCAAACCGTCGGCCGAGACGACCACGGAATCGAGAACGCCAGGGACCTCGCGAACGAAGCTCTGGACGAGCCAGTTCAGGTTGCGGGCGCTGTGACTCAGTTCGTTCATCTGGACTTCCTCGTCATCGGGTTTCGTCCTGGCTGACGATCACGTCGGAAGCGGTCGATGCCGCGGTGGCGACCCCGGCCGCCTGACCCTTCTTGCGCCCTGCCCGGTAGCTGCTCAGCATCGAGCGCACCTCCTCAGGCGTTCGGGGTCGTCCGGCAGAGGGCGCGCCGGCCGAGCGGGGGCCGGTCCCGGCGGGCGCTCCGCCCGATGCTCCCGAGCTGGGAGCGCGGCGTTGGGGCAGAGCGTCGACGGTGGCCGGTTCGGGCGCGGCGGGACGGTCGCCCCGCGGCGCAGTCCCCGTGCCGCGAGATCTCGTGACGGCGGGCGCCGGTCTCGGGGCCGGCGCCTCGCTGCGACCCCCGCTACCCCTGCTCCCCTTGGTACCACTGGTATCACTGGTATCACTGGCATCGGGGGCATCGGAGGTGTCGCCGGCATGGGGAGTTGATCGTCGCTGCGGCAGCCCGGGCGCGGGAATCACCGGGCTGGCGAGCCCCGTCAGGCTGACCGGGCGGGGACGTGGGCCTGAGCCCGAGGTCCGAGGCCGGGCCGAGTCGTTCGGGGGGGCCGACCCGACCTCGGGATTCGACGCCGGTTCGGGCCCCTGCTGGGCGGCACCCGCGGCGCCTGCGGCACCCGCGGCGCGGCGCCGGGGAAGGGAGTCGTCGGGGTTCGGGGCGCGACGCAGCGCCGTGGGTTCGGCGGGGGGAGCCGTTCTCGGCGGCGACGATCCGGCCAGGGCCTCGATGACCTGGCGGAGCTTGTCGGGTGAAGGCACCGCGGTCGGCGTGGGCGCGGTGGGGCGGGC